>NZ_JBPCSX010000120.1:0-4010 GCF_051006775.1 Mycobacterium sp.
GGTGGCCGGCTCGCTGGCACCGCTGAAGGTCGATCTCACCGGCGGACTGGGCGAGGTCGACCTCGACATGGCCGAGTTGGCAGCGAAGGCACGCGAGGAGATGTCGGCCGGTGCCGACACACCGGATGCCGACGGACCGGTCCCCGGCACCATCGCGGCACTGCCGTCCCCGCCGCGCGGACCCCGGCCCGGCCCGGCGCCGGACTGGGCTGACATCGACGTCGACCCGGCTGATCTGGTGGTCATCGTCGGAGCGGCCGAACTCGGCCCGTACGGATCCTCGCGCACCCGCTACGAGATGGAGGTGGAGAACGAACTCTCCGCCGCCGGTGTACTCGAACTGGCGTGGACCACCGGACTGGTGACCTGGGAGAGCGACCCCAAGCCGGGCTGGTACGACGCCGCCAGTGGGGACATGATCGACGAGACCGAACTGGTCGAGCACTACCACGACGCGGTCATCGAACGTTGTGGCATCAGGGAATTCGTGGCCGACGGCTCCCTGAAGGCCGACCACAGCACCGAGTTGCTGGTGAGCGTCTTCCTGGATCGCAACTTCAGTTTCGTGGTGTCCTCGGAGGCGGAAGCGCGTGCCTTCGAGCACGCCGACCCCGAGCACACCGTGGTGCGCCCGACCGGCGAGACCGGCGACTGGGAGGTGATCCGCAAGGCGGGCACCGAGATTCGGGTGCCGCGCAGGGCGAAACTGTCGCGCACCGTCGGCGGGCAGATCCCGACCGGGTTCGACCCGACGGTCTGGGGTATCAGCCCGGATATGGTCAGTGCCGTCGACCGGGTGGCGCTGTGGAATATGGTCGCCACCGTCGACGCATTCCTGTCCTCGGGGTTCACCCCTGCCGAATTGATGCGCTGGGTTCACCCCAGCCTGGTGGCCAGCACCCAGGGCACCGGCATCGGCGGCCTGACGAGCATGCAGACGATGTTCCACGGCAACCTGACGGGCAGCCCGAAGCCCAACGACATCCTCCAGGAGGTTCTGCCGAATGTCGTTGCGGCCCATGTGATGCAGTCCTACGTCGGCGGTTACGGCGCGATGGTGCACCCGGTCGGCGCGTGCGCCACCGCCGCGGTCTCCATCGAGGAGGGCATGGACAAGATCCGGCTCGGCAAGGCCGATCTTGTGGTGGCCGGTGGTTTCGACGATATGACCTCGGATGCCATCACCGGTTTCGGCGATATGTCCGCCACCGCCGACACCGAGATGATGCGCGCCAAGGGGATCAGCGACTCGAAGATCTCCCGTGCCAACGACCGCCGCCGGCTCGGCTTCCTCGAGGCCCAGGGCGGCGGCACCATCCTGCTGGCGCGCGGCGATCTGGCGCTCAAGATGGGCCTGCCGGTTCTCGGAGTGGTCGCCTACGCGCAGAGCTTCGCTGATGGCGTGCACACCTCGATCCCGGCACCGGGGCTGGGCGCTCTGGGCGCCGGCCGCGGCGGGCGGGAGTCGGTGCTGGCGCGTTCGCTGGCCACCCTCGGTGTCGGTGCCGATGACATCGCGGTGATCTCCAAGCACGACACCTCAACGCTGGCCAACGATCCCAACGAGACCGAGTTGCACGAGCGCCTGGCCGACGCGTTCGGCCGGTCGGCCGGGGCGCCGCTGTTCGTCATCTCCCAGAAGAGCCTGACCGGGCATGCCAAGGGTGGCGCGGCGGTGTTCCAGACCATCGGGCTGTGCCAGGTGCTGCGCGACGGCGTCATTCCGCCGAACCGCAGTCTGGATTGCGTCGACGACGAACTGGCGGTCTCCGCGCACTTCGTGTGGCCGCGGGAGACGCTGCGGCTCGGCGATCGGGTGCCGCTCAAGGCCGGTCTGGTGACCAGCCTCGGCTTCGGTCACGTCTCCGGTCTGGTTGCGGTCGTCCATCCGCAGGCCTTCCTGGCGTCGCTGAGTCCCGAGCAGGGTGCGGACTATGTGCGGCGGTCCGACGCCCGGGTGTTGGGCGGTCAGCGCCGGCTTGCCTCGGCGATGGCCGGTGGCCGTCCGCTCTACGAGCGGCCCGCCGACCGCCGCTTCGACCACGACTCTCCGGAGAAGCCCCAGGAGGCGGCGATGCTGCTGGATCCGGCTGCGCGACTGGGTCTCGACGACCTGTACTCGGAGTAGGGTCGCGCCGTGGCGATTATCGGAGTGGGGATCGACCTTGTCTGCATATCGGACTTCGCCGAGCAGGTGGACCGTCCGGGCACGGTCTTCGCCGAGACATTCACCCCCGGCGAACGTCGCCATGCGGCCGACAAGAGTTCGGAAGCGGCCCGGCATCTGGCCGCCCGGTGGGCTGCGAAAGAAGCGGTGATCAAGGCCTGGTCCGGGTCGCGGTTCGCGCACCGGCCGATGCTGCCGGAGGGGATCCACCGCGACATCGAGGTGATCAGCGACATGTGGGGCCGGCCCAAGGTGCGTCTCACCGGTGCGATCGCCGAGCACCTGGCCGACGTCGCCATCCATGTGTCGCTGACCCACGAGGGTGACACCGCCGCCGCGGTGGCCGTCCTGGAGACCATCGACCTCTGACTGGCCTAACCTCTTTGCGGTGAGTGATCTGATCCAGCGGGTGCGCGCTGTCCTGCCGCAAGTCCGGCGTGATCTCGAGGACCTGGTGCGTATCCAATCGGTGTGGGCCGACCCGGCCCGCCGGGACGAGGTGCACCGCAGTGCGCGCGCGGTGGCCGGGCTGTTGCGCGACGCGGGATTCGGCGAGGTGGAGATCGTCAGCTCCGGTGGTGCACCCGCGGTGATCGCACGGCATCCCGCGCCGGCCGGTGCGCCGACGGTCTTGCTCTATGCGCACCACGATGTGCAGCCTGAAGGTGTTGCTGCGCAATGGGATTCGGCGCCGTTCGAGCCAACTGAACGTGACGGCAGGCTTTACGGCCGCGGCACCGCCGACGACAAGGCCGGTATCGCAACGCATCTGGCGGCGTTCCGTGCGCACGGCGGCCGGCCGCCGGTGGGGGTGACGGTATTCGTCGAAGGGGAGGAGGAGTCCGGTTCGCCGTCGCTGAGCGCACTGCTGGCCGAGCATAAGGACAAACTCGCCGCCGACGTGATCGTGATCGCCGACTCGGACAACTGGACCGCCGAGATTCCCGCGCTGACCGTATCGCTGCGCGGACTGGCCGATTGTGTGGTCGAGGTCGCCACGCTGGACCACGGGTTGCATTCGGGGCTGTGGGGAGGAGTCGTCCCGGACGCGTTGACCGTGCTGGTGCGACTGTTGGCCGGCTTGCACGATGACGACGGCAACGTAGCGGTGGCCGGACTGCACGAGGCGGTCGCCGCGCCGGTGGACCGCGATCCCGGTTGGGTCCGGGCGGAGTCGGGACTTCTCGACGGGGTCAGTGAGATCGGAACCGGCTCTGTGGCACAACGGATGTGGGCCAAACCCGCGATCACCGTGATCGGGATCGACACCACCGGAATCGCGCAGGCGTCGAACACACTGATCCCGCGGGCCCGGGCCAAGGTCAGCCTTCGAGTCCCACCCGGCGGTGATGCCGCGGCGCACCTGGACCTGCTGCGCCGGCACCTCGAGGAGCACGCCCCATGGGGTGCGCACGTCACCGTCATTCCGGGCGAGGTCGGACAGCCCTACGCAATCGACGCCACCGGGCCGGTGTACGACGCCGCCCGGGACGCTTTCCGGCAGGCGTGGGGAGTAGAGCCGGTGGACATGGGGATGGGCGGCTCGATTCCGTTCATCGCCGAGTTCGCCGCCGCCTTCCCGAAGGCCACCATCCTGGTCACCGGCGTGGAGGATCCGGGCACCCAGGCGCACAGCGTCAACGAGAGCCTGCACCTCGGCGTTCTGGAGCGCGCGGCCACCGCTGAGGCGCTGCTCCTGGCGAAGCTGGCCGACTGAGTTCTTCGAGCCGCTTTTTTGTCGGATCGTTGTTTTATTGTTCGAACATGAGTTCGATGGATTCGTCGGGGGCGGTGGCCCAGATCGATGCCGCGTTGGATGTGCTGCTCGGGGTTGATCTGTCGG
>NZ_JBPCSX010000121.1:0-2517 GCF_051006775.1 Mycobacterium sp.
AGCGCCTCCAGCTGGGCGGCGGTGATCATGCCGCCGGGCAACCGCACCCGGGCCAGCGCGCCGTCGGCTGCCTGATGCACGGTCAGCGCACCGGGGCAGGCATCCTCGTCGCGGGTCCGGGCCACCGGTTTACGGTACTGGGGTGCCCCGGCCCACCGTTCTGTTGCTCTCGACCTCCGATACCGACCTGATCACCGCCCGAGCCAGCGGGGCGGGCTACCGGTGGGCGAACCCGACCCGATTGGCCGAGGGTCAGCTCGCCGAGCTGCTCGACGGCGCGGCGGTCGTGGTGGTTCGGGTGCTGGGCGGCTATCGGGCGTTGCCGAAGACGATCGACACGGTCATCGCGAGCAGGGTTCCGGCCGTGGTGGTCAGTGGTGAACAGGCACCCGACGCCGATCTGATGGAGCGCTCCACCGTGCCCGCCGGGATCGCCGTGCAGGCGCATACCTACCTGGCCGAGGGCGGGGTGGCCAACCTGGGCCAGCTGCACGACTTCCTCTGCGACACCGTGCTGATGACCGGTTACGGGTTCAGCCCGCCGGCGGCCACACCGCCGTGGGGGATGCTCGAGCGCTCCTGTGCCACCGGGGCCGGCTGTCCATCCGGCACTCCCTGCTTCTCTGTGCAGTCGATGGTCGCCGCCCGTGCCGGCCTGTCCGTTGACGCCCCAAGGATCGCCGTCCTCTACTACCGCGCCCAGCAACTGGCCGGGAACACCGCCTATGTGGAAGCGCTCTGCTGCGCAATCGAGCGGGCCGGTGGCCGGCCGGTGCCGGTGTACTGCACATCGCTGCGGACCCCGGAACCTGAACTGCTCGACGTGCTCCGTGGCGTCGATGCGATGGTGGTGACGGTTCTGGCCGCCGGGGCTGCGGTGCCGGCAGCAGTGACCGCCGGTGGCGACGACGACAGCTGGAACGTAAAACACCTTGCGGCTCTGGATATCCCGATCCTGCAGGGGCTCTGTCTGACCAGTTCCCGTGCCCAATGGCTGGCCAACGACAGTGGCCTGAGTCCCCGTGATGTGGCCACCCAGGTTGCGGTGCCCGAATTCGACGGCCGCGTCATCACGGTCCCATTCTCATTCAAGGAGATCGATGACGAGGGACTGATCTCGTATGTGCCCGATCCCGAACGGTGCGCCCGGGTCGCCGGACTGGCCGTCAAATACGCGACACTGCGGCATGTCACGGCGCCGGACAAGCGCGTCGCACTGATGTTCTCGGCATACCCGACCAAATACTCCCGAATTGGCAATGCGGTCGGCTTGGATACCCCGGCCAGCACGATTTCACTGCTGAATGCTCTGCGCGACAACGGGTATCGAATCGGTGAGGTTCCCGGTCTGGCCAGCGGTGACGGCGACGCACTGATGCATGCGCTGATCGAACTCGGCGGGCTCGACGAAGACTGGCTCACCGACGGGCAGTTGGCCGAACGGGCGATCCGGATTCCCGCAGCCCGGTACCGCGAGTGGTTCGGCACCCTTCCCGTGGAACTGCGTGACGCCATGGTGCAGCACTGGGGGCCGCCGCCGGGTGAACTGTTCGTCGACCGGAGCCGTGATCCCGATGGCGAGATCGTCGTCGCCGCAATACAATCCGAGAACATCGTGATTCTCGTGCAGCCCCCTCGCGGGTTCGGCGAAAACCCGATTGCCATCTACCACGACCCCGATCTGCCGCCCAGCCACCACTACCTCGGCACCTACTTCTGGCTGCGGCATGAATTCGGCGCCCACGCCATGGTGCATCTGGGCAAGCACGGCAATCTGGAATGGCTGCCGGGTAAGAACGTCGGAATGTCGGCCAACTGCGGCCCCGATGCGGCGCTGGGCGACCTGCCGCTCATCTACCCGTTCCTGGTCAATGACCCCGGCGAGGGAACCCAGGCCAAGCGGCGGGCGCACGCCACCATCGTCGACCACCTGATCCCGCCGATGGCGCGTGCGGAGAGTTACGGGGACACCGCCCGGCTGGAGCAACTGCTCGACGAGCACGCGAATATCGCGGCGCTTGACCCGGCCAAGCTGCCGGCGATCCGCCAGCAGATCTGGACGCTGATGAGCGCGGCCAAGATGGATCACGATCTCGGGCTGGCCGAACGCCCTGAGGACGACTCCTTCGACGACATGCTGCTGGGAGTCGACGGCTGGCTGTGCGAGATCAAGGACGTCCAGATCCGCGACGGCCTGCACGTCCTGGGCGTGACTCCGGCGGGGGAGGCCGAATTGGACATGGTGCTGGCCATCCTGCGCTCCCGACAACTGTTCGGCGGAGAGCAGAGCCTGCCCGGTCTGCGCAATGCCCTGGGTCTCGCCGAGGACGGTACCGACGACCGTGCGGCCGTCGACGACGCCGAGGAGCAGGCCCGCGGACTGCTGGCCGCCCTGCAGGCCCGCGGCTGGGATGCCGGCTGCGTCGACGGGCTGACCTCGGATCCCGGTATCGCCCGGATCCTGAGGTTCGCAGCCGAGGAGGTGGTGCCGAGGCTGGCCGGCACCGCCGAGGAGAT
>NZ_JBPCSX010000122.1:0-2915 GCF_051006775.1 Mycobacterium sp.
CTGCCGACCGCGGTGCCGCCGGGTCCGGTCGCCATGAACAGCGGCTTGATCCCGAACGGATCGCGGGCGCAGAACAGCTCGCGGCGCGCGGTATCCCACAGTGCGAACGCGAACATCCCTCGCAACCGGCTCAGGGCCTCGCCACCCCAGTAGTGATAGGCGGCGACAATCGCCTCGCCGTCGCCGCCGGTGGCGAAAACCGCACCGAATTCGGAGGCCAGCACCTCGCGGAGTTCCAGGTAGTTGTAGATCTCCCCGTTGAAGACCAGGACGTAGCGGTCCGGCTCACCCGGGGGGCCCCACCGAAGGGGCTGGTGGGAGTGGGCGATGTCGATGATCGAGAGCCGGTTGAACCCCAGCACCACCTGGTCATCGGCCCAGGTGCCGGGCTCATCGGGCCCGCGGTGCCGCATCAGGTGGGATGCGCCCGCCACCGCGTCCACGGTCTGCGTGGTGATCGCGCCGGCCGCATGTCCCACCAGGGCGAGCAGTCCGCACATCGGGCCTAGTATGCCGCAACGCGGTGGGCCCGCTGAATCGGCGCGGGGCCGAATCGCCAGGTGTGTCAGCTTGCTGTCCAAGGGTGGTCTACGCTGCGTAGTATTCGACTCGCGATGCAGCGTGCGACACAGGAGGCGCCGAGGTGACACCACGTGGGCTAGGCCGTGCTGGGGCCCGTTCCGGGCGGAGGGCGGTGGCGTTGGCCATCGCGTTCGCAGGGCTGGCCGTCACGCTCAGCGGTTGCAGCTGGCAGGAGGTGGTCGGCCTGGGCTGGCCCGAGGGCGTCACCTCCGACGCGCATGCCAGCCGCACCTACTGGGTGGGCACCGTGATCGCCGCCCTCGTGGTCGGCGTGATCGTGTACGCCCTGTTCTTCATCTGCGCGACCGCCTTCCGTAAGAAGCCCACCGATACCGAACTTCCTCGACAATTCGGCTACAACATGCCGTTGGAGCTGGTGCTGACGGTGATCCCGATCATCATCGTCGGGGTGCTCTTCTACTTCACTGTCATCACGGAGGACAAGTTCCTCAACAAGGAGCCCAACCCCGAGGTGACCGTCGATATCACCGCCTTCCAGTGGAACTGGAAGTTCGGCTACCAGAAGGTGGCCTACAAGGACGGTACGTTCAACTTCGATGGCGCCGACCCGGCCCGCAAGGCTGCCCTAGCGTCCAAGCCCGAGGGCACCGACGAACACGGTGAAGAGAAGGTTGGCGCGATTGCCGGCCTGAACCCCGAGGACCGCTCCTACCTGAATTTCGACAAGGTCGAGACCGTCGGCACCAGCGATGAGATCCCGGTCCTGGTGTTGCCGGTCGGTAAGCGTATCGAGTTCCAGCAGGCCTCGGCCGATGTGATCCACTCGTTCTGGGTCCCGGACTTCCTTTTCAAGCGCGACGTGTTCCCGAACCCGAAGTCCAACCACACCGAAAACGTCTGGCAGGTCGACGAGATCGATAGGACCGGCGCATTCGTCGGTCGCTGCGCCGAGATGTGCGGCACCTATCACTCGATGATGAACTTCGAGATCCGGGTGGTCTCCGCCGAGGACTTCAAGACCTATCTGCAGGCGCGAATCTCCGGAAAGTCGAATGCCGCGGCTCTGACGGCGATCAACCAGTCGCCGATCGCCACCACGACCTATCCGTTCGACACCCGTCGCGGTGAGTTGGTCGGCTCGCAGACCGGGATGATCCCGCAGGCGAGTAAGTAGGAGGGTCCGCAATGCGTATTGAAGCCAGACTTTTCGAGATCCTCACCGCTCTGTTCATCGTGGTCTCCATCGCCTACGGCGTGCTGACCGCCACCTTCCGGGGCGAGGTCGAGTGGGCCGGCACCACCGCACTCGTCCTGACCGGTGGTCTCACACTGATCATCGGCACCTTCTTCCGGTTCGTGGCCCGCCGCCTCGACACCCGCCCGGAGGACTACGAGGATGCCGACATCGCCGACGGCGCCGGAGAGCTCGGATTCTTCTCGCCGCACAGCTGGTGGCCGATCGTGGCCGCGCTGTCGTTCGCAATCACTGCCGTCGGTGCCGCGCTGTGGCTTCCGTGGCTGATCGCCGCGGGCATCGTCTTCGTCCTTGGCGCGGTCAGCGGCTGGGTCTTCGAGTACTACATCGGGCCCGAGAAGCACTGACGCCCGTTGCGCCGAAGGTCACGATCGAGGCCGGGATTTGGGGCCCCATCGGTGTGCTGCGGCTGTTCCGGACCGCCCGTTGGGTAGTGTTCTGCTTCACCTGAGGCGAGGCACTGATAGCCCGACCGATGCAGTCGGAAGAGGGTAGGCAGGGATGAGCGGGCCCACTCCGCCGGGCCGGGAGGCCGGCGGTCAATCGTCGGACGAGCCGACCGCGGAGTACCGGGACGATCGCGATGAGCTGACCGACACCGGATTCCAGCGGGCTTACTCCGCGCCCGAGTCAGAGCAGTACACAATCGGCCCCTACCTGCCGGCTGATCTGGAGCTCTACGACTACGACGCCTACGAGGCCGAGGAGTCCGGCGACCTTGCCCCGCCGAAGTGGCCGTGGGTGGTCGGAGTGACGGCGATCATCGCGGCGATCGCGCTCGTGGTTTCGGTGTCGTTGCTGGTGACCCGTACCGACACCGACAGCCTCGCCAACCAGGCCACCTCCACGACGGTCAACCCGCCCCCGGTACAGGATCAGATCACCACCACGCCGCCGCCCCCGCCACCCCCGGAGACGACCGAGGAGCCACCGCCGCCGCCCCCGCCGCCGGAAACCGTGACGGTGACGCCCGAACCGGAACCACCCCCGGTGGTCACCGAGGCGCCGCCGCCGCCGGTGACCACCCAACCACCGCCGCCGCCGCCGACGACCACCCCGCCCGCCGCGCCACGCCAGTTGACCTAATCGGTCAATGGAACCAATGAGCCGGGGTACA
>NZ_JBPCSX010000123.1:0-2893 GCF_051006775.1 Mycobacterium sp.
CGAAGACGCCCATCGCCGCCGCGGCGATCACACCCAGGATGACCATCAGGGCCGGCATCAGCCATCTCGGCCGGCGGCTCAGATGCGGGCGCGGCGGGATGGAACGCGGTCCGGCCGTCCTCGGATTGGCCCCGGTCTGCGCCCCGAAAAACTCCGTCGGGGCATCCGGAACCCGGTCGATGATCTGGGTGAAGCCCGCGTCGAATCCCGGAGCGGTATAACGGCGTTCGCCTGTCAGCGCCTCAGCGTCGTGCGGATCGGCATAGATGTCGATGACCTCGGTCACCGGATCGTCGGCGGCCGCCGACAGCCGGGCATCGTCGGCGGTCGCCGACAGCCGGGCATCGTCGGCACGCTCGGTCCCGGACGGGTTCGACATGGTGGGCTGTGATCCTCACTGGAACGGCTGAATGTCTCTTGACCCTAGCGGGTGCGCCCGACACCGCGCGGGAAGCGCCCACGCGCGATGTGGACAATGGGCCCATGACTTCATTTGGCGATCTCCTCGGACCACCGCCCGTACTGCTGCCCGGTGATCCGGAGGCCGAAGCCGCACTTCACGCCGGGGAGAACCCGGCAATAGTGGCCGCTGCTCACCCGTCGGCATCGGTGGCCTGGGCGGAGTTGGCCGAGGAGGCACTGGAGGCCGATAGGGCGATCACGGCCTACGCCTATGCCCGCACCGGTTATCACCGGGGTCTGGATCAGCTACGCCGCAACGGCTGGAAGGGTTTCGGCCCGGTGCCCTACGGCCACGTTCCCAACCGGGGCTTCCTGCGGTGTGTGGCCGCGCTTGCCCGGGCGGCGGACGCGATCGGGGAAACCGAAGAGGTGGCCCGATGCCGTGATCTGCTTGATGACTGCGATCCCGCGGCGCACGCCGAGTTGGGTCTATAGGTCGCTCTGCGTAGGGCAGTCCACGGCGGATCCCGGTGTCTCCACCTGGACGGTGGCGTGTTCGAGCCCGCGGGCTGTCAGCACCGCGCGGGCGTCGCGCAGCACGCTGTCGTGACGTCCGTCGGCGGTGAGGTGTGCGGTGGCCATGTCTCTGCCGGGCACCAGTGTCCACACGTGTAGATCGTGGACCTCGGTGACGCCGTCGACCGCGGCCAGGGCCGCGCGCAACTCCGCGACATCGATATGTGCCGGCGAGGACTCGGAGAGGATCCGCAGCGCCGCCCGCGCCAGTGCGATCGCTCTCGGCAACACCCACAGTGCGACGAGCACGGCGACCACGGTGTCGGCGTAGGGCCAGTGCGTGGTCACCATGACGATGCCGGCGATCAGTACCCCGACACTGCTCACCGCGTCGGCCATCACCTCCATGTAGGCGCCCTTGACCGCCAGGCTTTCCTTGGATTGTGACCGGAGTAGAAGTACGACAATGACATTGGCGATCAGGGCGAGCAGTGCCACCAGCACCATCGGCCAGCCGGGGATCTCGGGCGGCTCGCCCAGCCGTCTGAACGCCTCGTAGAGGATGAATGCCGCGACACCGAGCAGGAGAACCGCGTTGGCCACCGCGGTGAACACCTCGGCGCGGTGCCAGCCATAGGTTCTTCCCGGGGACTTCGACCCCCGGCGGGCCAGCAGCACCGCCGTCACGCCCATGAACAGGGCGACCAGATCGGTGAGCATGTGGGTGGCGTCGGCCAGCAGTGCCAGTGACCCGATTGCCAGCGCGGTGCTGAGTTCGATGACGAAGAATGCGGCCAGGACGGCCGAGGCGATCAACATCCGGCCGGCTCGGGTGTCGGCGCTTCCGTGGCTGTGTCCGGCTCCCATGGATGAAATTTATGCAGCTTTCCGCATGTATGGCAACTTCCGTCGCTGCTCGTTGGGTACTCCTGATTGGGTACTTAGGTCCCTGGCTGAGTCGCATTGCACCGCTTTATGGTTAAAGCACGGCAGCGGCAGGGGGGTCCGCTGCCGTTTGTCGTGCCTAGAGCCAGGCGGCCCAGAACCGGGTCAGCTGACCGCCGATCGTCACCAGCGCTCCCGGTACCCCGGACAGGTCGAAGAACCAGAAGACCGTGGAGAAGAACAACCGGTTCGGCCCGGGGGCGATCAGGATCAGCAGCAGGATCATGAACCCGAACTGCCGGGCCGGCGCCAAGGCGCGTTGGGTCGCTGGACTCAGGTGCGGTTCAAGTGCTCCGTATCCGTCCAGTCCCGGGATCGGCAGCAGGTTCAGTAGCAGTGCGGTGATCTGCAGGAATCCCAGGAACGCGACCGCACCCCAGAACGCCAGATGGCCTGGATCAAGGAAGAGTCGCGTCGCCGCCAGCAGTAACACTGCCAGCACCAGATTGGCGAAGGGGCCGGCCAGATTGACGATGGTGCGCTGGCGCGGCGTCATGAAAGCCGTGCGCAGGTAGACCGCGCCGCCTGGTAGTCCGATGCCGCCGAGGGCGATGAACAACAGTGGAAGCCCAAGTGACAGAACGGGATTGGAGTACTTCAATGGGTTCAGAGTGAGGTAACCCCGCACCGCCACATCGGTGTCGCCAAAACGCCAGGCGGTGTAGGCGTGTGCGAACTCGTGCAGGCACAGCGACACCAGCCAGCCCGCGATGACGAAGATGAAGACCCCGATGCGTGCCATCGGCCCTTCGGTCTCGGAGTCCACCCATGCCAGCACCCCGCCGAGCACGGTGAGGCCGACCAGGAGCAGGAAAACCGGGCTGGGACGCACGGACTGGCGCGGTGGGCTGACGGTCACGCCACGAAACTACCGGTGGCCGTCATACCGAACCCACGGCGACGGTGGAGTAGCCCAGCGACACGTAGACGACGACCATCCCGATCATCGTCACGGCCAACCAGGTATCGGGTCTGGTCCGGCGCAGGAACAGACCGGTGACCGCGCCGGTCATCATCAGGCACTGGAACA
>NZ_JBPCSX010000124.1:0-3940 GCF_051006775.1 Mycobacterium sp.
TTCCGGCCCAGCATCCTGATCGACGCTCCTTCTGACGCTGCGCAGCCCGAGTTGTCCTGGTGCGGCGGAGTTCTGCACGCCCCGGATGCTGCGCTGGCGCCGATGATCCCGACCATCCGATGTGTGATGCCCACCCACGATCAACCCGGCCTGCCGCGTGATCCGCAAATCACCAGAACCGTTGCCGCCCATGCCCGCCGGTGTCTCGGGGTCTACGGCACCATCGCCGGCGCCGGACGCATCGCCGAGGGTGACGTACTGCGGTTGGACCCGCCGAACCGGTCCGCGGTTGCGACGACGGCGGGAACAGCTGCCGGGACACTGAAGAAGGCGGTCTTGAAGGCGGTTGCGGCGGCGATGCCGCGTGGGCGCTGAGACGCCCCCTACAGATACTTCTGCACCGCCGCGACCAACTCCCGCCACCGCGCGATCATCGCGGGGTCGGTCGCCGCGAACTCCTCAAGCCGCGCCGCATCAGGTCCCGGGGGCATCGGGGCCACTGGCAGATATCCGTCGATGGGGATCAGGTGCCGGGCATCGCTGACCACATCTCCGGCGAGCAGCAGTGCACCGCCCAGGGAGTGGGCGAAGCCGGCGTCGGGCAGTACGCCGGCCAGGGCCAGCCCGCCGGCGATGGCAACGCTGCTCTGCACCGCGACGGCCGAAACGCATGGCAGCGCGCAACTCTCAGCGATCCGCAGCGCCCGGCGCACCCCGCCCAGGGCGCCAACGGTGAGCACGGCGATATCTGCCGCCTCGGTCAGGGCCGGGCCGAGTGGATCCAACGACTCCCGGATCGACTGATCCACAGCGACGGGCACGTGCACCCGGCGCCGCAGCAGAGCGACGTCTTCCACAGCGGCACAGGGTTGTTCGACGAACTCCAGTCCCCCGGCAGCGCGGTCCAGAGCAGGCACGGCGGACGCGGCGGTCTCGAGATCCCAGGCCCCGTTCACGTCACACCGGATGGCACCGGACGCGCCCAGCGCGTCGCGCACCGCCTCGACACGGGCGATGTCGTCGGCCAGTGAACTCTCCCCCACCTGCACGGCGGCGGTGCGGCATCCGGCCCCCACAACAATCTCGACGGCTCGCTCCGGAGACACCGACGGAACGATCACCGCCACCGGCACCCGGCCGCGCAGCGGATCAGGCCAGCCGACGATGCCCGCCTCGATGGCGGCGGTCAACCAGCGCGCGGCCTGCTCACCGGCGACGCCGGCCGGCGGGCTGAACTCGCCCCACCCCTGCGGACCCTCGATGAGCATGCCCTCGCACACCGTCACTCCGCCGATGGCATCGATGAGCGGGATCGCGAAGACCGGTGCGTCGTCGAAGTCGATCCACGTTTTCACGGCAGCGTCTTCATCGCGGCGACCAGTAGTCAAGCATCTCGGCGAAGGTGTCGAAGGCCGGCGCCGAGTAGCCGTAGGTGGCCTCGAAGTGGATGCTGAGCGGAAAGCCGAGATCGACGACGCCGTCGACCACCCGCTTGTAGAGGTCGAGGATCATCGTTCGCTTCACCGAGGGCTCTGAAGCGGCCAGTTCCCTGACGAAATCCTGCTCGGCGGCAACAGCGGCGTTACCGGGATCCTGGATGAGCCAATTGATCAGGCCCACACGGGTTTCCACCTTCGGCACGAAACCGAACGACAACAGGATCTCGGGCCGGTGCTCGCTGCCGGCGGCGAATGAGGTCAGGAACCCCACGATGGTGTCCGAATACAGCAGCTGCGTCATACCGTAGGTCGCTCCGCGGTCACACTTGAATCCGAAGCGCCCGGACTCCTCGGCCCGCGTCGGGATCAGGATTGCGCCTCGGTTGGGCACCAGGTCGGCGTACATCGCCAGGGCATCGGTGGGCGCCACGCCCGAACCTTCGCCGTCGGCCATGGTGCGCGGCACTCCGACGAAGGCGATGCCATCCATGCCGGAATCGACCAGACCGGTCAGCCGCCGACGTAGCGTCGCTTCGTCGGAGAATGCGGTCACCTGGGTGCACAGCCCCCGGATCCCGGGAAGCTCCGGGGAGATCAGCTGCCAGTAGTCCAGAACGTCGAGTTTCGGCTTCATCTCGACCGGACGGCCGCCGTCCTCGTCGATCATCCCGGGGATCATGATGTGACCGATACCGACGCCGGCCTCGGCGGACAGCCGCGAGACTTTGCGGGCCTCCTCAAGCTGTTCGGTGAGGCTGCGGTCGGCATTGGGCGGCACCAATTCCAGCGCGACCGTCGAGAGAGACACGCTGGCCAACCTTACCGGAAGACATTCTTGACTCATTCCAGAAAAGGGTTCAAGATCAAATCGTGCCTGACATCGCAGCTACATTGCGAGGCGCGCATCTGCGGGTCACCAAGCCGCGGGTTGCGGTGCTCGACGTGGTCGGCTGCCATCCGCACGCCGACACTGACACCATCTTCGCCGCGGTCCGCGACCAACTTCCCGACGTCTCCCGGCAGGCCGTCTACGACGTTCTGGCCGCGCTGACAACCGCACGACTCGTGCGGCGTATTCAGCCCTCCGGATCGGTGGCCCGCTACGAGACCCGGGTCGGTGACAACCATCACCACATCGTCTGCCGTGGCTGCTCAGTGATCACCGACGTTGACTGTGCGGTTGAATACACCCCGTGCCTGGCGGCTTCCGACGACAATGGGTTCGTACTCGACGAAGCCGAGGTCATCTACTGGGGCCACTGCCCCGACTGCGTTCAGGAATTGAATTCATCTATCAATAATTCATCCACCAATGAGGGAGAACCAAGTGTCTGACAGTAAGTGCCCGGTAAACCGGCAGATGACCAATCAAGACTGGTGGCCCAACCAGCTTGACGTGTCGGTGCTCCACGGCGGTTCGAACAAAGCCAACCCGCTGGGCGAGGACGTCGACTACGCGACGGAGTTCAAGAAACTTGATGTCAAGGCCCTCAAGCGCGACCTGACCGCGCTGATGACCCAGTCGCAGGACTGGTGGCCCGCCGACTACGGCCACTACGGCGGTTTGTTCATCCGATTGAGCTGGCATGCCGCCGGCACCTACCGGATCGCTGACGGCCGCGGTGGCGCCGGTGAGGGCTCGCAGCGCTTCGCTCCGCTGGACTCCTGGCCGGACAACGCCAACCTCGACAAGGCCCGCAGGCTGCTGTGGCCGCTCAAGCAGAAGTACGGCCAGAAGATCTCCTGGGCCGACCTGCTCGTGCTGGCAGGCAACGTCGCGCTGGAATCCATGGGATTCAAGACGTTCGGCTTCGCATTCGGCCGCCCCGACATCTGGGAGCCCGAGGAGGTGTACTGGGGTCCGGAGGAGGAATGGCTCGGCGATCAGCGCTACAGCGGCAAGCGTGACCTGGCCAATCCGCTCGGTGCGGTGCAGATGGGACTGATCTACGTCAACCCGGAGGGCCCCAACGGCAAGCCCGATCCGCTTGCCGCCGCGCACGACATCCGCGAGACCTTCGCCCGGATGGCGATGAACGACGAGGAGACCGCGGCGCTGATCGTCGGCGGCCACAGCTTCGGCAAGACTCACGGCGCCGGCAATGCCGACCTGGTGGGTCCGGATCCCGAGGCCGCCCCGATCGAGCAGCAGCTGATCGGCTGGAAGAGCAGCTTCGGCAGCGGCGTCGGCAAGGACGCCATCACCTCCGGCTTGGAGGTGGTGTGGAAGCCCAACCCGACCAAGTGGGACAACGGTTACCTCGAGACGCTCTACGGCTACGAATGGGATCTCACCAAGAGCCCGGCCGGGGCGTGGCAGTACGAGGCCACCAAGGCCGATCCGATCATCCCCGATCCGTTCGGCGGCAAGAAGCGCAAACCCACCATGCTGGTGACCGATGTGTCGATGAGGGTCGACCCGGCCTACGGCAAGATCACCCGGCGCTGGCTGGATCACCCGGAGGAGCTGGCCGACGCCTTCGCCAGGGCGTGGTTCAAGC
>NZ_JBPCSX010000125.1:0-6983 GCF_051006775.1 Mycobacterium sp.
CTTGTTTGCTGAGATCTCGGGACCGGCAACGCTGGCGCTGGCGCCGCCGACCCGCCGTATCGACTCAGCTGACCGCTTAACTTGCAGCTCAAAACTACTTTCTGAGAACGATTCAACCTCCCCACGGCGGCCTGCGTGGGCCACCCCCGGTCATTGACGCATCCCTCGCGATGCGTTGCGGTGACTACCGCACCCGATATTGATGTATTAATCCTCGTTAAGCGTATCCAGCAAATTATCTTTCCGGGCCTCCAGGCCTACCTTCAAGCCTTGCACACAAATGCCATTCTGACTGCCGCCTACATTGAGTTTCAGGATGGACTCCCCACCCTGATACCGCGTCCACAGCACCTGACACCTGAGAGCTTCCGCAACTACCCTCATATCGCGCGGAGGGGTTCTAGCAGCACATTGAGAACCGAGCGTCCGCGTCCGGCAACTAACCTGAGAGCAAGCTGAGAGTACCTGGGAAGGCCCTGAGAAGCATCCGATTGACCTCCAGGGGAGCTGTGAATTGGGATTGTGATGCACGCCAATCCAGGTCATCGTCAGGCTTGCAGCAAAACTGCGTTCCCTGTGTCACCAGTTACCCATTATTAATACGCTTTGCAGCCGAAAAAATGGCCCGGAACCAACCTGGTAATTGCGCGGTCTCCTCGAATTACGAGGGGTAAATCGCAGATCCGCCCCAACCCGGATTTGTTAGCCAGATCACCCATCCCGGCAGGTCGGGCAGTCGGGGGACCGCGTGACGGCGACTACGCCGAGGGCGAACAGGCGCGGGCGTGTCGTGCCGGGTACTAGCCGGTGGCAGCCCCGGCCGGCACCAAACCGTAGGGCGAGCCGAACTCGGTGACGGGCCTGAAGCCCCGCTTTCGGGCCTCCGCGGCACCACGTCGCACCAGTGCGCCGGTGGCCACGAATCCGGTCTGATCCATTCCCAGAAACGGGGTCAGCAGGCGGTTGTGAACGAACGCGAAGGCCAGCCCGGCCTCGGGAATTGCCCATCCGAAGCTACCCCCGAGGCCCACATGCCCAAACCCGGGGAGGAGCCCGGGGATCGACAGGCCGTGATACCCGAGGTGGAAGGCCAACGGCATCATCAGGTTGCGGTCCGGGCGCATATCGCGACGACCGGTCAGCATCCCGACCCGTTCCGCCGAGAGGTAGCGACGGCCATCGATCACGCCGCCGTTGGCGATCGCACCGTACATCCGGGCCAGTGCCCTGGCGGTGGCGACGCCGTTGGCCGAGGGCAGTTCGGTGTCCAGCAGCGGGATGTCCCGCTGGACCACAGCCTTCATGCCGGGGAAGTACATCGATCCGAACACTGCCGACAGCTCCAGCGTCGCCAGCGCGGGCGCGACCGCATTGAACACCGGGTTGGGGATGTTGGTCTGCGGTCCGATGATCCGGGCAATATGGGTGGGCGCTCCCACCGGCGGCCGGCCCAGATGGATTCCGTCGGTATTGAGTGGGCCGGCCACCTCGGTCCGGATCAGATCCCGCATCCCAGTGCCGGTCACCGCTCGCGCCAGCCCGGACAGCAACCAGCCGTAGGTGAGCGCGTGGTACGCCGACTTCCCGAAGTGCCTGCCAACCGGTGCGGCGGCGATCCGCTCCTCCATGTGACGGTGGTCGAGAAGCTCTCGCTTGCCTACACCCCGCAGATGCGACAACCCGGCCCGGTGACGCATCACATCACGGACGGTGAGCTGGGCCTTACCGTTGGCGCCGAATTCCGGCCAATATTCGGCAACCGGAGCGTCGTAGTCGATCAGACCGCGGTCGGCCAGACGATGGATGACCGTGGACGCCACCCCCTTGGTGGCCGAGAACACCATGGGAGCGGTGTCAGCCTGCCAATGCCGGTGCCCGCGCCGGTCCGCCCAGCCTGTCCAGACATCGACGACGGGTTCACCGTCGAGGTACACCGAGAGCGCACCCCCACCGCTGCGCGGATGCGGGAATTGCGCGGCAAAAGCCCGGACAGCACACGCGAAATTCGGGTCGGCGGCCCCTTGCACACCATGGGGCAATTGCCAGCCGTGACTACGGGCGTCGGACACAGCTTGAATTTACAAGCTCGACGCGCCGCTGCCGAGAATCGTTGTCAATCCGTTAACTTGAGCGATCTGCGGCGTCGAGTATCTGTTGCGCGGCAAGCGCAGGGGTCAGCTCACCGTCGCGGACCTTCCGTTCCACCTCTGCGCGAACCATTTTCACCGCCGGATGGTTGTGCACCCGGTCCAGGACTGCATCGCGAACCATGGCCCAGGTCCAGTCGACCTGCTGGGCGCGTCGACGTGCATCGAACTCTCCTGCTTGGGCAAGGACGTCCCGATGTTTGAGCACGGTATCCCAGAGTTCCGCCAACCCGGTTCCCGACAGTGCGCTCATTGTCAATACCGGTGGCCGCCAAAGGGTTTCGCGGGGATAGATCAGACGGATAGCCGATGAGAGTTCCGCCGCAGCGGCCTTGGCTTCAGTTGCATGCGCGCCATCGGCTTTGTTGACGACAACGATATCGGCGAGTTCCAGAACGCCCTTCTTGATGCCCTGTAATTGATCGCCGGTCCTGGCCAGGGTGAGGAATACGAAGGTATCGACCATGTTCGACACCGCGACTTCGGACTGGCCCACCCCGACCGTCTCGACGAGCACGATGTCGAAGCCGGCAGCTTCCAGCAGCACGATGGTCTCGCGCGTCGCTTTGGCCACCCCGCCAAGCGTTCCGGAGGTCGGCGAAGGCCGGATATATGCGTCCGGGTGCACGGCCAGTCGCGCCATCCGGGTTTTGTCACCGAGGATCGAGCCACCGGTGCGGGTGGAGGATGGATCGACCGCGAGCACCGCAACCCGGTGTCCACGTTCGATCAGATACATGCCGAGCGCTTCGATGGTGGTGGACTTCCCCACCCCGGGAACCCCGGTGATGCCGACGTGCATGGCGGCACCGGCGGATGGCATCAGCTCAAGCAACAGTCGCTGGGCCTGCGCACGATGATCGGTGCGGGTCGACTCCACCAGGGTGATCGCCCTGGCCAGTTCGGCCCGGTCGCCGCGGCGCACTGCCTCGGCGAGCTCGTCGACATCGATACCGTCTATCACCGGTGTCAGGCCAGGTCGTACCCGAGGCGCTCGGCGAGCTTGTGCAACAAGCCGCCCGCAGCGTCCGCGATCACCGTTCCCGGCGGATAGATGGCGGTGGCGCCGGCGGCGTACAGCTCGTCGAAGTCTCCGGGCGGGATCACCCCACCGACCACGATCATGATGTCGGGCCGTCCGACCGCAGCCAGGGCGTCCCGCAGTGCCGGCACCAGGGTCAGGTGGCCGGCTGCCAGTGATGACACCCCGACAACGTGGACGTCGTTATCGGCGGCCTGCCGGGCCACTTCCTCCGGCGTCGAGAACAGCGAGCCGACGTCCACGTCGAAACCAATATCGGCGAACGCCGTCGCGAGGACCTTCTGCCCGCGGTCGTGACCGTCCTGACCCATCTTGGCAACCAGGATGCGTGGGCGACGGCCGTCGGCCTCGGCGAACTTCTCCACCAGCCTGGTCGCCTCGGATAGTCCGCTGATGTTGCCTCCTGCACCCACTTCGTCGCGGTAGACCCCTGAGATGGTGCGGATCTCGGCCTGATGCCGGCCGTAGACCTTCTCCAGCGCGTCGGAGATCTCCCCGACCGTCGCTTTCGCGCGGGCCGCGTTGATCGCCAACGCCATCAGGTTATTACCCAGACCGTCATCGCCGGCATTGCCCGACGCAGCGGCAGCCCTCGTCAGCTCGGCAAGCGCCACGGTGACGGCGGCGCTGTCGCGATCGGCACGCAACTGCTCAAGCTTGGCGAGCTGCTCGGAGCGCACCCGGGTGTTCTCCACCTTGAGCACCTCGATATCGGTGTCCTCGGTGATCTGGTACTTGTTCACCCCGATCACAGGCTGCTGACCGGAGTCGATCCGGGCCTGGGTGCGAGCGGCCGCCTCCTCGATGCGCAGCTTCGGGATACCGTCGCTGATGGCCTGCGCCATCCCGCCGCGCTCGGTGACCTCGGCGATGTGAGCGCGTGCCCGCTCGGCGAGTTCGTGGGTCAACCACTCCACGTAAAACGAGCCGCCCCACGGGTCGATCGGACGGGTGGTGCCGGACTCCTGCTGCAACAGCAACTGGGTGTTACGGGCGATGCGCGCGGAGAAGTCGGTCGGCAGCGCCAGTGCCTCATCGAGGGCATTGGTGTGCAGCGACTGGGTATGGCCCTGGGTGGCCGCCATCGCCTCAATACATGTGCGGGCCACGTTATTGAACGGATCCTGAGCGGTCAGCGACCAGCCCGATGTCTGCGAATGTGTCCGCAGCGACAGCGATTTCGGGTTCGTGGCGCCGAACCCGGCAACCAGCTCACTCCACAGCAGCCGACCGGCCCGCAGTTTGGCCACCTCCATGAAGAAGTTCATCCCGATACCCCAGAAGAACGACAGCCGGGGAGCGAACTTGTCGATGTCGAGACCGGCGTCGAGCCCGGCTCGAAGGTAATCAGCACCATCGGCAAGCGTGTAGGCCAGCTCGAGATCGGCTGTGGCCCCCGCCTCCTGGATGTGATACCCGGAGATTGAGATGGAGTTGAACTTCGGCATCTTGGTGCTGGTGTAGGCGAAGATGTCGGAGATGATCCGCATCGAGGGCTTCGGCGGATAGATGTAGGTGTTGCGGACCATGAACTCTTTGAGGATGTCGTTCTGGATGGTCCCGGCCAGTTTCTCCGGCGGCACACCCTGTTCTTCGGCAGCCACCACATACAGCGCCAGGATCGGCAGCACGGCACCGTTCATGGTCATCGACACCGACACCCCGCCCAGGTCGATACCGTCGAAGAGCTGCCGCATATCGAGGATGGAATCGATTGCCACTCCAGCCATCCCGACGTCACCCTGCACCCGGGGATGGTCGGAGTCATAGCCGCGGTGGGTGGCCAGGTCGAAGGCCACCGACAACCCCTTCTGCCCGGCGGCAAGGTTGCGCCGGTAGAAGGCATTGGAGTCCGCTGCGGTGGAGAACCCGGCGTACTGACGGATGGTCCAGGGCTGGTTGACGTACATCGTGGGATAAGGGCCGCGGATGAACGGAGGCTCACCGGGCAAGCTGTCCAACGGGTAGCCGGCGGCCACGGCGCCATCCCGATCGGCGCCGATATAGAGGGGCTTGACGACGATGCCCTCCGGGGTGTTCCAGTCCAGTTGCTCCGGCGCGTATCCGTGGGCGCGGGCCGCGGTCTCGACACGGTCGGCCGCCGTGGCGGGCGTCGGGGCCGCGGTGTGGCCCCCGCCGTGCAGCGGAACCTCGGCGAAACTCGGTACGCCGGAGACCTGCGATCGCGTCACTGTCATGCCCCCAATCGGGTCAGCA
Source organism: Mycobacterium sp. (assembly GCF_051006775.1). Taxonomy (GTDB): domain Bacteria; phylum Actinomycetota; class Actinomycetes; order Mycobacteriales; family Mycobacteriaceae; genus Mycobacterium. Next base: position 5,407 of record NZ_JBPCSX010000125.1, read on the forward strand.
GCGCCGAAAGCGCTTCAACCGCGTCGATTTTGGCGGTCAGATAACCGTCAGGCCTGGATTCGGCCGGAGCGTCCGACACGGCTTTCTCCGGTCCGGCCAGGTAGATCTGGTCGAGTCCGGCAGTGCGGGCCGCGTTCACGATGCCGGCGGCATCGGCCCCGTAACGGGTGTCGGTCCCGCAGATGACCGCGACGGTGGCACCGGACTGCCTGATCGCCTGGTCGATTCCGGACGCCTCGACCGTTCCCGGGTTGACGGCCTCGACGCCACCGGATGCCAGCAGGTTGGTGACGAAGGTGGTTCGGATGTTGTTCTCGGCCAGCGGCCCCAACGGCAGCAGGAGCACGCGCGGGCGTTCACCGGTGCGGCTCAGATACGCGTCGGAGCGGTCCCGCAGTGACTCGAAATCCGCAGCATAGCGCTGCACCGACGTCATCGGATCCGACTGTGGCAGCGGCGGTTCGGCCAGATTGGGAAACTCGTTGACACCGGTGATCGCGGCGCGGCGGTGGGCGATATCGCCGGATCGGCGGACCCGGGTCTCCTCGATCCGAGCGGCGAGATGGTCACGCGCCTGCCGGAAGCCGCCGCGGGACTCGATCTCCTGGAAGTATGACCACGTTTGTGCGGCAAGGGTTTCGGTGAGGTCCTCGACGTACCAGGAACCGCCCGCGGGATCCATGACCCGCCCGATATGGGATTCCTCGAGCAGCAGCAGTTGGGTGTTACGCGCGATGCGGCGGGCGAATTCCGCCGTCATCCCGGGAAACCCACCCGGGATGGCCTCGTCGAACGGCAGCACCTGTACCGTGTCCGCTCCCCCGACCCCGGCGCCGAAGGCGGCGACCGTGGTTCGCAGCATGTTCACCCACGGGTCGCGCTGAGTCATCATCGCCCGCGATGTGAGCGCGTGCAGTCGAGCGGCACCATCCTCCGGGCAACCCAATGTCTCGGCAACCCGCGCCCAGAGCTGGCGCGCCGCACGGAATTTCGCGATCGTCATGAACTGATCGTCATCGGCGACCAGCCGGAAACAGATCTGGCCGAGTGCGTCGTCGATAGCGATACCGGCATCGGTCATGATCCGCAGATAGTCCGTCGCCGCGGCGATGACGCCGGCAAGTTCCCACCCGGCACTCGCGCCGTGGTCATGGAAGGCGGGGCCGTCCACGGTGATTGCGCGCACGCCCGGCTTGCCGGCGAGGCGGGCCGCGACCGCGACCACGTCCTCGACCGCCGCAGCCGGCCGGCCGCTCAGCGGGGCGGTCAGCGGATCTGCGCCGAGGTCGATCGACATCTGAGCCCGCCGCGCCTCGTCGGCGCCGGCCACCAGAGCCACCAGGGCGTCGGCCCCGGCCCGGAACTCGGCACCGGCGTCGAGTAGGACCGGCGCCAGATCCAGGTAGACCCCTTCGAGCCAACGATCGAGTTCACCGGCCGGCACCCCGTTGTCGCCGACCCGCAACACCAGTGCACTGACCCCCTCGACGAGCGCGTCGAGCAGCGCGGCGTTGCCGTCTGCGGCGCTGCCGGAGAAGCCCGGCGCCGGAAACTCCTCGGCCACTTTCCAGCCGGCC
>NZ_JBPCSX010000126.1:0-9835 GCF_051006775.1 Mycobacterium sp.
GCCGCCGGTCATTGATCCTGCGCACCGCTCCGACCGCCGAGGGGCAGTTCGCGAGTATGGAACTCGAGGCCGCGGTGCAGTCAGCCGCGGCCCAGTCCGGCGCGCCGGTGCCGAACATCATCACCGCATCCAATTCGCCTGCTGCCCTGGGTAATCCGTATCTCATCTGCGACGAGATCGCCGGCGAGACAATCGTCCGCAAGATTGCGCGCCAACTCGACGATGCCGGGCGGTCCCGGCTGCTGAACCAGTGCGGTCAGGCACTGGCCGCAATCCATCGGGCCGCGACCGATGCGGCCGAGCTCAGGGAGCGCGACGAACTCGTCGAGTGGCGCCAGCGCCTCGACGATCTGGACGACACCACCGCGACCTTCGAGTGGGCGTTTCGCTGGCTGGAGGCCAACCAGCCCGATCCCGGACCGCGGACGCTGACGCACGGCGATTTCCGGATGGGCAATCTGATCGTCGAGGATTCCACCCTCGCCGCGGTGCTGGACTGGGAGGCCGTCCACATCGGCGATCTCCACGAGGACCTGGCCTGGTTCTGCGTCCGGGCCTGGCGCTTCGGGGCACCGCCGGGCATGGCTGCCGGCGGCCTGGGCTCAGTCGAGGAGTTCGTCTCGGCCTACGAGCGCGCCGGCGGGGCGCCGGTCGACCGAGACGCGCTGCTCTGGTGGCAGGTACTGGGCACGCTGAAGTGGGGCATCATCTGCCGGTATCAGGCGCAGCGGCATCTGTCCGGGCAGACCCGGTCGGTGGAGCTGGCCGCCATCGGACGCCGGGTGTGTGAAAACGAATGGGATTTGCTTGATCTCATGGAGGGTGCCTCATGAGCGAGCTCACCGGCCGCCCGACCGCCGCCGAACTGGTCGCCGCCGTCGCCGAGTTCCTGGAAGGCGACGTGCGCGCCAACACCAGCGGCGCGGTGAACTTCCACGCCCTCGTCGCCGCTAACGCCCTGCGGATCGTGGAGCGCGAGCTGCTCGACGCCCACGATCCCCCGGACCTGCTGGGCTTTGCCGACGAGGCCGCGCTGGCCACCGCGATCCGCGCCGGCGAACTCGACGGCCGGCCCGCCGAGGTGCTGCGGTGTCTGCGCGCGGTCGTCAGTCACCGTCTGGCGATCTCCCACCCCGGTTACGGTGGAACGCCATGAGCACCATCACGGACGTCGCCGACGGGTTATTCGCCGCCATCGAGCGCGGCGACGCCCCGGGGTTGGCCGCGCTGTGGTCCGACGACATCGTCGTCTGGCGCCAGGGCGGTGGCCGCGAGCGGGACAAGACCCGCGGCCTCAAGGTCATCGAGTGGTTCGTCGACAGCACCACCTCGCGGCGCTACGAGATTCTCGACCGCCAGGTGTTCGACAGCGGGTTCCTTCAGCAGCACACCGTGCACGCCACCGCCCGCAGCGGCGCACCGCTGACCTTCCGCGCCTGCCTGATTGTGAAGGTCGGGGCAGACGGGCTGATCACCCGTATCGACGAGTACCTGGATCCAGCCGACCTGACACCGCTGACCGACTCCTAGAACCTCGTCCCCGACAGGCCACTGGATGCCGACGTCCACCCCATCGACGGCAGCACCGTCCTGATGGCCGACACCGTATTCACCAAGTCGCCCGCGATTCCGGGCTGGCCCGGACTAGCATCGTCGGAGTGTCCAGGTCCGAGGCGCCGTTGCACCTCATGGTGTACAGCAGCAACGCCCGCACCCGGGAGCAGGTCAGAGGTGCCCTCGGCGATCGGATCCATCCGGAGCTGCCGGAATTGACCTACACCGAGGTCGCCACCGGCCCGATGGTGATCCAATTGATGGACGACGGCGGGTTTGATCTGCTGATTCTCGACGGCGAGGCGTCCCCGGTCGGCGGAATGGGTATCGCCAAACAACTCAAGGACGAGATCTCCGACTGCCCCCCGGTCCTGCTCCTGACCGGCCGGGCCGACGACGCCTGGCTGGCCGGCTGGTCCAAAGCCGAGGCCGCCGTGCCGCACCCGATCGACCCGATCCGGCTCGGCGAGGCCGTGGCCGGTCTGTTGCGCACCCGGACGGCCTAACTCGCCATTTCAGCCGGTTCCGCGGCACAAAATCGTTAGGCTGCGAACTGGATCACGTCGGCACTTGGAGCGGGGAGTACTACAGCGGTATGAGCCTGTACACGCCGATCCTGATGCTCGGAGCCATCGCCGCACTCTTCGCGGTGGTGTCGGTGGGCATCGCCCTGGTGATCGGACCGCGGCGTTACAACCGGGCCAAGCTCGAGGCCTACGAGTGCGGTATCGAACCGGTGGCCAATGAGCCGGTGGGACAACGCTTCCCGATCAAGTACTACCTGACCGCGATGCTGTTCATCGTCTTCGACATCGAGATCGTGTTCCTCTACCCGTGGGCGATAGCCTTCGATCAGCTGGGCACTTTCGCACTGGTGGAGATGGCGATCTTCGTGGCAACGGTGTTCGTCGTCTACGCCTACGTCTGGCGCCGGGGCGGTCTCGAATGGGACTAGAGGAATCGCTACCGGGCGGCATCCTGCTGTCCACCGTGGAGAAGGTCGCCGGGTTCGCCCGCAAGGGATCGCTGTGGCCGGCCACCTTCGGCCTGGCCTGCTGCGCCATCGAGATGATGGCCACCGCGGGCCCCCGCTTCGACATCGCCCGCTTCGGCATGGAGCGATTCTCCGCCACCCCGCGCCAGGCCGACCTGATGATCGTGGCCGGCCGGGTCAGCCAGAAGATGGCCCCGGTGCTGCGTCAGGTCTACGACCAGATGGCCGAGCCCAAGTGGGTGCTGGCCATGGGGGTGTGCGCCTCCAGTGGCGGCATGTTCAACAACTACGCGGTGGTCCAGGGCGTGGATCACGTAGTGCCCGTTGACATCTACCTGCCGGGCTGCCCGCCCCGCCCCGAGATGCTGCTGCACGCAATCCTCGCCCTGCACGCCAAAATCGCCGAGACGCCACTGGGCGTGCACCGCGCCGAGGCGATCGCGGCCGCAGAGAAGGCCGCGTTGGCCGCCCCCACCACCCTGGAACTCAAGGGGTTGCTGCGGTGAGCGGACCACAGCAGGGCATGTTCGGCGTCAGCGGCACACCCGACGTCTCAGGTTACGGACGCCTGGCCCGCCCGACCGCACCCCCGGAGAGCACCCCGCGCCCCTTCGGCGGCTACTTCGACGACATCGTCGACCGGCTGATCGGGATCTTCGGCACCGGGTTCCTCGCCGCAGCGATCGAACGCGTCGTCGTCCACCGCGACCAACTGACCCTGCACGTGCGTCGCGAACATCTGGTCCGGCTGGCCTCCGCGCTTCGCGATGACGAGGGACTGCGGTTCGAATTATGTTGCGGCGTATCGGGTGTGCACTACCCCGATGACGTCGGCGGCGAACTGCACGCCTTCTACCCGCTGCTGTCGATCACCCACAACCGTCGGGTCCAACTCGAGGTGTCCTGCCCCGACACCGACCCGCACATCCCATCGCTGTTCAGCGTGTACCCCACCTGCGACTGGCACGAACGGGAGACCTACGACTTCTTCGGCATCATCTTCGACGGCCATCCGGGTCTGACCCGGATCGAGATGCCCGACGACTGGGTCGGTCACCCGCAGCGCAAGGACTACCCACTCGGCGGTGTTCCGGTGGAGTATCACGGCGCGCAGATCCCGCCGCCCGACCAGCGCAGGTCGTACCGCTGATGACAGTCGAAGATCCCGTAATCGTCCTGGGCGGTCAGGACTGGGACCAGATCGTCGCCGCCGCCCGCGACGGTGAGGCCGGCGAGCGCATCGTGGTCAACATGGGTCCGCAACACCCGTCGACGCACGGGGTGCTGCGGCTGATCCTGGAGATCGACGGCGAGACGGTGACCGAAGCGCGGTGCGGTATCGGCTATCTGCACACCGGCATCGAGAAGAACCTCGAGTACCGCACCTGGACCCAGGGCGTGACGTTCGTGACCCGGATGGACTACCTGTCACCGTTCTTCAACGAGACCGCCTACTGCCTCGGCGTGGAGCGACTGCTCGGCATCACCGACGAGATACCCGAGCGGGCCTCGGTGATCCGGGTGATGCTGATGGAACTCAACCGGATCTCCTCGCATCTGGTGGCACTGGCCACCGGCGGTATGGAACTGGGGGCGATGTCGCCGATGTTCTTCGGCTTCCGCAGCCGCGACCAGATCCTGTCCTTCTTCGAAGCGGTCACCGGCCTGCGGATGAACAACGCCTACATCCGCCCCGGCGGCGTGGCCGCCGACCTGCCCGAGGACGGCCCGGCCCGGCTGGCCGAACTGTTACAGAACCTGCCCGGCCAGCTCCGCGAGATCGAGAACCTGCTCACCGAGAGCTACATCTGGAAGGCCCGCACCAAGGGCGTCGGCTATCTCGACCTGACCGGGTGCATGGCACTGGGGATCACCGGCCCGGTGCTGCGCTCCACCGGTCTGCCGCACGACCTGCGCAAGTCCCAACCCTATTGCGGCTACGAGACCTACGACTTCGACGTCGTCACCGACACCGGCGCCGACTGCTACGGCCGTTACCTGATCCGCATCGGCGAGATGCACCAGTCCATCAAGATCGCCGCCCAATGCCTCGAGCGCCTGAAGCCCGGACCGGTCATGATCGAGGACAAGAAGCTGGCCTGGCCGTCGGATCTGAAACTGGGCCCCGACGGTCTCGGTAACTCCCCGGAGCACATCGCCAAGATCATGGGCACCTCGATGGAAGGCCTGATCCACCACTTCAAGCTCGTCACCGAAGGATTCCGGGTGCCGGCCGGCCAGACCTACACCGCCGTGGAGTCCCCGCGCGGCGAACTCGGCGTGCATATGGTCTCCGACGGCGGCACCCGGCCCTACCGCGTGCACTACCGCGACCCCAGCTTCACCAATCTGCAGGCGGTGGCGGCGACGTGCGAAGGCGGCATGGTCGCCGACGTGATCTCCGCGGTGGCGAGCATCGACCCGGTGATGGGGGGTGTCGACCGATGAGGGTCACAACCCGAAGAGCGTCGACCCAGTCGAACAGGGGTGTAGACCGTTGAGTGTCGACCTGACGCTGGGCCCGCGGCCCGACGAACCCGGCCCCCCGATCGGAGGGCCGGATTCATACTCCCCGGAAGTGATCCAGCAGCTCGCCGACGACGCTGCCGTGATCATCGCCCAGTACCCGCAGCCCCGCTCCGCGCTGCTGCCACTACTGCATCTGGTCCAGTCGGTCGACGGCTACCTCACCACAGCCGGAATCTCCTTCTGCGCAAGCCAACTGGCCCTTACCGAGGCCGAGGTTGCCGCGGTGGCCACCTTCTACTCGATGTACCGCCGCAGCCCCACCGGCGACTACCTGATCGGGGTCTGCACCACCACCCTGTGCGCCGTCATGGGCGGTGACGCCATCCTGGACACCCTGGAGTCCGAACTCGGCGTACACGCCGGCCAGACCACCCCCGACGGTCTGATCACCCTCGACCACATCGAGTGCAACGCGGCCTGTGACTACGCCCCCGTCGTCATGGTCAACTGGGAGTTCTTCGATAACCAAACCCCCTCCAGCGTAAGCGAACTCGTCGCCGCCCTGCGCGCCGGCGAAGCCGTCACCCCGTCGCGGGGTACCACGCTGTGCCCGTTCCGGGAGACCTCCCGCGCCCTGGCCGGAGTCGGCGAGATCGGTGACGACGACGGCAGTGCACCCGGCGAGGCAACACTGGCCGGTCTGCGGGTGTTCCGTGAATCGACGGAGACTCCGGAGCAGCCGTGCTGACCCCGGTTCTCAGCCGGTTCTGGGATCAGCCCAACCCGTGGACGCTGGCGACCTATCTGTGGCACGACGGCTACCAGGGCCTGCGCAATGCACTGGGGATGACACCCGACGAGGTGATCGCCGCGATCACGGAGTCCGGCCTGCGCGGCCGCGGCGGGGCCGGGTTCCCGACCGGCACCAAGTGGTCCTTCATCGACCAGAACTCGACCAAGCCGAAGTACCTGGTCATCAACGCCGACGAGTCCGAACCCGGCACCTGCAAAGACATGCCGCTGCTGCTGACCACGCCGCACTTCCTGGTCGAGGGCGCCATCATCGCGGCCTACGCCATCCGGGCCCGGCATGCCTTCATCTACCTGCGCGGTGAGGTGGCGCCGGTGCTGCGCCGGCTGCGGGCCGCCGTCGCCGAGGCCTACGACGCCGGCTATCTCGGTACCAACATCCTGGGCTCCGGATTCGATCTGGACCTGATCGTGCACGCCGGTGCGGGCGCCTACATCTGCGGCGAGGAGACCGCGCTGCTGGACTCCCTCGAAGGCCGGCGCGGCCAGCCCCGGCTGCGCCCGCCGTTCCCCGCCGTCGCCGGCCTCTACGCCTGCCCGACGGTGGTCAACAACGTCGAGTCCATCGCCAGCGTGCCGCCGATCATGCTCAACGGCGTCGACTGGTTCAAGTCCATGGGCACCGAGAAGTCACCGGGCTTCACGCTGTACTCACTGTCCGGTCACGTCACCCGACCCGGCCAGTACGAGGCGCCGCTGGGCGTCACCCTGCGCCAGTTGCTGGACTGCGCCGGCGGGGTGCGGGCCGGACACCGGCTGAAGTTCTGGACACCGGGCGGCTCGTCGACCCCGCTGCTGACCGACGAACACCTCGACGTGCCACTGGATTACGAGGGTATCGCCGCTGCGGGTTCGATGCTGGGCACCAAGGCCCTGCAGATCTTCGACGAGACCACCTGTGTGGTGCGCGCGGTCCGGCGGTGGACCCAGTTCTACGCCCACGAGTCCTGCGGCAAGTGCACCCCCTGCCGCGAGGGCACCTACTGGCTGGCCCAGATCTATGAGCGCTTGGAGACCGGCCGGGGCGAGCGCGAGGATCTTGACAAGCTGCTCGACATCTCCGACACCATCTTCGGAAAGTCGTTCTGCGCCCTCGGCGACGGCGCGGCCGCACCGATCATGAGCTCGCTGCAATACTTCCGCGCCGAATACGAGGCGCATCTGGGGGCGGGGTGCCCGTTCGACCCACGCGCCGCAATGCTGGCCGCAGCCGAGGGGGTGACGGCATGAGTGACGACGATCAGGTGTCCGTCACCATCGACGAGACCACCTTCTCAGTTCCGAAGGGCACCTTGGTGATTCGCGCCGCCGAGATGATCGGCGTGCAGATCCCCCGGTTCTGCGATCACCCGCTGCTGGAGCCGGTCGGCGCCTGCCGGCAGTGCCTGGTCGACGTCGACGGCCAGCGCAAGCCGATGGCGAGCTGCACCACCACGGTCACCGACGGCATGATCGTGCGCACCCAGTTCACCTCCGAGGCAGCCGATAAGGCGCAGCGCGGAGTGATGGAACTGCTGCTGATCAATCACCCGCTGGACTGCCCGGTCTGCGATAAGGGCGGCGAATGCCCGCTGCAGAACCAGGCGATGTCGGCCGGCCGAGTCGAGACCCGGTTCACCGACGTCAAGCGCACCTTCCCCAAACCGATCAACCTGTCGGCGCAGGTGCTGCTGGACCGCGAACGCTGCGTGCTGTGCGCCCGCTGCACCCGTTTCGCCGCCCAGGTCGCCGGCGACCCGTCGATCGAATTGCTCGAACGCGGGGCGAGCCAGCAGGTGGGCATCGCCGACGGCGAGGCGTTCGACTCCTACTTCAGCGGCAACACCGTGCAGATCTGCCCGGTGGGCGCGCTGACCGGCAGCGCCTACCGATTCCGGGCCCGTCCCTTCGACCTGGTCTCCTCGCCCAGCATCTGCGAACACTGCTCATCGGGCTGCGCCCAGCGCACCGACCACCGGCGCGGTGTGGTGCTGCGCCGTCTCGCCGGCGACGATCCGGAGGTCAACGAAGAGTGGAACTGCGATAAGGGCCGCTGGGCCTTCACCTACGCCCGCGAGAGTGACCGCATCACCACTCCGATGGTCCGCGACGACGACGGGCACCTGCGTCCGGCCTCCTGGCCGGAGGCGATCGGCCGGGCGGCGGCCGGTCTGAGCCGCGGACGCGCCGGGGTTCTGGTTGGCGGGCGCAGCACCGCCGAGGACGCCTACGCCTACTCCAAATTCGCCCGGATGGTGTTGGGCACCAACGACATCGACTTCCGCGCGCGGCCACACTCCGCAGAGGAAGCCGACTTCCTGGGCGCCCACGTCGCCGGCTTGCCGGGGCTGACCTACGCCGACCTCGAATCCGCTCCGGTGGTGGTGCTGGTCGGATTCGAACCCGAGGACGAGTCGCCGATCGTGTTCCTGCGGCTGCGCAAGGCGGTCCGCAGTCGCGGGCTGCCGGTGCTCACCATCGCGCCGCTGCTCTCCCGCGGGTCGACCAAGCTCAACGCGCGGCTCATCGCCACCGCTCCCGGCGTCGAGGCCCGTGCACTGGATCGGCTGGCCGCCCAACTGCCCCACGGCGCGGTCGTCCTTCTCGGCGAACGGCTGGCCACCAGCCCCGGTGCGCTCTCGGCCGCCGCCCGGCTGATCGCGACCGGAGCGAAGCCGGCCTGGATTCCCCGACGGGCCGGTGAGCGTGGGGCGCTGGACACCGGCTGCCTGCCCACCCTGCTGCCCGGCGGACGCCCGGTCACCGATCCGGCTGCGCGCCAACAGATTGCCGACGTCTGGAACGTTGCCGGCCTGACCGATGAACCCGGTCGCGATACCTCCGCCATTCTCGAGGCCGCCGCACACGGCGAACTCGCCGGGCTACTGATCGGCGGTGTCGAACCCTCCGACCTCACCGACCCGCAGGCCGCACTCGCCGCGATCGGGGCCGCCGAGTTCGTCGTCAGCCTGGAGATCCGGGAGTCCGAGGTCACCGCGCTCGCCGATGTGGTGTTCCCGGTGGCGCCGGTCGCGGAGAAGTCCGGAACCTTCCTCAACTGGGAGGGCCGGCTGCGCTCCTTCGAGGCTGCGCTGTCCTCCAATGCCGCACCGGATCTGCGGGTACTGCAGACGCTGGCCGACGAGTTGGGCACCGACCTCGGGTTCCGCACGCCGGCGCAGGCCCGTGAGGAGATGACCCGGCTCGGCCTCTGGAACGGCGAGCGGACGGCCACCCCGGACGTCTCCGCCCAGCAGGTGCCGTACCTGGAGTCCGACGAGGCGGTGCTGGCCGGCTGGCGGATGCTGTTGGACTGCGGGCGGTTACAGGACGGCGAGCCGCACCTGGCCGGAACCGCGCGGCTGCCGGTCGCCCGGATGAGTGCGGCGACCGCCGCCGGAATCGGTGCCACCGACGTGGTGATCGTCTCCACCGGACGGGGTTGGGTGAGCCTGCGACTCGAGATCACCGACATGCCCAATCATGTGGTGTGGCTGCCGCTGAACTCCCTGGGCAGTGAGGTGCACCGGCGGCTCGGCGTCACCACCGGTGCCGTCGTGCACATCGAGGCGGGAGGGTTCCGGTGAGCTATCCCGACCCGGCCATCTTCGGTAACGACCCGTGGTGGCTGATGCTGATCAAGGCAGTAGCTGTCTTCGCCTTCCTTCTGCTCACCGTGCTGGTGGCGATCCTGGTCGAACGAAAAGTCCTGGGCCGCATGCAGATGCGCTACGGGCCCAACCGGGTCGGCCCGTTCGGTCTGCTGCAGTCGGTGGCTGACGGGATAAAGCTCGCCCTCAAGGAGGGGCTCACCCCGGCTGGTGTCGACAAGCCCATCTACCTGTTGGCGCCGATCATCGCCGTCATCCCGGCGATCATGGCCTTCGCGGTGATCCCGATGGGCCCGGTGGTGTCGGTGTTCGGCCACCAGACCCCGCTGCAACTGACCGACCTGCCGGTCGGGGTGCTCTACGTGCTGGCATTCACCTCCATCGGTGTGTACGGAATCGTGTTGGCCGGCTGGTCATC
>NZ_JBPCSX010000127.1:0-2939 GCF_051006775.1 Mycobacterium sp.
GCGGCCAAGGCGGGCGTCACCGGCTTGACCAAGACGATCGCCAAGGAGTGGGGCCGCTACAACGTCACCGTCAACACCGTGGCCTTCGGACTGATCAAGACCCGGCTCACCGAGGCCGCAGACGGCGGGGCCACCATCGACGTGGAGGGCCGCGAGATCAAGGTCGGCGTTAACCCCGGGTTGCTCGGCGCGATGGAGGCGATGATTCCGCTGGGCCGGGCCGGCACCCCCGCCGACGCGGCCGGCGCGGTCTACCTGTTCTGCATTCCCGAATCGGATTACATCAACGCCGAGACAGTCGTCTGCGGCGGCGGAATCAACCTCTGAGGCCCCCATGGAACGCACCCTGTTTGAGCCAGAGCACGAAGAGTTCCGATCCAGCGTTCGCGCCTTCCTGGACAAGGAGGTCATTCCACACTATGAGGAATGGGACGCAGCCGGAATCGTGCCGCGTGAGTTGTTCCGCAAGGTGGGTGATCTCGGCCTGTTCGCCGCGGTGCCGGAGCAGTACGGTGGCGCCGGTGTCAACGATCTGCGATTCAGTGCGGTGTTCATCGAGGAGAGCGCCAAGCTTGGCGTGACTCCCGCAACCCTGGGGATGACCCTGCAGTCGGATGTCTGCATGCCCTATTTCCTGGAGTTGACCAACGACGAGCAGAAGAGCCGCTGGTTGCCCGGCATTGCAAGCGGCGAACTGATCACCGCGGTCGCCATGACCGAGCCGGGCACCGGATCTGATCTGTCCGGTATCTCCACCAAGGCCATCCGGGACGGCGATCACTATGTGATCAGCGGCGCCAAGACGTTCATCAGCAACGGTATCAACGCCGATCTGGTGATCACCGCCGTGCGCACCTCCGAGCACAAGCACGAGGGCATCAGCCTGCTCGTCGTGGAGCGCGGTATGCCCGGTTTCGAGCGGGGACGCAACCTCGACAAGCTTGGACAGCACGCCCAGGACACCGCCGAGTTGTCCTTCACCGATGTGCGGGTGCCGGCGGCCAATCTGCTCGGTGCTGAGGGCAGCGGCTTCTTCGGGCTGACCACGAACCTGGCCCAGGAGCGGCTGGGGGCGGCGATCGCGGCGGTAGCTCAAGCGCGGGTCGCGCTGGAATGGACGGCCGACTACGTCCGGGAGCGCAAGGCCTTCGGAAAGTCCATCGGGTCGCTGCAGAACACCCGATTCAAACTGGCCGAGATGGTCACTGAGATCGACATCGCCCAGCAGTGGGTGGACCGTTGCGTCCTCGAGCTCAATGCCGGGAGGCTCACCCCGGTGGACGCGGCGAAGTCGAAGTGGTGGACCACCGAACTGCTCGGCCGGGTGGTCGACGGCTGCGTCCAGCTTCATGGTGGATACGGGTACATGCGCGAATACCCGATCGCGAAGCTGTTCATCGACGCGCGGATATCCCGGATCTACGGCGGCACGACGGAGATAATGAAGGAAATCGTGGGTCGCTCGCTTAACCTCGGTTGAGGCGGGCCCGCAGAGGAGGAGGCCGAGGTGGTGGCTCGAGTCGATGCCACGGCCCCGGCCAGGGGGACGCGGCCGCGTAATCGGCGGGCGCTCATTCTCTCCGCCGCGGCTGACCTGTTTTACCGGCACGGGTACGAGCACGTCAGCACCGGTGATCTCGCCGAAGCCGTCCAGATCGGGCCGTCGGCACTCTATCGCCACTTTCCCAGTAAGCAGCAGCTGCTCGCGGCGGTGATCTTTGACGGTGTCGCCCGTGTGCGGGAGTTCATGTCCGACATGGCGATGTCCGATGCTGACGCCGTCTTCCGGAGGCTGAGTGCGATGGCGCTCGACCAACGGCACCTCGGAACGCTCTGGGACCGCGAGTCGCGGAGCATGACGGTCGAGGATCGCCATGAGCTTCGAAGCCAGATCAACACGGTGGTGCAGCGGCTGATCGAAATCGTCGAAACCGCGCGTCCCGACCTCAATGCCGCCTCAACCGACCTGCTGGCGCGGTCCCTCCTCGCGGTTTTCGCCAGTCCCTCCTTCCATCGGCTGGACATGCCCCGCCAGGCTTACGAGGCCCTGCTTGTGGAATTGGCGCAACGCGTGCTGAGTGCCGAGATCGGAACCTTCACAGGAGTCATCACCTCACCACCGTCGAAGCCGTTGATGCCCGCACTACGCAGGGAGGCGATTCTGAGTCAGGCAACCCGGCTGTTCGCCACCAACGGCTACGCAGGCGTCAGCATCGAAGACATCGGCGCAGCTTTGGGAACCACCGGTTCGAACGTCTACAACCATTTTTCGAGCAAACTCGAGATACTCACGACGGCGCTCAACCGGGGCACTTCCTATCTGATGCTGGACTTCTCGGAGATTCTCACCACGGTGGATGATCCCCGGCTGGCGCTGGAGCAACTGATCGACTCCTACCTTCGACTCGCCACATCGCACCACTACATCCTGGATCTGCTGATCACCGAGAGTGGCCAGCTACCCGACGAAGAACGTCATCTCCAGCGCCAGGCCCAGCACGACTACATCTCGGAGTGGACGCGATTACTGTCCATGATCGATCCGGACACCGACTCGACGGAATCACGCATCCGGGTTCAGACCGCGTTGACGATTATCAATGACACCGCTCGCGATCCGCACTTCGTCGGTGCCGCCGGCTACGCCGGCGCTATGAGCGCGATCGCGCAGCAGGTTGTGCTTGAGCCGCTGAAGCGCTGAATAAATTCGTCATACCCTGCCGCCAGCAACATCCCCGCCGAACCGCTGCGCCAGCCACACCGGCAGGATCGCGAGAACCGTCAGGGTAGCCGCGACCACATTGATCACCGGAGCCTGGTTGGGCCGGAACAGGTTTCCGAAGATCCAGATCGGCAGGGTCTGCACCGTCGGCCCGGCGGTGAAGGTGGTGACCACGATCTCGTAGAAGCTCAGGGCGATGGCCAGAATCGCCCCGGCC
>NZ_JBPCSX010000128.1:0-3202 GCF_051006775.1 Mycobacterium sp.
GGTGCGCACACGCCGGCCGCTGCTGCGCTACCGACGTCCTCCGTAACGTTCGATACCGACTGGTGAGGGTGTCGCAAAACTGTGCCGCGTTTCGACCGGTCGCCTCGGTCGCTCGCCGGCGCTTCACCGCTTCCTTTGCGTCCAGGTGGAGTACACCCGATCTGGACAGCCCGGAACCAGCCATAAACTGTCTAACTAGGGTCCAAATCGTCGCTGATTGACAGATGCCTATCAACGTTTTAGACCCTCGCGCATTTTCCCGCCGCCAGGCCAACGTGTCAGTCGTTCAGTGCGATGCGGAGCACCACCCTCTTCTTACGCCCTCGGGCGGCGATCATCTCGACCGTGGTGATGATCCAGTACCCCAAGCCGTACTTACGCTGAATCACCCGCCGCAGACGTTCCACGGTGTCGGGATCAGTCAGCACCTCAGCGGTGCCCTCAACCGGCAGGACACCATCGCGCACCTTGCCGAAGCGGCCACTCGGCGCCAATAGAACTCGTGGGTTATTGCGCACCCGTTTGACTTTCCAGGAATCCTCAGCCGTCCACATGAACAGGTCGGCGCCGTCACGGCCGATCCACATCGGCGTCGATATCCCGTCGCCGTTGCGTTTGAACGTGGTGAGCGCGACGAACTGCTCCTTGGCCAATGCGGGGATGGATTCGTTGACCACGACGTCGACGATACCCGTTGCTACTGTTCCAGTTTGCGATCTTTCGGTGTTGCCACGGTGTCCGGTCCCCAGTCGTTGATCGTCGGCGATACTGGGGCCCGTGGTAAACCTGTTGCTGTCCATCACTTTTGCGTGTGGCCTGTTCATCGCCGTGGCCCATGTCGCCAACCGGAGCTTCATCGCTCCGGTGTACGACGTAGTGGCGAATCTGACCGCATTCGCCTCGGCAGTGGCCGCCTCGACTCTGCTCAGACATTGGGCACCGGCGGCGTTATCCACCATTGCGTTGGCGTGCTGGATCCTGCTGGCACGCCGAACGCAGCTGGCCCGCAGCCGCTGACGACTCGGGTGACCGTGCAGAGACATACGGCTACCGCATCCCGTAAAGGCCGCACCCCCGGCGGCTAGGTCCGGTCCGGGCCCTTGACCGTCATCGCGGCGAACAACGCCAAGAACGCGGCCGCCGGAGCGGCGTTGGCGATCGTGTCGCGCACTCGGAGGTGCGCAGCCACCGCCAGTGCGAAATACAGCGTCAGCATCGCGGTTGTCAGCCTCGCCAGCGCGGGAAACCGCTTCGCAGACAGCAGGCCGATCACTGAGGCACCCTTGACCACCGGCAGGATCCGGCGAACGTCGTCGGGGCAGCCGACCGTATCGAGACTTTTCTTGATGGGCGGCAGTTGAGCGGCGCAGGCGATGGCGTCCACCGCCTGGAATGCGGCAAGCCCGGCGTAGGTCTTGGGGGACGTCAGAGCGCTCACGGCGGATTCCCTATCTGTAACGATGTCAACACGGGCAACGACGATCAGGCTATGCCCCGCAAGCGCAGAGGTGCTTTTCCTGCGATCACCGCTGCGCTGGTGATCCCGCCGGCCGTCCTGATCGCCGTCACCGCGGGTGCGGGCACGGCGATGACGGCGCCGGCGACCGTCACCGGTCCGACGGCGGTGGCGGCCCGTTTACCGCATGCCCTGCCCCCCGGCGTCGGCTCCGAGCGCGGGCTCCAGGTTCGCACCGTGCTGGCGGAACGCGTGATCAGCGCCCATTTCCCCGAGATCCGTGAGATCGGCGGATGCCGTCCCGATCCCCTGCCCTTCCATCCCAACGGGCTGGCGATCGATGTGATCATTCCGGAGTGGACCACCCCTGCCGGCAAGGCCCTCGGTGATCGCATCGTCGCATTCGCCTTCGATAATGCGGCCAGGTTCGGCCTGGTCAATGTGATCTGGCAGCGGACATACCGGCCCGTGGGCGGAGCGCCGCATGTGATGGCCGACCTGGGCTCCCCGGACGCCAATCACTACACCCACGTCCACATCACCACCGACGGCGGCGGCTTCCCCACGGGTGACGAAACTTATTTCGGCTAGGCGTCGATAGCTGCTCTGACTTGAAATACAGCTCAAACTGTGCTTATGGTAGGGCCACAATTTGCTGTCGAATCGGCGATGGGGGGTGACCATGGTGACGGATGGGCGAGTCGAGCACGCTGAGCAGCCTGAGCGCCGTGGCTCCGGCGACGTCGCTGTTCTCGTGCACAGCTGCTGCCGACTGGGGCTACAGGCCAACCCGCCCGGCCGGCGGCCGATCCTGGGGCGGTGGCGGCGCGCCAGCTAGGGTCAGCGGCGGAAGCTGCGGACGACGATCACCACGGTGATCACCCCGACCCCGGCCAGGGCCGCGGCTACCGCCGGTTGCTTCACGAATCGCAGGACCGCGGACTTGAGGTCATCGGCGACCCGCTGGGGGTTGGCGCGCTCGGCGAGCGAGTCCACTGTCACCGCCAGGCGATCTCGCGCCTGAGCGATCTCAGCCTTGATGACCTCGGGATCCCGATCCACCACTTCCGCCCTCGCTTCTGCCTGTGCCGTTGTCGTTCTACCCTAGAGCAGGCCTGCAGCGGGCTGGACGAAAGGGATGGACCATGACCGAGAACTCTCGACTCGAAGTCGGCGACAAAGCGCCGGCATTCAGCCTGCCCGATGCCGACGGCACAACCGTCAAACTCTCGGACTTCAAGGGCCGCAAAGTGATCGTGTACTTCTACCCGGCCGCGTCAACCCCGGGCTGCACCAAGCAGGCCTGCGACTTCCGGGACAGCCTCGCAGAACTCAACGGCGCCGGTATCGACGTCATCGGCATCTCCCCGGACAAGCCGGAGAAGCTGGCAAAGTTCCGCGACGCCGAGAAGCTGACCTTTCCGCTGCTGTCCGATCCGGACCGTGCGGTGCTGACAGCCTGGGGAACATTCGGCGAGAAGAAGATGTACGGCAAGACCGTCCAGGGCGTGATCCGCTCGACGTTCCTGGTCGACGAGAAGGGCAAGATCGCGGTCGCGCAGTACAACGTCAAGGCCACCGGACACGTGGCCAAGCTCCGCGGCGAGTTGTCGGTCTGAATTCCCGCGACTATTGCCGGAATTTGCGGGTGATGCGGTCGGCGTGATGGAACTGGTTGATCCCGCCGATCAACGGGAGTTGCGGCGGTGGTAGCCACTCGGTGCTGCCGTCGCGTCGTTTTCGGGT
>NZ_JBPCSX010000129.1:0-12340 GCF_051006775.1 Mycobacterium sp.
GGCCGCGTCCCAGGCGTCGCGGTCAGGATACTCACCCAGGCGCACGGTGAAGGACGGAATACCGGCGTCGGCGGCGATCTTGGCGGCCCGGCAGTCGCGGTCCACGCCGACCGCGACCACCCGGGCGGGATAATCGCCGACGGCGGCCTCAAGCAGAGAGTTCAGCAGCGATCCGGTTCCGGAGGCCAGCACGACAACCCGAGCCGGGAGGCTGGGGGGCTGGATCGGATCTGGCACGGCGGTCAGCCTAGCCGGACGACGATGCGCGCGAAGCGCGAGGAGGAGCCGGCCAGTTGACCTAGCCGGACGACGATGCGCGCCAAGCGCGAGGAGGAGCCGGCCAGTTGACCTAGCCGGAGTGACCCTCGTTCTCGGACTCGAGATCAGCGTCGACGAACATCAGGTCCTCGACGTCCTCGGCATCCGGTGCAGGTTTGACCGGGGGCGGCGGGGTCGGATCACGTTCGGGCTCGGATTCCGGCAGCACCAAGGACTCGGTGATGGGCTCAGCGTCGACCTCGTCAACAACGTCGGCCACATCGACCACATCGGGCTCGTCGACCTTGTCGGGCTCGTCGACCTTGTCGGCCTCGCTCATCACGTCGGGCTCGTCGACCACGGCAACCGATGCCGGCCGCTTCGGCCGGGGGCGGAGGCCGCCGGCCATCATGACCGTCATCCCGCCGATCAGGAAGAACCAGATGAACGCTCCCGGGGCGAACGTGGCCTGATCCACTCCGACCGATCCGAAGTTGCCCAACGCCCCGCCACCGGCGAATCCCAGCAGCGCCAGGCTCACGGCCGCCAGTGCTGACGCCACCGCGAGCTTGGCCACCGCGGTCGGCAGCGGTGCGGGTTTGAGCGCACACTGCTGGCCCAGGGCGACACCGGCGGCGGCTCCGACGATCAGCAGCGCCACCCACACCGGGCCGAGCGGGGGCGTCGGCGCGGCGGCCAGGATTGGTAGGGCCGGGATGTCGCCGCCGAACACCGTGAAGGCGCTGAAGGTGGCGAACCCGATATGCGCGCTGGAGCCGACGGCCACCGCGGCGGCTCCCACCACCACGTTGGGCAGGTAGAGCAGCGACAGCAGCGCCAGGCTCAGCTGCCCGAAGAATGAATCGGTGATGCCGAAAAGCTCATGCATGGTCCCCCAGTGCAGAACCAGCGAGGCCGCGACCACCGCGCAGGACAACGCCAGCAGCGTGAACACTCCGATGACCGCGGGGCGCACGGTGTCGGTCAGCCAGCCCGGCAGCCCGAGCGTGTCCAGCGCGCGCGGCACCACCGCGGGACCGACACCGATCAGCGCGCCCAGACCATGCACAGCGAGCACCCAGCAGAACGCGCCCAGCGCATTGGGGGTCTGCAGCACAGTGAGCACCGAGGCGGCGTCGTGAACCACAGCCAGCGACACCGCCGCGATCAGTAGTGGTCCGCCCAGAGCCGACGCCACGATCCAGCGGATGACGAACCATGATCCCTGCGGCGGGGTGATCTGCGCGGTGGTGCGGGCGGTGCCCCAGACCATTGCCGCCGCCGGAACCAGGGGAAGCACACCCAGCTGCTGTCCGGCGATCGATATCGGAACCAGATGCGTGGCCAGCCACATACTGGCCACCGCACCGAGCGTTCCGGTCAGATCGCTGTTGGCGACGACCAGCTGAACCAGCACGATGGCCGCGATGACGGCGAGCGCTACAAGGGATGGCCCGAATGCAACTCGGACCAGGTCACGGGACTGTGGTGTACCCGCAGGTGTCTGAAACCTGTTCGCCAAGGCGAGTGTTCAGTTGCGCCCGGTCAGGACTGCGCCGAGCCGGAACCCGGGCCCTGAGCGGAACCCGGGGACGGCTCGGTGGCCGACGGTTGGGCAGGCGCGGACGCCGAAGGCGGACCGAAGCCGGGGAAGCCGGTCGGCGGGGTCGGCGGCGCGTCAGCCTCCTGCGCACCGAATCCACCTGTCGGGTAGCTGCCGTACTGCGCCGGGTAACCGGGCCGCTGCAACTGCTGGCTCCCGGACTGGTTGTAGTAGCCACCGGGCGGCGGTCCGTACTGGCCGTACTGCTCGTAGCGCGGCCGGGGCGCGGGCGCGCTCAGCACACCCGACTCGAACAGCAGCGCGGTGACCGCGGCGGCCGCCTGGAAGACGGTGAACAACAGCACCAGCCACAGCGCCCAGCCGATGGAGAAACCGTTGGGGCGATTGATGATCTGGCCGATCACCAGCAGCACACCGAGAACCGCGGCGACCGCGACGATCGGGGTGTAATTCTTGGCCTTGGGCAGCAGGCTGACGGCGGCCAGCAGAGCAGCCGTCAGCGCCGCGATGGTCCAGTAGCTCAGTCCGCTGGCGGTGAAGGAGGCGCCGCCGAAGGGCCCGATGTCGGCGTTGATCTTGAGCAGCGGTCCGAAGCTGGCGAGGTATGCAGCCAAACCCAGGCCCGCCCCGGCGCCGGCCAGCAGGCTCGGCAATCTACTGGGTCCGGCCGGCGCGGCCTGATACGACGGCGCACTCGCGGGACCGTAACCGCCGGGTTGCTGCGGTGCCGGGTATCCCGGGTTGGTCGGCGGGTAAGTCATTGCCTCTCCTATGCCTGATAGCGGACCTGCGTCCGACCCCAACGCTAGCGCACCCGAGGGTTGCGACCGCTGAAGCCGCCGCCCGGGCAGGCCAGCGAAATCTGCGTGAGGGTCGCGATCACATCGAGCCCTCAACCATGGGGGCGAAATCACGCCGCCCGGGCGGGGAGTTGCCCGGCGCACTAGAACACGTTCTAATTCTGGCATGGACTACGGACTCGTTCTGTTCACCAGTGACCGGGGCATCACCCCGGCTGCGGCCGCGAAACTGGCCGATGACCACGGATTCACCACCTTTTATGTGCCCGAACACACCCACATCCCGGTCAAGCGGGACGCCGCGCACCCGACCACCGGGGACGAGACCCTGCCCGACGACCGGTATATGCGCACCCTGGACCCCTGGGTGAGTCTCGGCACGGCCTGCTCGGTCACCTCCCGGGTGCGGCTGTCTACCGCGGTGGCGCTGCCGGTCGAACATGATCCGATCAGCCTGGCGAAAACGATTGCCACCCTTGATCATCTGTCTGGGGGCCGGGTCAGCCTGGGCGTCGGGTTCGGATGGAACACCGACGAACTGACCGACCACAACGTTCCGCCGAAACGCCGGCGCACGATGTTGCGCGAGTACATCGAGGCGATGCGGGAGTTGTGGACCAAGGAGGAGGCCGCCTACGAGGGCGAGTTCGTCAACTTCGGTCCGAGTTGGGCCTGGCCCAAGCCGGTGCAGTCCCATATCCCCGTCCTCGTCGGCGCGGCCGGTACCGAGAAGAACTTCACGTGGATCGCCAAGTCGGCGGATGGCTGGATCACCACCCCTCGTGATTTCGACATCGACGCACCCGTCCGGATGTTGCAGGACATCTGGGCCGCGGCCGACCGCGAAGGTGCGCCGAGCATCGTCGCACTGGACTTCAAACCCGTGCCGGAGAAACTGGAGCACTGGAAGAACATCGGCGTCACCGAGGTGTTGTTCGGCCTGCCGGACAAGTCCACCGAAGAGGTCGGCGGCTATGTCGAGCGGTTGGCGGGCAAGCTCGCCGGGCTGGGGCTGTAGAACCGGCGCTAAGCCGGCACGGCCCGGTTCTTCTCGCCGTCGCAGCGCACCCGGATCCGGGCGCCGAGCGGTTCACCGTCGGTCAGTAACGACACCAGATCTACATCATCGGTCACCGCCATGAACCGACTGTTATCGGACTTCATGCGTCCGACGATGATCCCGGTTCGCACCGGCCAGTCGTAACGAACGGTGTAGGTCTCGATGACGGCGTCACCGTCGGCCTGCTCCATAATCGGCACCACCGGTCCATCTGCAACCTGCCGGCACAGCCGAGCACTTGCGTCGGACTTCCACGGTGCGGCCGCGGTCGAGTAGATCCCCACCGAGTACTTGCTCATCACACCGCCGTTGGCAGCCACCAAGCCGAATTCTCCAGGCACGGAACGCATTGCGGTGACCGTCTCAGCAATCGCATGGAGCGAATAGCTGTTGCCCGGGCCGCCGAAGTACGGCAGACCGCCGGTGAGGGTGAGACCGCGGGGGTCATCGGTGGACAGTCCCAATCCGTCACAGAAGTTGAAAACCGGGACCGGGAAGCAGCTGTAGAGGTCCAGTGTCGCGACGTCGTCGATGCCGACGCCGGCGACTGACAGCGCCTCACGAACCGCCAGTACCGAGGCTGCGTTGTAGGAGAGGTCTTCGCGATCCAGCAGCGGCTGATCCACCAGATCTGCATGCCCACGCAGATAAACCCACTTCTCCTCGGGTACACCGAGCCGGCGGGCGGCCGCCACCGACATGAGCAGCACCGCCGCACCCTGATTCACCTGATCCCGCGCAACCAGCAGTCGCGGGTAGGGGTCGCAGATCATCCGGTTGTCGTCGGTGACGGTGATCAGCTCGTCGACGGTGCGCTGCGCAGGCGCCGACGAGAAGGGGTTGCCGGCGGCCACCGTCGTGAACGGTGCGAACAACTCGCCCATCGCGCGCCGATAGTCAGCTCGGCTCAGCCCGACCCGGCCCCGGCGGGCATTCTCGAGCAACCCGTACTGCGCGGGCGCACCGACCAATCCGTGGGCCACCGTGTAGTCGCTGAACAACCCCTCGTAGCCATAGCCGCGATCCTCCAGTTGACCGTCGACGGTCTCGGAGTGATCGGGCTTGTCCGATCCGGTCTGACCGGCCTTGGCGACGGACCCCTTGGCGAAGGACCGAAGTGTGGAACCGTTCTCGGAACCGATCACGAGTACGACGTCGGCCGCGCCCGCCGCTATCGCGCCGGCGAACTCGGTGACGACATGCTGGGGGCCCTGACCGCCGATGGGTTCCAGTACCGCGCGCCCCGGTTCCGCGCCGATACGCCGGGCCACCGAACGCGGGTAGTTGGTGGAACACCCCAGCGGCGCCATCCCGCGCCCGGAGATCTCGAACTGTCGGATCCCGACGACGGTGTCGATCACCGCGGCGACTGCGCCGGGGTCGACCCCGGTGTCAGCCAGTGCCGACGCGGCAGCCTCGGTTGCCAACTCGACCGAGGACATGCCGCGATATCCGGAGTCCTCCCGACGTTCGGTGAACTGACCGACGCCGACCAGTACCGGAGTGCTGGGGTCCACCGCCCCGGTCACAGGCTCTTGAAGATCTCCCGGGCCAGCGCGGCGGTGGCCGACGGCGTCTTACCCACCCTCACCCCGGCAGCCTCGAGCGCCTCCTGCTTGGCAGCGGCGGTGCCCGACGAGCCGGACACGATGGCACCGGCGTGGCCCATCGTCTTGCCCTCCGGCGCGGTGAAGCCTGCCACGTAGCCGACGACCGGCTTGGTGACATTGGCCTTGATGTAGTCGGCGGCCCGCTCCTCGGCGTCGCCGCCGATCTCGCCGATCATCACGATCAGCTTTGTCTCCGGGTCCTTTTCGAACGCTGCGATGGCGTCGATGTGAGTGGTACCGATGACCGGGTCACCGCCGATGCCGATGGCGGTGGAGAAGCCGAGATCGCGCAACTCGAACATCATCTGATAGGTCAGCGTGCCCGACTTGGACACCAGACCGATCGGCCCCTTGCCGGTGATGGTTGCCGGAGTGATACCGACCAACGCCTCACCCGGTGTGATGATGCCGGGACAGTTCGGGCCGATGATGCGGGTTTTGAGACCGCGTTCGACGTTGTAGGCCCACGCATATGCGGTGTCCTGCACCGGAATTCCCTCAGTGATGACGACCACCAGTGGAATCTCGGCGTCGATAGCCTCGATGATGGCGTCCTTGGAGAAGGCCGGCGGCACGAAGGCGATGGAAACATCGGCCCCGGTGGCTTCCATCGCCTCGGCGACGCTGCCGAACACCGGCAGCTCAATGTCCTTGCCGCTCTTGTCTTTATGGGCGACGGTGGTGCCGGCCTTGCGCGCATTGACGCCGCCGACCACCTGGGTGCCGGCCTTGAGCATCAGGGCGGTGTGCTTGGTCGCCTCCCCGCCGGTGATGCCCTGGACGATGACCTTGGAGTCCTTGTTCACAAAGATCGACACGGCTCAGGCGTCCTTTCCAGCGGCGAAAGCGAGTTCGGCGGCCTTGTCGGCGCCGGAATCCATGGTGTCGGCCACCACTACGAGCGGATGGTTGGCCTCGGCGAGAATCCGTCGGCCTTCTTCGACGTTGTTGCCGTCGAGCCGCACGACGAGCGGCTTGTTGGCGTCCTTGCCGAGCATCTGCAGCGCCTTGACGATGCCGTTGGCGACCGCGTCGCAGGACGTGATGCCGCCGAAGACGTTGACGAACACGCTCTTGACCTGCTTGTCGTTGAGGATGACGTCGAGTCCGGCGGCCATCACCTCGGCCGAGGCTCCGCCACCGATGTCGAGGAAGTTGGCCGGCTTGACCCCGCCGTGGTTCTCCCCCGCATAGGCGACCACGTCCAGCGTCGACATGACCAGGCCGGCGCCGTTACCGATGACGCCGACGGAACCGTCGAGCTTGACGTAGTTGAGGTCGTGCTTCTTGGCCTTGAGTTCGAGGGGGTCGGTGGTTTCGGTGTCCTCGAATTGGGCGTGGTCGGGATGGCGGAACCCGGCGTTCTCGTCGAGGGTGACCTTGCCGTCCAGCGCCAGGATCCGGTCGTCGGGTGTGCGGACCAGCGGGTTGACCTCGACCAGGGTGGCGTCCTCGCCGACGAAGACGTCCCACAGCTTGGCGATGGTGACAGCGGCGGCGTCGAGAACCTCGGCCGGCAGGTGGCCCCGCTCAGCGATCGAGCGGGCGAACGCCAGGTCAACGCCCTTGACGGCATCGACCGGCACCTTGGCCAGCCTTTCCGGCTTGGTGGCGGCGACCTCTTCGATCTCCATGCCGCCCTCCACCGAGCACATCGCCAGGTAGGTGCGGTTGGCGCGATCGAGCAGGAAGGAGATGTAGTACTCCTCGGCGATATCGCTGGCCTCGGCGACCAGCAGTTTCTTGACGATATGTCCCTTGATGTCCAGGCCCAGGATGGCCTTGGCGTGGGTGTAGGCGTCCTCCGGTGTGGCGGCATACTTCACGCCACCGGCCTTACCTCGTCCACCCGTCTTGACCTGCGCTTTCACCATGACCGGCCGGCCGATTTCCTCGGCGATGGCCTTGGCCTCCTCGGCCGATTCGGTGACCCGGCCGGGGGTGCTGGGTACGTGGTGCTTGGCGAACACTTCCTTCGCCTGATATTCGTAAAGGTCCATTGGCTCCCTGTCCGTGTGCTGGGTCCGTAGGGGTTCGTTGACGGTGACGGTCCGCTGCGAACTTTAACGACTACCCGCCGAGGGCGTTGAGGCGCATCCCACCTCGCGGAACGCGGGTGATTCAAGTCACAATCGGCGGGCTCACCCGCGACCGGGTTGCCAGCTTGGTCACATTTTGGTTACCGTCATGCGGTCCAGATAACGCTTTGGTCACGACGCGAGGACTTGGTTTTGACGCAGCTGAGGTCGACTCCCACCGTGGAGACGCCTGTTTCAGGCGATGTGAGCGATCTGGATGTCATGCGTGACGTCGAGGATTTCACCCCCCTGCTGACCGCGGAGATCAAGCCGGTCAAGCCGCGCGCCGAGCGCCCGATGTTCAACAGCTCCGAAGTCACCGACATTCTGCCGCGCACCCCGATGCATCGCAGGCAGCCGACCAGCGCAGCGCGCGGCCGGGTACTCATCGCGGCGATGGCCGCCGGTGCCGCCGCGGCCGCCGCCTACACAATGGTCAACCCCCACACCCAGATCGCGACCACCCGCACCGTGCTGGCCGCGGAGAAGGCGCCGATGGACGGCGCTCCGGCCGCTGATCTGCGTGGCGCCGAGGTGATCTCGGTCAAGCCCGCCGCGTACGCCTCGGTACATGCCGAGGAGCTCGCCAAGGCCGCCGCCTACGCCGCCGAGCGTGCCGAGCGCGAGGCCCGGTTGCAGCGGCCGCTGTTCGTTCTCCCGACCCGCGGCATCTTCACCTCAGGCTTCGGTTACCGCTGGGGCGCACTCCATGACGGCGTCGATCTGGCCGGCCCGATCGGTACGCCGATCTACGCCGCCTCCGACGGCATCGTCAAGGCGTCCGGTCCCACCAACTCCGGCTATGGCGCCTGGGTCCTGATCACGCACTCCGATGGCACCGTGACCCGCTACGGCCATGTCAACAGCTGGTCCGTCCAGGTCGGCCAGCGCGTGTTCGCCGGTGACCAGATCGCCACGATCGGCAACCGTGGCAACTCCACCGGGCCGCACCTGCACTTCTCGGTCCTGCTCGGCGGCGGCAACGCCACCGACCCGGTGTCCTGGCTGGCCGCCCGCGGCGTTTCCCTGGGTGCCTACGTCGGCTGATCCGCCACTTCAGAGCTTCTGCACCGGGGCGTGGTTGTGCATGAGTTTGACCCGCCCGGCCGTCCCGAAGTCGATCAGCGACATCGCCGCCTCCCCCATTCCGGAGACCTCCTCGACCCGGCCGAGACCGTACTTGTCGTGGTTCACCCGGTCGCCGGGTTCCAGTACGACCAGCGCCCGGCGCGCACCGCTGCGCATCGGGGAGGGGCGTCCGCTCTCGGCCACGGAGCCGAACCGTCCGGACACCGGTGCGCTGAAGCCCTGTCCGGTGCTCCCCTGCCTGGAATCAGTATCGGTGCGCCGCCAGTCGATGAGGGCGTCGGGTATCTCGCGAAGGAAGCGTGACTCGGGGTTGAGCATGGGCTGCCCCCATGACGAGCGGACCTTCGCCCGCGACAGGTACAGCCGCTGCCGCGCACGGGTTATCCCGACGTAGGCCAGTCGGCGTTCCTCGCTCAGCTCAGTCGGATCGCCGAGAGCCCGCATATGCGGGAACATCCCGTCCTCCCACCCGGTGACGAACACCACGGGGAACTCCAGTCCCTTAGCGGTGTGCAGCGTCATCAGCGTGACCACGCCCGCGTCGTTCTCCGGTATGTCGTCGGAGTCGGCGACCAATGACACCCGTTCCAGGAATTCGGCCAGCACCCCGGTCTGCGGGACGTCATCGTCTGCGTCTTGGGTGTCACCGTCCTGCGCGAGCGCGGCGGCGTTGGCCCGGTCGATGCTGAATTCGTGTGCGACGCTTACCAGTTCGTTCAGGTTGTCCAGCCGGGCGAGGTCCTGCGGGTCATTGGAGGACTCCAGTTCCCTGCGGTAGCCGGTGCGGTCCAGCACGGCTTCGACCAGATCGCCCAGTTCGTCATCGAGACGACCGCGGAGTTCGTCGAGCAGTTGTACGAAACCTGCGATGGCCTTCTCTGACCGGGTGTTGAGCATCGGCACCTTGCCCTCGGCCGCGGCAGTCAGCGAGTCGGCGAAGGTGGCGCCGGTGTTCTCCGCGTAGACGGCCACACACGCCTCGGCGCGGTCACCGATACCCCGGCGGGGGGTGTTGAGGACGCGACGAAGGCTGACGGTGTCACCGGGGTTGTCCAGCACCCGCAGATAAGCGACGATGTCGCGAATCTCCTTGCGCTCGTAAAACCGAACACCACCGACCACCTTGTAGGGGATGCCGGCCCGGATGAACACCTCTTCCACCGACCGCGACGAGTTGTTGGTGCGGTAGAACACCGCGACGTCGTTATAGGTGTAGTCAGATCCGTCGGCGAGACTTTCGATCTCGGTCGCGACGAACCGTGCCTCGTCGTGTTCGTTGTCGGCCACGTATCCGACGATCAGCTCGCCGTCGCCGGCGTCGGTCCACAACCGCTTCTCCCGGCGCCCGGAGTTGTAGGCGATCACCGCGTTGGCCGCCGACAGAATGTTCTGGGTCGAGCGGTAGTTCTGCTCGAGCATGATCGTGGCGGCATCGGGGAAGTCGCGCTCGAAATCCTCGATATTGCGAATGGTCGCGCCGCGGAAGGCGTAGATCGACTGATCGGCGTCGCCGACCACACACAGCTGTGACGGCGCCACCGTGTCGGTGTCGGCAGCGCCGGAACCCACGAGTTCCCGGACCAGGACGTACTGGGCATGGTTGGTGTCCTGGTACTCGTCGACCAGGATGTGCCGGAACCGGCGGCGGTAGTACTGCGCGATCTCCGGGTGGCGTTGCAGCACAGCGACGGTTTCACCGATCAGGTCGTCGAAGTCCAGCGCGTTGGCGCCCCGCAGCCTGCGCTGGTATTCGGCGTAGACCTCGGCGGTTATCCGGGTCAGGTCGTCGCAGCCCGGCTCCAGGTCGGCGGCCGCCTGCTCCGGGGTGGTCAGCTCGTTCTTGAGGTTGGAGATCGCGTTGGCCAGCACCCGCGGCGAATAGCGCTTGACGTCCAGGCCCATGTCCTTGCCGATCATCAGCAGCAGGCGGCGGGAATCGTCGGCGTCGTAGATCGAGAAGTTGGAGTTGCGCCCGGACAGCAGCGCGGCCTGGTTGCGCAGGATCCGCACGCAGGTGGAGTGGAAGGTCGAGACCCACATGTTCCGGGCGCGCGGGCCGACCAGTTGGGATACCCGCTCGCGCATCTCCGCGGCGGCCTTGTTGGTGAAGGTGATGGCCAGGATCTGTCCGGGACCGACGTCGCGGGCGGCCAGCAGATAGGCGATCCGGCGGGTGAGCACCGCGGTCTTACCCGAGCCGGCTCCGGCGACGATAAGCAGCGGGGCGCCCTCGTGCAGGACGGCACGGCGCTGCTGGGGATTGAGACCCTCGAGCAGATCGTCAGGACCCCCGGGGGCTCGCAAATCGCTCACCTGCACGCTCATATCGGTCCCAACCTACCGCCGTCCGGGGACAGCCCTTTGCGAAGGCGCGCCACCTGGTGGCAGACTCCCGATGTGCAGACACGGCGATTTTTCCACGGGTACCGCTTCGCGGTGCCCGCGGAGGCCTAGCTGCTCGTATTCACCAGAGCCCCGCGGTCCGCATCGGCGATCCGGGGCTCGTTTCTTGTGTGAGGCCCGGATCGGATGACACCAGAACCCCCACACCAGGAGAACGACGACATGACTGCAGAAGAACTCACCGAATCGGGTATCGACGCCCTGCGCTCGGAGATCGACCAGCTCGACGCCACGATCCTGGCGGCGGTGAAGCGGCGCACTGAGATCTCCCAGCAGATCGGCAAGGTCCGGATGGCCTCCGGCGGTACCCGTCTGGTGCACAGCCGCGAAATGAAGGTCATCGAGCGCTACAGCGAGCCTCTCGGCGCCGACGGCAAGGATCTGGCCATGCTGCTGCTGCGGATGGGGCGCGGCCGGCTGGGGCATTCCTGACCGCCCATACAGTCGGAGCCGGACACCGGATCAACGCCAACTCCCTGGGCAACTCCCATGAGGATTGCTGCGAAAACCCTGGAGAGCAACCCACTTCGGGATATCCTCCCAAACCGGGCGAGCCCATGTAACCCGATGCCGAGGAGATCCGCCGTGGCGGCCAGTGTTGTTGAGCAGTCGCAGTCCGAGCGTCGTGAATTCTCCCCGGGCCCCGGCCGGCGGCGGCCGCTCCCGGTTGTGCTCTGGCTTCAGGCCGGTGCTGCCGCTGCAGCCGCCGGTATCGCTCTGGCAGCAGCCCCCACGGCGACCGCTGACGATACTGGTGCTTCAGCGACATCCGGTTCGGCTTCACCGGAGCGATCCACCGCGGCGCACGGCGGTGCCCAGCGCGGGTCCGCCGCCGTATCGCGGCGCGGTGCCGCGCCCGCACGCTCCAACTCGACTCCCGCCGGGACAGCCGACACCAACCCGAAGCCGCCGCCATCGAGAGCGCACCCGGCGGCAGCGCGAGCAGTGCGAGTCGCGGCACCAGTCGCCAATCCCGTCCTGGACACCGCACCAGCCGCGTCCCCGCTCCTCGTTCCGGTCAACACAACTGCGGCCGCCACCGCTGCGACCGACATCCGGCTCGCGGTCTTCGGAGACGCCGGAAACTCCTACACCAACGGCACCAATTTCTACTACTCGCCCGGCGGCTACAAGCGCAAGGACACCGGGGCCAGCGGCCCGCAGCAGCAGGCCGTGGCGGAGATGATGCGCAGCTGGAATCCCAGCGACGTCATCCAACTCGGCGACGAGTCCTACAACTCGGCCTCCACCACGATGCTGGATTACAACATCGGCCAGTACTACAACAACTGGATCGCCCCCTACACCCCACCGGCCTACACCCAGCCCGGGTCCATCTATACCGACGGCACCCTCGGTGGGGTCCCCGCCTCACCGGGCAAGACCCAGTGGCCCTACAACCTCTACAACTTCCCCAACGGCTTTCCCAACCCCGCCGATCCCACCAAGCCCGGCGGCAGCCCCGACGGCGTGAACCA
>NZ_JBPCSX010000130.1:0-22636 GCF_051006775.1 Mycobacterium sp.
CGGCAGGGTGACGCCCGTGTGGGCAAGGCAATGGGTGCACGTGCGGTCCGGCGCCACGCTCTCGATGGCCTCGTGCACCAGCTTCTTGAACGGCACCAGGTTCTTCTCGAACTCCGCGAACACGTCGGCCGCCCGCACTCCGGCCCCGACGTCGATCCCGGCATCCAGGTCGGTCACCAAAGCAATTGTGGCATAGCACATTTCGAGCTCCCGGGCCAGCACCGCCTCGGGGTAGCCGGTCATGTTCACCAGGGTGAAGCCTTGCCGGACAAACCATTGGCTCTCCGCCCGGGTGGAGAATCGCGGACCCTGGATGACCACCATGGTGCCACCGTCGACCACACCGGGGTGACTGACGGCGTTGGCCCGCAGATCCGGGCAGTACGGGTCGGCGAACTCGACGTGGATGCCGCCGGAGTCGAAGTAGGTGTCCCCGCGGTCGCGGGTGCGGTCCACAAGTTGGTCGGGCACCACGATCGCCCCGGGCGGCAGCTCAGCGGTCAGACTGCCCACCGCGCACGGCGCCAGCACCCGACGCACGCCGAGGGACCTCAGCGCCCACATGTTGGCGCGATACGGAACGGTGTGCGGCGAGAACTCGTGGTTGAGCCCATGCCGGGGCAGGAACGCCACCTCATGGACGCCGACCCGGCCGACGGTGATCGGACCACTCGGCGAACCGTACGGTGTGGTGATCGTGCGGCTCTGGGCGTCCGGGCCGAAGAAGGTGTAAAAGCCGCTGCCCCCGATGACTCCGATCACCCGGTCATTAAACTCTGAATCCGCCGAGATGGTCGGCAACACCGGCAGGAAGGGCGCTGATGTCCACACCCACTCGCCGCCATTTCCTCGGTGGCGCAGCACTGGTCGGCATGGGCGCGCTCACCGCCGCCGGGTGCTCGCCCGCCACGCCGATACACGGCGAACAGGGCCTCACCGACCC
Organism: Mycobacterium sp.; assembly: GCF_051006775.1. Classification (GTDB taxonomy): domain Bacteria; phylum Actinomycetota; class Actinomycetes; order Mycobacteriales; family Mycobacteriaceae; genus Mycobacterium. Next base: position 944 of record NZ_JBPCSX010000130.1, read on the forward strand.
GACCGCGGATCTGACTCCGGATCAGGCGATGGCCAAGCTCATCGAGGGCAATGCCCGTTTTGTCGAGCTGCGACACAACGACACCAATCTCAGCTCGGCCCGACTGGTGGCCGTCTCGAAGGGACAGCAACCATTCGTCGGGGTGCTGGGGTGCGTCGACTCGCGGGTGCCGCCGGAACTGGTCTTCGACCGCGGACTCGGTGATCTCTTCGACGCCCGGATCGCCGGCGCGATCGCCGATGACGCCGCGATCGGTTCACTGGAGTTCGGCGTCGAAGAGTTCGGCGTTCCCCTGCTGGTGGTCCTGGGCCATACCCGCTGTGGTGCGGTCACCGCAGCTGTCACAGCACTGCGGTCCGGCCAAACGAGGGCGCCGGGCCGGATCGGCGCCGTGGTCGACCCGATCCTGCCGGCCGTCATGGCCGTGCAGGCCCGGGGCGTAACCGGCGACGCGGTGATCAACGCCGCCGCGAAGGAGGTCGTGCACCGTGGCGTCGACGCCCTGCGGATCAGCCCGATTCTCAAAGATCGCCTGGCCGGCGGACAGCTGAAGATCACCGGCGCCTTCTACGATCTGGACACCGGCAAGGTCGAGTTCCTGACCTAGCGCGTCGGCTGCATCGCGTTGCGATCGCCACCCGGCCACGGTCTACAGCGCGAACTGGTCCTCAACCAGTCCCAGCCACACCGTGGCGGCGTCCATCGCCACCTTCTCGCTGATGAAGGCGTGCTGGGTGCCGGTGTAGAGATCACGGAAGGCGCGCTCCATCCGCGAACCCTCCCGAATGGCGGTGGTTCCCGCCGACAGGTGGGCCCACTGCGCGGCCTCTCGCGCGACGTCGGTCGCGTAGACCGCAGCGGCCCGCAGGTCGGCCCGGTTGGTCGGCGTCAGTCCATCCCCGGCAGCCGCGTTCTCCGCCTCGGCGAAGACGTCGAGCAGCAGCAGACGCGCCGCCCGCCACGCCGAGACGTGGTGGGCCAGATCCTTCTGGAAGGTGGGACGACTGGCCAGCGAAGCCATATCGCTCATCCGGAACTTCGTGGCGGCCAGTTCCTGTACATCGTCGAGCATGCTCTTGGCCACCCCCAGCGCCCACGCCGCGTGACCGGCGGCGGTGACGGCCATCAGGCCCATCCTGGCCGCGGGCGAGGCACCCCGCACCGGTTCCCGGGCGAACAGTTCGAAGGTCCGGTGCGCGGGCACGAAGACATCGGTGACGGTGTAGTCGTAGGAACCCGTGCCCTTGAGCCCCTGGACGTGCCAACCGTCGGTGAAGGTGACCTGATCGCGGGGCACCAGTGCGACCATCATCACCGGCATGCCGTTGTCCATCATCCGTGGCATCCCGTCCTCGGCCGGCATGAAACCGGCCGCGACGTACTGCGAATGCCCGGTACCGGAACCGAAACTCCATGAACCGGTCAGTCGATAGCCACCATCGACGACAGCGCCCATGCCGAGCGGGGCGAACTGACCTCCCATGGTGACGTGATTGTCGTTATCGGCGAACACCTCGGCGAAGCCGGCCTCCGGCAGATAACAGGCCGCAGCGAACGTAGACGGGAAGTTGGCGATGCCGATCCATCCGAAAGAGCCGTCCTGCCAAGCCATCTCGATCCAGGTCTCGATCATCTCGGTGAAACTCGGTTCGACACCGCCGGCCTCGCGCGGGTTGAAGGCCGTCATCAGCCCACTGGCCCACAGCGCCTCCACGATCGGAGGCGACATGGTGCGCAGCCGCTCCGACTCCGCAGCCTCCGCGCCGACAACGGTCCGCAGTCCGCGGGCCAGGCCGATCACGTCGCGGCCCACCACACTTGCTGTCATCGTGCCTCCTTCATACCGATACCCGCGGTCCCAGACAATCCCATCATCCCAGTCCCAACATCTCAGTCACTCCGTGGTCACGTCCGGCGGTGTAACCGCCGTCGACCGCCAGTGCCTGCCCCGTCACGAACGACGCATCCGGCGACAGCAGGAACGCCGCGGCGGCAGCGATCTCATCGGACCGGCCGAGTCGGCGCAATGCGTGCTCATGGATCACCCCGGCCCTGACCTCTGCCATCTCCGGGGCCGACAGCACCAGATCGAGCATCGGGGTCTCGATGAATCCGGGACAGATTGCATTACAACGGATTCCACTCGGTCCGTAGTCCAGTGCGATGTTCTTGGTCAGCAGCACCACGCCGCCTTTGGCGGCGTTGTACGCGCTGCCCCCGGCCGTGCCTTCGAGCCCTTCGACACTGGCCAGGGTGACGATCGAGCCGCGCTCGCCGGCGATCCGGTCCTGGCCGAGCATGCGGGCAACGGCGGCCCTTGCCACCAGGAACGTCGCGGTCAGGTTGATGTTGATGACCCGGGTCCACTCCATCGCGTCCAGCATGTGCACGGGGCCGCCCCCGGCCACCCCGGCCGAATGCACCACACCGGCAAGCCGGCCCGGGGCCGCGTCGAACACTCGCGCCACCGCGGCCTCGTCGGTCACGTCGGCGGTGACGAAGATGAACCGGTCGGCGCCGGCGAGTTCGTCGGCGGGTGCAAGATCGCACCCCACCACCGTGGCGCCGTCGTCGAGCAGTCGCCGCGCGGTGGCCAACCCGATCCCGGATGCGGCACCGGTCACCACCATCGTCACACCGTCGAAACGGGGCATCCTCAACGTGCCCCGCGGACCAGCCGGCCCGGCCGGGCGCCGGTGTCAACCCCGTCACGGCGGGTCACCACACCGCTGACGATTGTCGCGGAGTAACCCGAGGCGCCCTGGACCAAACGCTTACCGCCGGCGGGCAGGTCGTACGCCATCCGGGGAGCGTGCAAGGTGAGGGCATCCATGTCGATCACGTTGATATCGGCTTTCTTGCCCACCTCGATCACACCGCGATCAGAAAGCCCGAAAAGCTGTGCGGTGTCATGGGACTGCTTGCGCACCACGAACTCCAGTGGCAGCTTCTCCCCGCGGTGCCGATCGCGGGCCCAGTGTGTCAGCAGGAATGTCGGGTAGGACGCGTCGCAGATCATGCTGCAGTGCGCGCCGCCATCGCTGAGGCCCAGCACGCCGGCCGGGTGGGTCATCATCTCCCGGATCGCGTCGTGGTTGCGGTCGGCGTAGTTGAACAGCGGCAGCATCAACATGTTGCCGGCATTGGACTCCAGCATCAGGTCGTACATGGTGGTCAGTGGATCCTCGCCGCGCCGGCGCGCGATCGCGGCCACCGTGCGCTCGTCGGTCGGCTCGTAGTCGGGCGTATCACCGAGAACGAACAACCGGTCGATCGCATACTGCGCGAAGGCGAACATGCCGTCGAAGAGCACGGTGGGATCCATCGGCAGATCGTCTTCGGCCAGAATCGCCGCCCTGACGGCGGGCTGGGCCAGCCGCGCGGCGAGTTCCTCGCGATCGCACTCGGCCTTCAGCCGGCGGTAGGTCGGCCGGTGGGTGAACGCGTGGTGCCCTGGAAAGCCCAGCAGCATGCCGAACGGCCGAGCCGCGACCTGCGGGTACAGCCGGCTTCCCGCCTGGTGCGCGGCCGCCGAGAGATCCAGCTGTTCACGCCAGAGATTCGGGTCGGCATCGACCTGGATCAGCGCGAAGCTCAGCGCGCAGTCGATCTCCTCGCCCAGCCGGCGCATCCACTCCAGTTCGGTCTTCGGCGCGACGATATCTTCGCCCGCGGCCCCCTGAGGGGCGAGTTCGAAGACCGCACCGCCGCCGGCGGCCAGCGCCCGACCGAGGGCGAAGAGCTCGTCCTCGGCGGCGAAGGTTCCGGGCACCGGCTCGCCATCCATGGCCCGGTGCGCCAGCGTGCGCGAGGACGAGAATCCCAGTGCGCCGGCCTCGACGGCCTCCTGCACGATCCGGCTCATCTGTGCGATGTCCTCGGCGGTGGCGGGTTCGTTACGGGCTCCGCGCTCCCCCATCGCGTAGGCCCGCACCGTTCCGTGCGCGATCTGGCTGCCGTAGTCGACGGCGAGTTCGCGGCGAGAGATCACGTCGAGATACTCGGCGTAACTCTCCCAGCCCCAGGTGATCCCCTCGGAGAGGGCCGTTCCCGGAATGTCCTCGACACCCTCCATCAGTTCGATGAGCCACTGTTCGCTGCCCGGCCGGACCGGGGCGAACCCCACGCCGCAGTTGCCGGAGATCACCGTCGTGACACCTTGGTTGGACGAGGGCTCCAGGACGTCGTCCCAACTCACCTGACCGTCATAGTGGGTGTGAATGTCGACGAAGCCGGGTGCGACGATTTTGCCGGTCGCGTCAATCGTCTCGGCTGCCGCGCCCTCCAGTGGCGGGTCGGCCGGGCTGCGCCGCCGCACCTCGACGATCCTGCCGCCTGAGACGGCGACGTCCGCGGTGTACCGGGGGGCGCCGGTTCCGTCGACGACAGTGCCGCCAACGATCTTCAGATCGAACACGCGATCTCCTCGGGTGTGACGGGTACCCCCGGTTGAGAGTTTCCCAGGACACTGGGCCGCATACAAGGACGATCCCAGACCGGTGCCCGACTTCGGCCTAATATTGGGTTATGAGTACCAAATGCGAGAACCCCGCCTGTACCTGCGATCCCTGTACCTGCGGTCCGGAGTGCAGCTGCGGCACGGGCAGCGGCTGCGGCAACCCGGACTGCACCTGCGGGCCCAAGTGCGGCTGCGGTCCCGGCTGTACCTGCGGTAAGTCCTGAGCCATCCCGGCGGCGGGACTACTGACCGGTAACACCCGAGAACGATGTCCGGCGTGCCAGACTCAGTTCCCGGGCGGCCACCGGGTACTTGCGCTACCCCCCCTGCGTAAGTCCGGTGGTCGCTCCCCCTGTCGGCCCAGCTCTCACCCCAGCGGATCACCGCGCCATCGGAAGCTGTTGACGTAGCGGCCCATGTCCTCGGCGATCTGGACATTTGTCGGCGATGGCCGTCCGGGTCCGAATGTCGGACCGAACTCGTGGAAGGGGCCCACCGCCCCGGCGATCAGGGCGAGATCATTCTTGACCGCGACGACGACCACCAATCTCATCCGCGTGCCACCGGCCCCGAATTCCGGCGGGAAGACGTCGAGCACCTCGCCGTAACCGGGCACGAAACCGACCATGGCGTTGGGGAGTTCGAACGCCGCCCTGGCGCTGGGGTACGTCGCGGTGACGAATGCGCGCGCCACGTCCTTCGGCGTGCGCCCATTCGCCGGTTGGGAGGTCAGCCGCATCTTGCCGCCGTCACCGCGGATGAACGTCGCGGTGACCCCCCCGCCGTCGATCCTGATGTCATAGGCGGTTCCCGCCGCGGGATAGGCCACCGAGAACGATCCGTCTGCCGCGGTGAACCGCGGGTTGATCGAAACCGGAACACCTTTGGGAGGGCTGCCGCAGTCCGGCGGGCAGTTGAATCGCGGCGGCGGCTTGACGGTCAGCGACGGCACCCCGGCGAACAGACCCGTGCACGCTGTCATCGCGGCCAACCAGACCACCGTGACCCGCCATGTCGATCCGCTCGGGGCCGGCGCGGCCGGCACTTGTCGATACCCTTCCGGCAGCGCCAGTTGCAGACCCAGGCGCAGACCGATCACCGAGAGCACTGCCATGGCGACATGCCACGTCAGGACGACTGATTGTGGGGCCCCCTCGGCGTCGGCCCATCCTGCCGTGGCGTAGAGGCCCAGTACCGCGAGACCGATGCCCGCCAGTGACAGCACGGCCGCGTGCCGGGACTTCCCGGCGGGTGGGTCGAGCCACAGCGCACATCCGATCAGGCCACCCACACATGCCGCCGCCGCCGGGACCGTCAGTCCCCGAACAACGGTCTCGGCGAGAAGCCATCGGACGTGGTTGTCCCAGTTGGCAGGCCGTACGGCCAACTGGGGCGCGAGTCTGGTCAGGGTGGCCGCGGCCGTGAAGAGCACCGCCGACAATGCACCAAGTGTGAAGCCGTCGAGCACGTTCCGGCGGGATCTCCACATCAGCCGGACGATGATCGCGGGCACCAGCATCAGAACGGAGCCGCCGCCGAAGATTCCCAGACCGTCGCGCAGCACCCGGCGTCCCGTGGTGCCGGCGTCGAATGGTGATTCGGCCATGGTGGTGATCAGGTCACCGGTTGCGAGCACCCATCCGACGGCCAGTCCGATCGACAGTACGACGACGGTCGCGGTGGCCCACCGCGGAAGTTCCCGAAACACCCCGGCCCGGCCCCAGCAGATCATCAGCAGCAGCGGCAGGCCGAGGGCGGCCACCGTGATGATGGCCCTGGGATGGTAAAACTCGACCAGGGCCGCCATTACCACCACGATCGTCACCAGACCCCATGTGAAGGGGCGGCGGGCGGCGGCTGACAGCTGCGGGAGAAGCGAACTCGCCAATGACGGCCGGAACAGCGATTCGTTGGGCGCGATGCGAAATGCCATCAGTTGACCCCGCGCCACGTCTTCTGAACAGCCAGAAGGTTTTTCGCGAGATTCTCCAGACGCGGCGTTCCAAGACCGGTCACCAGGTCATAGCCCGGCGCTGCTCGGTCCACCGCGTTCGCACCCTGGGTGACCGCCCGGAACGCGGGCAGCCGGGCCCCTCGGGCAACCTCGTAGAGCAGCGGGTTGAGATCGCCGAGCGGACGCCCGCCGTTCTCCCCGAGGTACTGGTTGAGCACCGCCGCCATCCCGGCCCACAGTGGCGCGGACAGTGATGTACCGCCGGCGGCGTAACTGGATTGCTGGAAAACGAATTTGACGCCGGTCTCGGGGTCGGCAACCGCAGAGACATCCGGTGTCAGACGGCGACCGGCTCCTTTGCCCACATCAAGTTGCTCCTGCCACTGGGGGCGTTCGAACAACGATGAGACGCCGCCGCCGGTGCCGTGCAGGATGGGCACGTCGTACCAGGCCTGCTCGGCGAGCCAGTTGCCCTCGGCATCCGTCGACAAGCTGGTACCACCGACATCGGTCATCTCGGGCAGTGACGCCACCGCATCCAGTCCGACCTCATCGGGTCCCGGTGGCGTCGACCAGTCCTCTCCGCCCTGGCACTCCAGACCGGCAAGGTCGCCGCTGGCGTTGAAGGCGGTTGTTCCGTGCTTGTGCGCCGAAACCAGCGCTCCGCGAACCGGTTCCAGATCGGCGGCGGTGATCAGTTTGTCGCAGCCCCAGCCGATCGAGAAGCTCCATACCGCGCCGGGATAGCGCCGGTCGGCATCCTCGAGCATCGCCGCGATCTTCTCGTAGGCACCGGCGCCCTCGACTGTGGGCCGAGCATTGACGAGCACCTTTTTGGCGTCGGGAGCGACCGCGTGCACGGCCTCCAAATCCATGGTCGCCTCGCCGCTTCGCTGAGACGCCATGCCGCCGACGATCTCCGGAATCAACGGGGGCAGCCCGAACATCGACGTGAACATGTCGAGGTCGGGTTGGTCGACGCCGTCGAAGGCGAACACCACCACCGTCTGTCCCTTGCCGGTGAAGCCGGCCTTTCGCAGCGGTTCGATGTCGTAGGTGCGCAGCAGGGCGTCCGGCGAGAGGCCCTGGTCGGGCACGTCCAACGGGAACATCCAGCGCTGGGCGTCGTGGAACGGCGTGTAACTCAGGATTCGCCCCAGGCCGGTCACCTCACGGCTCACCGCGGCGGGGACCTGCGGCTGTTGCGGCGATGCGTAGAACAGCCGGCCCCGGCGGGTCCGGTAGTCGCGGACGTCGACATCGAATGCCGCACCCATCTCGTGGGCTGCGCCGTCGATCACCGCCCAGCGGTCTGGCGTTCGCCACCGGACGGCCAGACCGTGCTGGCGCGCCCATTCCGTCAACCGGGCCGGGGCCGCGCCGTCGCGCAATGCCGCAGTCAGCTGCACGTGCTCACCACGGGCCGGACCCAGATCGGCCGAGGCCGACAACAGTGCCGCGTACGGACCGGTGATGGTGCGGGAATCCGGTGGTGTGTGCGCCACGCCGAGGCCGATAACCGCTGCCAACCCGACCACGACCACCGCGAGAAGCCGGGGCCGAACGGAGGTCGTCTTATCTGCCATCGTGGCGTCAGCGTAATCGCCGACCCGTCGGAGAGCCGGGGGAAAACTTTCCCGCGGCCCGGTCCGTCAGTAGGGTGATCGCCGTGGATATGAACGGAGCAAGTGCAATCGTCACCGGCGGCGCCTCGGGTATCGGTGCGGCCGCCGCGCGTCAGCTGGCCGATCTGGGAGCCCGCGTGGTCATCGCCGACCTGCAGGAAGAGCGCGGCAAGGCGCTCGCCCATGAGATCGGCGGCGCGTTCGTCACCGTCGATGTGACCAAGACCGAGCAGATCGAGGATGCGGTCAACACCGCGATGGACCTCGGCCCGCTGCGCGCCCTGGTCAACTCGGCCGGGATCGGCTGGGCGCAGCGCACCATCGGCAAGGATGGCGAGTTCGCCTCGGCGCACAACCTGGACGCCTACCGGAAGGTCATCGCCATCAACCTGGTCGGCACCTTCGACTGCATTCGGCTGGCCGCCACCGCGATGAGCCGGCTGGACCCCACGGCCACCGGTGAGCGTGGCGCGATCGTGAACATGACCAGCGTCGCGGCATTCGACGGGCAGATCGGACAGGCGGCGTACTCGTCGTCCAAGGGTGGCGTGGTCGGACTGACCCTGCCGGTGGCCCGCGATCTGGCCGCGGTGGGAATCCGGGTCAACACCGTCGCTCCCGGTCTGATCGACACCCCGATCTACGGCGAGGGCGAAGCATCGGAGGCCTTCAAGGCCAAGCTCGGTGAATCGGTGCTCTTCCCCCACCGGCTCGGCAAGCCCGAGGAGCTGGCCTCGATGGTCATCGAATTGCTCACCAACTCCTATATGAATGCCGAAGTCGTTCGTGTCGACGGCGGCATCCGGATGCCCCCGAAGTAGTGACGGGTACGAATCGCCTGACCGACCCCGCAGTGGATGACGCCGCTGCGGTGGAGCACTTCGCGGAAGTCTGGGAAGGGGCGTGGAACGACCACGACCCGGACGCCGTTGCCGCGCTGTGCGCCGAGGATCTGGTGTTCGACGACCCACTGTTCGGTGACACCATTCATGGCCGCGAGGCGATCCGCAGTCTGGTGACGCGAATTGTCCGGAACTATCCCGACTACCAGTTCACGCCGCAGGGAACGTACGCCAATGTGTCGCGCCGAGCGGTGATCGTCGCCTGGCATTTCCGCGGAACGCTCAGCGGCAGCAATCAGGTGGTCGAATACCACGGTGACGATCGCCTGGAGATCGGCGAGGACGGCCTGGTGCACGCCTACCGCTGCATCTACGACAACCAAAACCTGCTGAATCAGGTTCGGGCGGCCCGCTCGTAGTCTCCGGGTTGGTCAGCCGATGCCGCCGGTACCGCAGAGTTTGTCGAGTTGGATCAGGGCGTTGTCGACAGCTTCCCCGTCCGGGCCGGTGTAGGTGTGGTCGGTGAGCGTCTGCATCTGCTGACGGCGCGCCGCCACATAGTTCCGTGCTGCCGCTGCGACGTCGGCCGGTTCCGGATCGATCTGGGTCTCGAAGAGTTCCAGGGCATTGCCGACCGGGGCGTTCTGCAACCGGATCGCGTTGTCGATATCCGGGGTGGTCCACGACCAGTTGGCCGGCAGGGACGGGACGGCGAGGAGGGTCAGCCGGGTCTGCTTCCATGACTGGCAGGTGCTCCCGTCGGCGGTCACACCGGCGTTGCGATCCTTGAGAATGAAGGCCCCGGCCACCAGACCGGCCGCGATCACGAGCGCCGCGCCGATGATCGCCGCGGGCAACCATCGCCGAGTGGGCTTCGCGGCGGGTGGTGGTTGCCAGGGCATGTTCATATTCACAACTACCGATGGTAGTCCGTGCTCCTCATGACTCCTGGCCGTAAAGAGCCGGCAGGAACGAGGCCAGATGCGTCATCTCCTGAGAGCAGTGCACCAGAAGCGCGCGGGCATCGAGTTCGGTGAGCCCGACAAGACGTTGGGCCACCGGAGAAATCACTCGCGAAGCCTTGCCTCGCGCCGAGACATACCGGCCACCCATCCAGAACCGAGACCGCATGACACTGCCGCCCGACACCGCGGCGACGTGGTGGGCGAGGTATCCGATGTCGATGGGTAGATCGACCATCCCGACGCGGGCACATACCGCGGTGGCAGCCACTCCGCCGGCCACGGCGGCATCGACCAGACCCAACTCCTCGGGCGGGCGGAACTGAATGGCACCGCGGATCATCGCGCTGCCGATGTATTCGTCGACCTGCGAGGTGTAGCCGACATACCGGCTCCGGCCGACAGCGCCGGACGGTGGTTTCTGCGCCCATTGGGCGTGCACGTGCGCCTGCGGATGCCAGAGCTTGTAACGCTCGGGACTGTCGCTGTGCCAGCCGAACCACCAGTCGATCATCGCCGGCGTCACATCAGGCATCTCTGTGACGAGGTTGACGTGAATCGCGCCGTCCGCGGTGACGGTGAAGCCGCTCTGCACCTCGGCATCGACGATCGAACCGATCCCCTGCGCCATCGCGGGAAACAGACCTTCGGCCATCGGACTGTTGGCCACCGCCCGGTGCGCGTCGGCGGAGATATCAGCCATCTCGGGATTCCAGAACCGTGCATACGGCAGGGTGGCGAGATCGCTTGCCGACCAACCGAGTCCGCGGCCCGCGATGACCTTCGGTGCCGGCGGCCTCATACCGCTCCGATCCAGCGGTGAAAGCGGCCTTCGGGGTCGTGCTTGGCGCGCAGTGCGTCAAGCCGCGTCTGCGCCGCTTCGGAGATGCCGCGCGAGGGACGTCCGGGATCGTCGGCGAACTGCACACCGGTCGACAGCGACTCCATGGCGGTGGCGTTGTCCCGCGCCCAGCGCGTTGTTACCGCGCCGTCGCCACCGTCGAGCCAGCCGCCGTAGAAGGCCAGATAGGTTGTGTCCTCCACCGTGTACGCCATATCTGCCAGGTCAGTCGTCGGTGCCCAGTTAAGCCACAGAAAGTGCGCGGGGGGTGCCGGCATCGTGTCGGCGATGCGCTGAATATGCGGTAACAGCTCATCGGCGCTCGCATGGGTCCAGAGATTGTCAGCTTCCCAGTTGGCCTTCGGGTAGTGCTGCATGACGCCGGAGTACATCAGCGACATGGACATGGGCAACAGGGGTATTCGCAGCCTGGCCCCCTTCGGCGCGCCGGCCGTATAGCCGATCGCCGCCTTGGCTGCCGAGCGGGACTCGGCCATGACGGTGGTGGCCAACTCGATGACCACCGGCGATGTGACCGAGCGTGGGCGTAAGGGCCGCGGGAACGACGCGCTGCGCGAGACGACGAACTGCATCTCCACTTCGGGTGGGACGCTCGGGCCTACCCGGTCCACCCAGCGGACGAGGTCAGCGAGGCGTTCCACCGGGTACTTGATGAGCGACGAACCGATGAATCCCGGTTTGGGGTAGAGCCGGAGGTGGAATCTCACCACCACCCCGAAAAAATCGGGACCTGAACCCCTTGCAGCCCAGAGCATATCGGCGTTCTCGGTCTCGCTGGCGTGGCGTAATTCGCCGTCGGCATCGACATAGTCGATCGCGATGACGTTAGAGCACGCGGGTCCGAATGCCCGACCATTCCACCCGAAGCCGCCCTGAAGCAGGTAGCCGCCGATACACACCCCGCGACAGTGACCCACCGGGAAGAACAGGTCCCGCTTCATCAGCTCGGCGAGCAGAACGCTGCCACCCATTCCGGGTTCGGCGGTGGCGGTCATCGCCGACCTGTCAATGGAGAACGACTGGAGGCGAGACACATCGATGAGCACTCCGCCATCGCGTACGTGGTTACCCGACCAGCTATGCCCTCCGGAGCGCACACCCACCCGCTGCCCGGCGGCCTTCGCCGCACGCACCGCGGCCACCACGTCGTCGACGGAGTTCGCGCCTACTATCCGGTCCGGAAAGCGATCGGGCATGTTCGTTCGCCAGAGCGTGTCCCGGCGGGCTGATTCGTAACCGACGTCGTCGCGACCGAGGGAACGACCGCGTGAGGTTGTCGTCGGTGCCATATCAGATCTCCTCGATTGCCGATAGCGGGAGCGCACGCCATTGCACGAACGTCGTTGGTGCACCTGCTAATCGCCACGCCTTGGGTTTACCGACTCCCAGTACACGAAGCAGATGCTGTACGACGTCGGGTATCGCGGAGGCGGGGAGCCGGCCGCGATACAGGTCGAGGCAGGCGCCCAGGATGACCCCGGCATAGACGGTGCAGACCACCTCGAAATCTGCCACGGCGAACACGCCGGAATCGATACCCCGTTGGAGATCGGCATGCAGGTGTGCGCGCAGGCCGGCGACGAATCGGTCGGCGGGCAAACCCGAGTCGAACAGCAGTCGACCGATATCGGACCGGTATGCCAGCAGCATCAGTGTCTGTCTGGCCGAAAGGGCGACGACCTCGGCGTCGTCGGCGGCGCCGGCCGTGATCTGCTCGAGCACTCGGGCGTGCTCAGCGAGGAGAAGCGCGCCGACGGCGTCGATCGCATCGGGTAGTGCGTCGAAGTAGTTGTAGAAGGTGCCCTGCGCAACGCCGCACCTGGCGACTACTTGCGGCACCGAGATGGCCGACGCATCGGATTCGAGCAACAACTCCTGCAACGCCGCCAGCAGCGAATCACGGGTGCGCGCCCTCTTCGTGACGGTCGCCGTCGCGAGTGCCATGACGCTCAGCGTGCTGCTGAAATGACAGTTTGTCAATTATCTGTGCGCGAGCGCCTGATGTGGGTCAAGACTGGTGATCATGAACGCACGCCGCTACAGCTTCGCGCTGCTGGCTTACTCCTTCGCCGCGATCATGATCGGCACCACCATGCCGGCGCCGATGTATGCGCTGTATTCCGATCAACTGCACTTCACCGTCGTGACCACCACGGTGATCTTCGCGATCTATGCCGGTGGCGTGCTGTTGGCGCTACTGGTCTTCGGCAGCTGGTCCGATGCCATCGGCCGTCGGCCCGTCCTGCTGGCCGGCGCGGCCTGCGCGCTGGCCAGCGGGGGCGTCTTTCTGATCGCGGACTCGGTGCCACTACTGCTCATCGGGCGACTGCTGTCGGGCCTGTCGGCGGGGTTGTTCACCGGGACCGCCACGGCCGCCATCATCGAGGCGGCGCCGCCGTCCTGGCGTGACCGCGCACCCGCGGTCGCGACCATCGCCAATATCGGCGGGCTGGGGACCGGACCGCTGCTGGCCGGGGCACTCGTGCAGTACGCACCAGAACCGCTGCGACTGAGCTTCGTGGTGCATCTGGTCCTGGTGGTGCTTGCCACCGCCGCAGTGCTGGTGGTGCCGGAAACCTCGAGCCGCACCGGTAGGCCTCGGCTGCAACGGCTTTCGGTTCCGCCGCAGGTGCGACCGGCATTCGTCATCGCCGCCCTGGCGGGCTTCGCCGGGTTCGCCGTCACCGGGCTGTTCACCTCGGTTGCGCCCGCGTTCGTCGCGGAGGTCATCGGCGTCAACAATCACGCGCTGGCCGGATTGACGGCCGGGTCGATCTTCATCGCATCGGCGGTGGCACAGTTCGCGGCGTCCAGGATGCCTCCGAGGCGTGCTGTCGCGCTCGGTTGCGCGATCCTGATCGCAGGCATGGCGATTCTCGCGACTGCCCTGCAGTGCTCGTCGCTGCCCGCGTTGGTTGCGGCAGCGGTGGTCTCGGGCGCCGGCCAGGGCATCAGCTTCAGCCGGGGCTTGGCTTCGATCGTGGAGCTCGCACCCCCCGCCCGTCGCGCCGAGGTCAGTTCCACCTACTTCGTGGTGGCCTACGTCGCGGTGGCACTTCCGGTCATCGGTGCAGGTTTCGCCGCTCAGGCCTGGGGGTTGCGCACCGCCGGGGTCACGTTCGCGGTGGCGATCGGGGTGCTGGCCGCAGGCTCCCTGGCGGCAATTCTCTGGGATGAGTCGCGGACCGGATAATCGTCGGTATCGGTTTCCGTTCAGGGCCATCGAGGAGGATTCATGAAACAGCCCGCCCTTACCAGCACTGGACTGGCGTTACTGGCCGCATGCGCGGTGACCGCGTGCTCCGCGAACACCCCGGTGGTCGGCGGTATGGCGTCGTCGACCACCGCGGTGGACGGCGGTGTCACAGAGTGCACCACGGCCGCGCTCGCCGGACCCGCAACCGCCGCCGCCCACGCCATGGGAGCGGACAATCTCTATACGGTCGACGACCTGCACTGCGCCGACGGATGGGCGGTGACGGCGGGCCTGCTCTCCAGTAAGGCCAATCCGAACATGGGCGCCCCGACCTCGTTCGTGTTCGAACAGGAGGGCCAATTCTGGATCCCCAGGGACAAGGCGACGGTGTGCGGTACCAACCCGACGACAACGACCCCACCCGCCGATGCCGTCATCCCCGCCGCACTGTTCCTGCCCGGGTGTGCGGCGGGCTGACACCGGCTACAACTCGGTGACGCGACCGCCGTCGACCAACCAGCGGCGATCCAACCGGACGTTCTGCAACATCCGGCGATCGTGGGTCACCAGCAGCAGGGCGCCGTCATAGGACTCCAGCGCCTTCTCCAGCTGTTCGATCGCGGCCAGATCCAGATGGTTCGTCGGTTCGTCGAGCACCAGTACGTTGATCCCGCGCGCCTGCAGCAGCGCAAGTCCGGCCCGGGTTCGCTCGCCCGGAGAGAGGTCGTCGACCGCACGTTCAACATGGTCGGCGCGCAGCCCGAACTTCGCCAGCAGGGTCCGCACATCGGCGGTGGTCCAGGTCGGCACGAGCTCTTCGAAGCGATCGATGAGCCGCGCGGCTCCGGTGAAATTCGCGCGGGCCTGGTCGATCTCACCGATCTCGATGCTGGCACCCAGGCTCGCACGTCCTTCATCGGGCTCACGGCGCCCCAGCAGCAGCCGCAGCAGGGTGGATTTCCCCGCCCCGTTAGGACCGGTGATACCGATCCGCTCACCGGCGTCGACTTGGATCGACACCGGACCCAGAACGAAATCTCCCTGGTGCACAACAGCATTGTCGAGGGTGGCGACAACCGAACTCGACCGCGGCGCAGCGGCGATGGTGAACTCCAGCACCCACTCCTTGCGAGGTTCCGCGACTTCTTCCAGCCGCGCGATCCGGCTCTCCATCTGCCGCACCTTCTGGGCCTGCTTCTCGCTGGACTCGGTGGCCGCGCGTCGCCGGATCTTGTCGTTGTCCGGGCTCTTGCGCATGGCGTTGCGAACACCCTGGCTGGACCACTCCCGCTGAACCCGTGCGCGTGAGACCAGGTCGTCCTTCTTGTCGGCGAACTCCTCGTATTGTTCGCGCCGGTGTCGGCGGGCGACTTCACGCTCTTCGAGATAGCTGTCGTACCCGCCGCCGAAGACGGTCGTGGTGTTCTGGGCCAGATCCAACTCCAGGACGCGGGTCACGCTGCGAGCCAGGAACTCCCGATCATGACTGACCAGCACCACACCACCGCGCAGATCACGGACGAAGTGCTCCAACTGGGCCAGACCGTCGAGGTCGAGATCATTGGTCGGCTCATCGAGCAGGACGATGTCGAACCGGGACAGCATCAGCGCCGCCAGTCCCACCCGCGCCGCCTGCCCGCCCGATAGCGCGGTCATCAGCGTCGAGTCCGGCCGCACGGCATCGGTATCGAGGCCCAACTCGGCCAGCACCGCGGGCATCCGCTCGTCGAGATCAGCAGCGCCGGCGGCCAGCCAGCGATCCAGCGCGGTGGAGTAGGCGGTATCGCTGTCTGCGGACTCCTGATCCGGATCCGCCAGCGCGGCGGCCGCTGACTCCATGGCTTGTGTCGCATCGGCGCATCCTGTCCGGCGGGCGATATAGGCCGCGACGGTCTCCCCCGGCACCCGCTCATGCTCCTGGGGCAGCCATCCGACGAACGCGTCGGAAGGGGCGACGCTGACCGAACCCTCCAGCGGCTCGAGGGCACCGGCGAGGATCCGCAGCAGCGTGCTCTTACCCGCACCATTGGCACCGACGACTCCGAGGACATCCCCCGGTGCCACGGTCACGTCGAGACTCTCGAACAGTGTGCGATGAGCGAACCCGCCGGCCACGTTCTTCGCGACAAGCGTTGCGGTCATGGGTCCATGTTCTCACCGCCGGGTTTCACAGCTGCCGAAGGCTGTAGCGTCGGACCCATGAAGTACGGAATCTTCGGTGGTGCTGTCAATGACGGAACGCTCGACGACATCGTGGCCGAGGCCGCATCGGCCGAGCGGGACGGTTTCGCCGCATACTGGGCGCCCAACATCTTCGGCCACGACGCGATAGGCGCGCTGACGGTGGTGGGCACCAAGGTGCCGCGTATCGAACTGGGCACCTCGGTGGTGCCGACCTTCCCGCGGCATCCCCACGCGATCGCCCAGCAGGCTCATACGGCAGCGGCCGCATCGGGGGGCCGCTTCACCCTGGGTATCGGACTCAGCCACAAGATCGTCATCGAGAACATGCTCGGCCTCAGCTACGACAAGCCGGTCCGGCATCTGCGCGAGTACCTCAGCGTCCTGATGCCGCTGTCGCGTAACGAGCCGGCGAACTTCGAGGGCGAGATGTACACGGTGCACGCGGCCGTCAGCGCCAAGGGATCGGACGGCTTCAGCGTGGTGGTGGCCGCTCTGGGCGAACAGATGCTGCGGGTGACCGCGGCCATGGCCGACGGCACACTGACCTGGTGCACCGGCCCGGCGACGCTTGCCGCCCACACCATCCCGACCATCACCAAGGCCGCCGAGGAGTTCGGCCGCCCGGCGCCGCGCGTGATCGCCGCCCTTCCGGTATGCGTGACGAACGACCGGGAGGGGGCCGCGATTCGTGCGGCCGAGACCTTCGCGGCCTACGGCGCGCTGCCGAGTTACCGTGCGATGCTCGACCGCGAAGGTGTGGCGGGCCCGGCCGATATCGCCATCATCGGCAGTACTGCCGAGGTACAGGAGCGAGTCGGGGCGCTGGCCGGGATCGGCGTCACCGACTTCGCCGCAGTGGAATTCGGCGCCACACCCGATGAGATCACCGACACCCGCGAGGCACTCAAAGGACTGTTGACCTAGCCTCGTGAGTACATCGACCGGGAGCATCGCCCAGACGATGGGCCGGATCGCACTCGGGGCGTTCATGGTCTTTGCGGGCATCGGCCATCTGACCTTCGGCCGCGAGCAATTCCGGGCGCAGGTGCCCGAATTCGTGCCGCTGCCCCCGGATGTCACGGTGCTGGCATCCGGAGTGGTCGAGATCGCACTGGGCCTGGCGATGCTCCTGGTCCGGAACAGGCGCGCGGTGGTGGGCCTGATGCTGGCGATTTTCTTCGTCGCGGTGTTCCCGGGAAACATCGCCCAGTGGCTGCATCACCGGGACGCCTTCGGACTGACCAGCGATCGCGCCCGACTGGTTCGGCTGTTCTTCCAGCCGGTGCTGATCGCCTGGGCGCTGTGGTCGACCGGGGGTTGGCGATTACCGCTCAATCGGACTGGCCGGGGCCCGGTCACACGAAGTCGAGGACGGCGGGTCCGGCTTCGATGCGAGTGTCCTGATTGATCAGCGTCAATCGGTACTGCAGAGCGGCAGCGACGGCGATGTAGGCGCTGATCTCCCCATTGCAGCCCTGCTCGATCCGGCTGACCAGCTGCCGAGACACTCCGGCCTGCTGCCCGATCTCGCTCTGAGTCCGCATCGCATTCACGCGGGCGTCGCGTAGCGCGGCGCCGATCGCCTCTAAGTTTTCCCCCACCAGTTCATCCATGGATGGCACGGTACCGTAACACCGCTGAGAATGGAACAGTATTATTCCATCAGCCTAATCGCCGACGAACCCTTTCCAGTTCGCCATGTACTCCACAAACGCCGGCCCGAGTCCCTCGGCGACGAGGACCTCCCGCGGCACCGGCAGCTCACGCATGGCCACCGCGGGATCAGCCTGCATCAGCAGCGGAAAGTCATGGTTGGTGATCGCCGCCCGGCCGATCGCCACGATGTCGGCGCCAAGATCGAGTGCGCGCAGCACGTCTGGTCCCGAGTAGAGGTGACCGGCGACGGCAAGCCGCACAGGTCCGCGGTCGAGAGCGGTGAAGATACCGAGCAGCGGCCGGGGTGCGAACTCAGGATCGACCGCCTCCTTGAACACATCCCAGAGTGAGAGGTCGATGAAATCCACCGTCCCCAGTGCGACAAGCCGCTCGAACACATCGATGACGTCGGCGGTGGCGAGGCCGAATCGCTCGGGCGATAGGCGCACCCCCAGCTGGAAGTCCGGACGGCACCGGGCGCGAATTCCCGCGATGATCTCGTCGAGAATGCGGAACCGCGCGTCGCGACTGCCGCCGTATCCGTCGGTCCGATTGTTGAACTCGGCGTTGAGGAACTGACAGATCAGATAGTCGTGTGCGCCATGGATTTCGACACCGTCGAATCCGGCGGCATCGCACCTGAGGGCAGCGGCAATGAATGATTCGACGACATCGTGCACCTCGGCGGTCGTCATCGCTCGCGCCCCCGTCTTGGCATCATCAGCGGGGGCGGCCGGGGCGGTACCGATCAGCTCGGCCGGTGCGCGCCGTCCAGCATGGTGCAGCTGGACGACTGCCACGCTTCCCTGCGCGCGAATCCCCGTAGCAAGGCGGGTGAGGCCCGGGAGATGATCGTCGCTGAAGCAGCCGAGCTGCCCGGCGAAGCCCAGACCGCGCGGGTCGACGTGACTCGCACACGTCATCGTCATGCCGAAGCCGCCGGCGGCCCGCATCGTCAACCACCGCTCCTCATCAGCCGAGAGCGTGCCGTCAGGATTGCTCTGCTGATTGGTCAGCGGGGACAACATGAACCGGTTCTTCATGGCCGGTCCGTGGGCAAAGGTCACGGCATCAAACGGTGTTGACGGTGTCGACGGTGTTGACATGGGCCTGAGCCTACGGACGACTCCTCGGCGGCCCGATGGAGCCTCTAGGGTGACAACCGTGTGCGGAGAGCAACATCCGGTTGATCGTGATGTGACGGCCATCAGCCGGCGGAAGCTGCTCGCGGCGGCGGCCACCGTGGGCTTGGCGGCCACCGGTTGTTCGAACAAGGCCGTTTCGGTCCTGACGCAGCCGACCCTGGCGTTCACGGCTGATCCGCCACCCGGGTCCGTTCACAGCCTTGACGCGCCGGTATCGACCGCTGTCCCGGCAGCGATGCTGTGCCGCGAATCCTGGGGTGCCCGCCCTGCCCTGCCCGGTGGTCGGCCACACACCATCACCCGGATGACGATTCACCATTCCGCTGTCGCGCTCCCCGACAACCGCGGCATCGTCGCCCGGCTGCAACAGCATCAGCGCTACCACCAGGACGATAAGGGCTGGGTGGACATCGCCTACCACGCGGCCGTCGACCGCAACGGCAACATCTTCGCGCTACGCGACACCGCGATCGCCGGTGACACCGCCACCGACTACGACACCACCGGCCACTTTCTGGTGCTGTGCGAAGGCGACTTCAACACCGAGACCGTCACCGAGGCACAGCTGGACGGCGCCGCTCTCATCTGCGCGTGGGCAACACAACAATTCGGGATCGGGGTGAACACTCTGGCCAGCCACACAGAGGTCACCCCGGTTACCGACTGCCCCGGAGACAACCTTGAGGCTCATCTCACCTCGGGTGATCTGAAACAACGGATAACCGCGCGGATTGCCACCGGATTCGACCTGGGCCAGGTGTGCGGAACTGCGGCCGGCGCGCGAGTCGCCGCAATCACGGCCGGCCGCTAGTCCGGCGACCGGCCGGGTGGGTCCACCCCTGCCGCGGCAAAACCTCAAAACCGACCGCCCGTTGTGATAGACGTCCTAGTTGACGTTTGTCTTCACCGGGCGTTCACCCGGGGTTTCGCGGCAAGGGGTGGGATGCACGGGATTTATGTGGGTCGGGTCGGTGCGCTGGCCGTTGCGCTTGGCGTCGGCACTGCGATCCTCGGGTGTAGCGCCGTCGCGGCTGCAGACACCGGTACGGACAACACCACCGGGGCCGGGCAGGACTCGGCCCGGAGCGGGGATTCCAGCACCGCCACCACCCGAACCCGCGGCGGCAACCGTCGAGGCTCCGCCACCGAAGCGACGAGTACCCAGGCCCCGGCGGCGGGACGGCGTTCCGGTGCCCAGCGCTCCGGCACCGTGGCCAAGGCCTCCCCGGTGGACACCAGCGGCACCCCCGCGGTCGCCGTCGGGCCGTCCCCCGCGGATCTGATCGGCGCATTGCTCACCCCCGGTGGCATGACAAACCTGGTGCAGCAGGCGTTGACGTCCTTCATCGGGGATCTCATCTCCGGCGCCTCGGTCGACGCGCTCGTTCCCCAGGCCGCCCTGACGCCCGAGATCACCGCGGTCCCGCAGGCGCAGGTGCCCGTCGCCGAGCCTCCGCTGATGACGGCCCAACCCGATGCACTCTCGGTGACCGCCACCGATCCACTCGCCGGCCTCGGCGGGGGCAGCGGGGATGTTCCGCTGGCGAGCCCACTGGCGTGGGCCGCGGTGGCGGCGTCTCGTCAGGATCCGGCTGCCGCGACCCCTGAGGTGGCGCCAGCGGCGACGGTGACGACAGGTGAGCCGGTTGATCCTGCAACGGCTGCCGAAGTGGCGGCCGCCACGATCCAGCCGTACCCAGACCTTCCTCAACCCGTAGCTAAGTGCAAGACGGCGTCTTACTTGACGTGCAAAGAATTGGATACCTACAGACCCACCATCGTCAACAACATTTCCAAAGCCTTCGCGGATGCCTTCAATATTCCGGTCACCGATCAGGACAAGTGCGACAAAAGCGGATGTCCGGAATCTGTTTCCAACACCGTTGGCATGTACGGGTTCAACGTCGTTTACGCACTAATGGGTGACCTCAGCGACGACATGGTGGCGGCCACCGTTCAGCAACTGGCGTCTCAACCAACCGTGCTCAGTTTCATCTCCCAAACAGTCACGCAAAAATTCTCCAAGCTGCCGGAGAACGTTGCGATTCTCATCGGCAACGCAGCAGCCACCTTCGTCTCAAAATCGTTCGGGAACCCTGTCGGACCATCGGGCCAGGCCAACTATGTCGCGCTCCAATTCGTCCCGTTTCTCAAGGCGCTGAACTTTCCCACTGCGTTCGTGAAAGCCTCAAACTTCTTGCTCGCGCTGAAGAACGGCAACCCGAACAACGAGATCCTGAAAATGTTCGACCCCCAGCAGGGCCAGAAAGCGCTGATCAACTTCTTCAGCACCGAGGGCGTCCAGACTGCTTTGGGCAATGCGTTTACCGACTCGATCAAAGTGCTTCTAGTTCCCACCCTCGCGAACTACATCGGCCAGCAAGCCGCTACGGGAATCCTCGGCACCGACAGCCCCTACTCACTTGCCCTCGGTGCCACCATCGGAGGCGCCGTATCGGGACTGTTCTCCTCCATCGGCGGCATCGTCGCCACACAGGCGGGGGTTGCCTTCGGCGCCTTCCTGCGCGCCCCGGGCCAAGATGTTCCGACCAAATTGGCCAACACCCTCGACAACGACTTCGTCAGATTCCTGATTGGAACGAATCCGAACCCCGCAAAACCAATCCCGTATCCAGATCAGCCGGACCTGTTCCCGTCACTCGCGCCAGCCGCCGGGTTCGCGGTCGCCGGCTTCGCGAACGCGGTCCTCACGAATCCCACTGTTCGCCCAGCACTCGGCTCCTTCGTCAGCGCCCTGATCCCCGGAATGCTCGCCAACCCGGGTGTACAGCAGGTTGTGAGTCGCGA
>NZ_JBPCSX010000131.1:0-4965 GCF_051006775.1 Mycobacterium sp.
AGCCAGTGCGGAAGCACACACCGTGCTGCTGACCGGTGTCGCGGGCCTGCTGGCCGGTGCCTTTTCCATGGCGCTGGGGGAGTTCACCTCTGTGCGGACAGCCAACGAACAGATCGAGTCCGAGGTGCGCGCCGAACGGCAGGCCTTTGAGCAGTTCCCACGTGGTGAGCAGATGGAACTGGTCGCCATGTTCAAGGAAATCGGCATGACCACCGAGACCGCCAAGACGGCAGCCGCTGAGGTTCACCGCGACCGGGAGCGCGCGGTCAACTTCCATCTGGCCCAGGAGCTCGGCATCGATCCGAGGGAGAAGCCCTCGGCCGGGGTGGCGGCCGGCTCGTCCTTCGTGTTCTTCGCCATCGGCGCGTTGATTCCGTTGCTGCCCTACCTGTTCGGTGTCCAGTCGCCGTGGCCCGGTCTGCTGTTCGGAGCTGTTGGTCTGGTCATCGCCGGGGGGGTCGCGGCTCATTTCGCCAAGGTCAACACCTGGTTCGGCGCCGGCCGCCAGCTGGTGTTCGGTTCGGTCGCCATCGCCGTGACCTATTTTGTCGGCAAACTCATCGGGACTGTCGTCACGTGATCCGTAGCGTCGGTCGGCTCGGGCCACTGAAGGTGGCCGGCTTGGTGATGTGGCAACTGCGCTACAACCTGCTGGCGATCGCGGTGGTGGTGGCGTTGCTCATCCCGGTCCCCGACGCCACCCAGAACGAGTACGCCGCCGCCGTGCTGTCGGTGCTGGGCATCGCCGCGTCGGTGTTCATCGGCTTCCGCAACACCACCGCCTACAACCGGTGGTGGGAGGCCCGCACGCTGTGGGGCGGGATCATCATCAACTCGCGCACCCTGCACAACGGATTGACGTCGGTGACCACCGGCTCGCCGGGCATGGAGCCGATCCTGGACCGGATGCGCCGCCGGCAGGTTCGGTACTGCTGGCAGCTGGCCGCGGAGATGCGTGGGGTCGCTCCGCTGCCCGGAGTTGTCGAGCTCACCCCGGAGGATCCGGTCGATGAGAGCTCCACCGACCTGCTCAACCGGCAGGCCGCCGACGTGGCCGCCCTGGTCGACGGTGGCTACATCGAGGACCAGGCCCGACTGGTGCTGATGACCTCGAACACCGGTGCGGCCACCGCCCAAAGCGGTCTCGAACGGATCCGCAACGAACCGATCCCGGTGCACTACGACCTCTTCATCCGGGCGCTGGCCTGGTTCTTCGGGCTGGTCGCGTTCAACCGGCTCGACGCGTCGGCCCAGAACCACCTCAGCAGCATGGTGGTGGGCGTTCTGCTGCTGACCATCTTCGTCCTCGCCGAACGGGTCGGCGGACTGATCGAGGCGCCGATGAACAACACGGTCTTCGACATCCCGATGTACCGCATCTGCGCCACCATCACCGGAGATCTGCTCGGCGCCGGCCACCCGCTGGCGCGGTCGCCGGAGGGACCGAAGTCGATCGTCTGGATGTGAGCGTCAGTCCCGCGGCGTCGCCGACATGTCCTCGACAAGGCGATGCAGCGCGCCGACAGCGGCCGACAGGGTAGTGCGATCGGCGTCGGACAGACCTCTGATCCTCGGCTCGATCACCGCTGCCCGGTCGGCCCGCACCCGGGCCAGCGCCTGCGAACCCCGGGGGGTGATCCGGATCAGCACCGCCCGGGCGTCCCCGGGATCGGCGGCGCGGGTGACCAGGCCGGCCTCCTCGAGGCTGCGAACCTGTGTGGTCATCGTCGGCTGCGAGCAGTGGTCCAATTCAGCGAGTTCGGAGATGCGGGTGCCGTCGCGACGGTCCTCGATGGTGCCGAGCAGTCGGGCCTGAGCCCACGGCAGTGGCAGCCGGATGCGCGAGGTGGCCAACCGGTTGAGGCGCGCGACGAGGGTCAGCAATTCCGAGCCCAGTGCCGCATCGCTCGGGACGGCCGTCCTTCTGCCGCTCATACGCGCCCATGGTACATAGGCAACCTATGTGCTGCTCCGGTGTCGCGAACGGGCGAAACGGATCTCACTGGCAGAATCGGACAATGACCTCGACGCGACCGGACGCTCCGGGGCGCGTGCCCGGGTCGGCGTCGGGCCCGCTGCCGGGCAGATCGCTGACCCCGGTCGAGATGGCGCAGGCCGCGGTGATGGGGGCGCTCAGCGCGGCGTTGGCAATCGTCTCGGTGGTGGTGCCATTCGCCGGCGGGCTGTCGCTGCTGGTCACCGTGCCGATGGGACTGCTGGGTTTCCGCTACCGACTGCGGGTGCTGCTCGCCGCGGCCTTCGCCGCCAGCACCATCGCCTTCCTGATCTCCGGCATCAGCGGGTTCATGGTGGTGCTCAACTGCGCCTACGTCGGCGGTATGACCGGCATCATCAAACGCCGGCGCTGGGGGACCGCGGCGGTCGTCGGCGCCTCGATCGTCGCGGGCATCATCTCGGGAGCGTTCATCATCGGGGCGCTGACCGTGCTGGCGCGGCTGCGCACCGTGACGTTCGAGGCGATGACCGCCAACGTCGACGGTCTGGTCGCGGTCATGTCGCAGTTCGAACCGTTCCGCCAATCCGCGGCCGACACCCGGGCGATGTTCGGTGTCGCCCTGCAGTACTGGCCGCTACTGCTGTTGATCTATTCGATCTTCACGATGATGGTGGTATCGCTGGTCGGCTGGTGGGCGCTCTCCCGGGTGCTGGAACGTCTTCGCGGAATCCCCGATGTGCACAAGCTGGAAACCCCGGTCGAATCCGGACCCATCGCCCCGCTGCCGGTTCACCTGCAGGAGGCCAGATTCCGATACCCGGGTGCCGACCATGATGCACTGCGCCCACTGAACCTGACCGTCGAGCCCGGCGAACATGTCGCTGTCACCGGGGCCAACGGATCCGGCAAGACCACACTGATGCTGCTGCTGTGCGGGCGAGCACCTACGTCGGGCCAGATCGATCGGGCCGGCGCGGTGGGGTTGGGCCGCATCGGCGGCACCGCGGTTGTCATGCAGCATCCGGAGAGTCAGGTGCTGGGATCCCGGGTTGCCGACGACGTGGTGTGGGGTCTGCCGCCGGGCACCGCCACCGATGTCAGCGGTCTGCTCACCGAGGTGGGTCTGGCCGGGATGGAGGAACGTGACACCGGCGGGCTGTCCGGCGGTGAGTTGCAGCGCCTGGCGGTGGCGGCGGCGCTGGCCCGGCAGCCCTCGATGCTGATCGCCGATGAGGTCACCACCATGGTCGACCAGCGTGGCCGCGAGGCGCTGCTGGGTGTGCTCTCCGAACTCACCGAGCGTCACCGGGTCGGCCTGGTGCACATCACCCACTACGGCAACGAAGCCCAAAGTGCAGACCGCACAGTCAATCTCAGCGAATCGGTGGACAATATGGTGATGGTGGCCAGCGCCGCCGCACCGGTTCCCACGGTCAGCACCGCCACCCGCCGCGGTGACACCGTGTTGCAACTCGATCACGTGGGCCACACCTACGCCGCGGGCACCCCCTGGGCCAAGACCGCGCTGCGCGATGTCACCTTCACCGTCGGCGAGGGCGAAGGTGTGCTGATCCACGGCGGCAACGGGTCGGGCAAATCGACGCTGGCGTGGATCATGGCAGGCCTGACGACGCCGACCACCGGAAGCTGCCTGGTGCGTGGTCTGCCGGCGCACGAGCATGTCGGCGATGTGGCGATCGCCTTCCAGGCCGCGCGGCTCCAGCTGTTGCGAAGCCGGGTCGATCTCGAAGTCGCCTCCGCCGCAGGGTTTTCCCCGTACGACACTGCCCGGGTGGTCGCCGCACTGGCGACAGTCGGACTGGACGGGTCACTGGCCGGCCGCCGCATCGACCAGCTCAGCGGCGGACAGATGCGTCGGGTGGTGATCGCCGGTCTGCTTGCCCGCTGGCCCAAGGCGCTCATTCTCGATGAGCCGCTGGCCGGTCTTGACGCGGCCAGTCAGCGCGGGCTGATCCGGCTGTTGACCGATCTGCGTCGCAACACCGGTCTGACTGTGGTGGTGATCTCGCACGACTTCGCCGGCATGGAGGAGTTGTGCCCGCGCACACTTCATCTCGATCGCGGAGTCCTGACGTGAGCCGGCAGAACCGTCCGGTGGTGCTGTTGCGGCCGGTGCCGGGCAACTCGGTCATCCACCGGTTGTGGGCCGGCACCAAAATACTTGTGGTGTTTGGAGTTTCGCTGCTGCTGTCGTTCTACCCGAGTTGGGCGATGATCGGGCTCACCGCGATGCTGGTGATCGCCGCGGCATGGTTGGCCCGCATCCCGCGCGGCGCACTACCGTCAATACCGCGCTGGCTGTGGGGGCTGGTGCTCTTCGGGGCGATCACCGCAACCCTTGGCCGAGGCGAGCCGGTACTGCATCTGTGGTCGGTGGATTTCGAGGTCGGCGGTCTGCTGAAGTTCCTTCGGTTCACCACGTTGTCGATTGTGCTGCTGGCGTTGGGCGCGATGGTGTCCTGGACCACCAACGTCGCCGACGTCGCGCCGGCGGTATCCAAACTCGGCCGTCCGCTGAAGGTGCTGCGCATCCCGGTCGAGGACTGGGCGGTGGCGCTGTCGCTCTCGCTGCGGGCGTTCCCGATGCTGCTCGAGGAGTTCCGGTTGCTCTACGCGGCCCGCCGGTTACGGCCACGCGCCGTACAACCCGACGGCCGGGCCGGGCGACGGCGATGGGCGTCCGAGGTGGTCGACCTGCTTGCCGCCGGTGTCACCGTGGCACTGCGACGGGCCGACGAGATGGGCGACGCCATCACCGCCCGGGGCGGCACCGGTCAGATATCGGCTGCACCGTCGCGGCCGAGGGCGGCTGACTGGGTGACGCTGACCATCTGTGTCGCGGTGGCGGCCCTGGGTGTCTGGCTGGAGATGCGGGCCGGCGGCTGACGGCTGGCAAACATCCGGCATAGTTTTCCGGTGCCGCCTCTGCCGGGTTACCATCGCTGTATGAGGAATCCGCTGGCTGCTCTGGCTACGGTGGCGACCGC
>NZ_JBPCSX010000132.1:0-7004 GCF_051006775.1 Mycobacterium sp.
GGCATACGAGACCGACACCGACCAGGACTACGCCGAAACCGAACAGCTGTAAAGAAATTCGTCCCGGCCCTACCTGATACGGGGGCCGGCCCCAATTAGGAGATAGTAGCAATGCCCAAGCCTACTAAGGGTCCTCGCCTCGGCGGATCCTCCTCGCATCAGAAGGCGCTCCTGGCCAACCTGGCCACGTCGCTCTTCGAGCACGGTCGGATCAAGACCACCGAGCCCAAGGCTCGGGCACTGCGGCCCTACGCCGAGAAGCTCATCACGCACGCCAAGAAGGGCACGCTGCACAACCGGCGTGAGGTGATGAAGAAGATCCGCGACAAGGACGTCGTACACGTGCTGTTCGCCGAGATCGGCCCGTTCTTCGCCGACCGTGAGGGCGGCTACACCCGGATCATCAAGGTCGAGGCGCGCAAGGGCGATAACGCCCCGATGGCCGTGATCGAACTGGTCCGGGAGAAGACCGTCACCTCCGAGGCCGACCGGGCCCGTCGCGCGGCCAACAAGGCGGCCAAGAAGGTCGCCGAGAAGGAAGCCGCGAAGGCCCCCGCCGCCGCGGAGGCCGAGACTCCGAACGAGGAGATCGAGGAGATCGAGGCTGAGGACGGCGCGATCGCCGACGCCCAGACTGCCGAGGCTGCTGAAGAGGTGGCCGAGGAGCAGGCTGAGGAGCCGAAGGCTGCCGACGAGTCCTGAGGCCGCAAGGCTGCGACTCGATATCGCCTACGACGGTACGGAATTCACCGGCTGGGCGGTTCAGGAGGGCCACCGGACCGTCGCCGGCGTCATCGAAGGGGCGCTGTCGACGGTTTTCCGGCTTCCGGTGCGGGTGTTCGCCGCCGGACGGACGGATTCCGGTGTGCACGCCACCGCTCAGGTTGCCCATACCGATATCCCGGTGGACGCACTGGACCACGCACAACCCCGTCAGCGCCGCGTGGGCGAACCGGAGTTCGCTCCGCTGGTCCGTCGGCTCGGTAAGTTCCTTCCCGAGGATGTCCGGGTCCGCGAAATCTCCAGGGCGCCCTCGGGTTTCGACGCCCGGTTCTCCGCTTTGCGCCGCCACTACGCCTACCGGTTATCGCTGGCGCCCTACGGTGTGGACCCACAGCAGTCCCGCTTCGTGACCCCGTGGCCCCGTTCGCTGAACATTGACGTGATGGCCGAAGCATCGAAGGCTCTGCTGGGACTGCACGACTTCGCCGCGTTCTGCCGGCACCGGCCGGGTGCGACGACGATCCGTGACCTGCAACGTCTGGACTGGGTTCGCGAGGGTGATCTGCTGACCGCATACGTCAGTGCCGACGCATTCTGCTGGTCGATGGTCCGGTCCGTGGTGGGAGCGCTACTGGCGGTCGGGGAGGGTCGGCGCGAACCAGGTTGGTGCGCAGAGCTTTTGACCGCGCGAGAGCGTTCCAGTGATTTCGCGGCGGCCCCGGCACGCGGGCTGACGCTGATCGGGGTCGACTATCCGCCGGATGATCAGCTGGCCGAGCGGACCTTGACGACGCGGGACGTCCGCAGCCTGGATTGAGGCTGTTTAGAGGCGGGCCGCCACGAAATCGGCGGCCCCGTCGACCGCGCCGGAGTCGATGTAGGCGGGCTGCAGGTGGGAGGCCCAGCTCCCGCCGGGGTCATTGGCGTCGATAGTGCCGCGGCAGACCAGGTCCATGTCGGTGCAGACGTCGATGGTCTTGCCACCGTATATGGGGCTGACCACCGATACCGGGCCGAATACGGATTGAGTTCCGTTGCCGAACAACGCAATTGCTGCGATGTGGTCATTCGCGCTCGGTGGTAGCGGATTGTTGTAGCCGAACATCGCCGTGGGCGCGCCCAGGACGATATCGGTCACCGCAGCGCCCAGCGAGTAGCCGCCCAGCACCTGCCGGGTACTGGGACAATTCGCTGCCATGTACTGGATGCGGCGGCTCATATCGTTGGCGCCTCCGATGACGTCGGTGTCGGCGTCGTAGTTGACGGCGTAGACGCCGACGGATCTGCTCGTCTTGGATCGCAGAGCGTCCACGAACGCGTCGCCGATCCAGCCGATGCCCGGTGCTTCGCTGCGCCCACGGGCGAAGATGACCTCGGCGTCGGGGCAATCCGCCGCAGTGGCCGGAGCGATCGGGAACGGGGCGAACGGCAGGGAGGTGACGGCGAGGGTCGCCGCGAATAGATTTCTCATCCGCCTCATGCGCGTCACGTTACAGCAGTTGGGAGACGAAACCGGCGGCCTGACCGACCAGATCGGTCTTCTCGTAGCTGGTGTGCGCGAACGGATTGCGGCCCTGTGAGCAGATCGGATCACCGTCGTTACACAGGTCTATGCCCTTGCCGGCGAACGGCGCCGTCGCCGCGGAAACCGGGATGCCGAACTTGGCTGACGGATTGCCGAACACCGCGACTGCGGCGACCTTATCGGCCAGGCCGGCCGGCAGCGGCGGTGCCGAGCCGACGTCGCCGACCTTGTTGCCCAGCGGGGGGATTCCCATCAGCATGTCGACCACGGCCGCGCCCTGCGAGTAGCCGCCCAGGATGAATCGGGTGCCGGGGCAACGCTCGGCCATACCGGCGATGTGGTTGGTGGCATCGATCGCGCCGTCGGCGGCCGCCAGGAAGTCATAGGTCGCGGGGTAGTTGATCGCGTAGACACCAATGGTGCGGCCGCCCAATGCGCCGTTCAGCCGGCTGTTGAGGGCCTGACCCACCCGGCCGATTCCCGGGGCTTCGCTGGTGCCGCGCGCGAAGAGAAGTTCGACGTCGGGGCAGGGGGCCGCGTGGGCGGGGACGGCCGGGGCGAGGAGGGTGCTTGCGGCTGTCAACAGGCAGGCGGAGATAGCCGGGACGGTACGCATGCGGCTCATAATCACATATCCAGGATCGGCTGCGGAAACCGCGCGGTCATAGCCTCGGCGGCCGAGATGGCAGCGCGGAAATTGGCGACATTCACATAGTCATGTTACCGGTGGGGCTGAAGCTATCAGAGTGACGTATCTCGAAGGGGCTGGTCCGGCCACGTTGCGCCGTCGACCTTCGGGCTGTGCTCGCCCTGTCTGGCCAGGGTCAGGCCGAGAAGCACGACAATGCCACCGACGGTCTGTGCGGCCCCGATCCGCTCACCGAGCAGCAGGCACGCTGCCAGTACGGCGAACATGACTTCACTGAGGCCGACCAGGGAGGCGAAACTCGGCCGCAGCCGGGCCACCCCGCTGATTCCCAGCGTGTAGGCCACTGCGGTGGGAACTATGCCGAGCAGGATCACCGGAATCACCCAGGACACCGTCATGCCGGCGAGCACCGCGTTGTTGGCGGTGAAGGTCAGCGGCATGAGGCCGGTCAGGCCCAGGGCGCCCACGGCGATCGCCGCCACCACCAGGCCGCCTGCCGCGAGCGTGATCGCGTTGAGTCCCGAGCCGTCGGCGGTCACCTCGTCGGACATCATGAAATAGCTGGCGGCACAGACCGCCGCGCAGAGTCCCCAGATCACTCCGGCATGGTCGAATCCGGCGGTGCCACCCGGGGCGAAGACGTCGAGCACCAGGGTGACCCCGGCGACGGCCAAGGCCACGCCCGCCAGGGTCAACCGGCTCGGGGCCCGCCTGGTGGTCGCCCAGATCCACCCCACGACCAGCACGGGGGCGGTGTACTCGAGCAGCAGGGCCACGCCGACCGGCAGATGAGCGACGGCGTTGTAATAGCAGAGCTGGGCCCCGGCCACCGGGAACAGGCCGTAGAGGATCACGGTGCGGGCGTGCGCCCGGGCCTCGCGCAACCAGTCCGGTTTGATGAAGCCGGCCACGATCGCAAGCACCACCGCGCCACCGGCGAGCCGGGCGGTGACTGCCGCATTCGGCGACCACCCAGCCTCCATGAGTGACTTTGCGATGGGCCCTGACATCCCGAATGTGAAGGCCGATCCGATCGCGAACATCAGGCCGAGGCGGAAGTGTTTCTGGCCGGCGGCCGTCGAGGCGGTCGTAACCACTGAAAACCTCCGCTCGTCATGAGTAAACTAATATTTGGTCATGACACTACGGTCCGGGAGGCTCAGGAGTCAAATGCTTTTCAGTCATGACACCGAGCTCACACTCCGGGCTGCCTGTGCCCTGGTCAACAGCGACCGGGTCGATGGCGAACGGCTCGGCGATCAGGCCGCACTGAACGCCTTCCTGCACGACCAGGGCTGGACCGGACGTCGCGATGGCGATGCCGCCGAATTGGCCTCGGTCCACCGATTGCGGGAGCGGATCGGCCGGATCTGGGCGGCGGCCGCCGATGATGAGCGCACCGCCACCGAGGTCAACGCCCTGCTGGCCGACACGCACGCGGCGCCATGGCTGACCCGTCATCCCGAGATGCCGGACTGGCACCTTCATCTGGCGTCCACCGGCGATCCGCTGGCCCAGCGGATGGGTGCCGAGATGGCGATGGCGCTGGCCGACCTGATCCGCTCCGGGGAACTGCGCCGGCTCAAGATCTGCGCAGCACCGGACTGTGATGCCGTTCTGATTGATCTGTCCCGCAACCGATCCCGGATGTTCTGTGACACCGGCAACTGCGCCAACCGCCAGCATGTGGCCGCCTACCGGGAGCGCCAGTCCAAGGACGGTTGAGCTGTGCATGGCCGAATCCGCCGCCCGCCGGCGCGGCTTAGCGTGTGCCGGTGGGTTCGGATCCGTCGGTTGTGTTGGAGGTGGGGCCGGCCGTGGTGCGCCGCCTCGATGCCGATATCGCTGTGCCGGCGAGCATGGTTGCGGCGGCCCTCGACGGGATCGACGATCCGCTGGTGCTGATCGGTGAACGTCCGGTCCGGGTCGACGACCTCCTGCGCAGCCTGATCGCTCAGGCACTGGGTTCGCGGTGTTCCTCGGTGAAGCTGGTCCACCCGTCGAGCTGGCCGGCGCCGCGGGTGGCCCGGGTGGTGCGCGCCGCCGCGGCGTCGGCTGACCGGGTGGTCGCGGTGCCGCGCCGCGCGGTGGTCGGGCCGGGCGCGGTCATCATCGAGATCGACAGCGAAGTCGTGACGGTGTGTGCCGGCGGCGGGCTGACGGTGCTGGGCCGCGATCACGCCACCGAGGTGGCCGACACGGCAGCGCGGTACGCGGCCGGCGGTGACATCGTCGTCGATATCCCGCCGGGCCTTCTCGGGGCGGCGGGCACCGCGACGGCAATCCGCGCGGCGCTGGCCTGCCGTGGCCTGATCGCCGAGGATGCCGGGACCGCTATCGGCGGGGCGGAGGTCCGGCGGCGAATCACGTTGCCGGCCGTCCTGATTGGCGCCTGCGCCATCCCGGGACTGGCCCTGGCCGTCGGCGTCGCCTCGCATCCCGGTGCTCCGGCGCCCGCGTCCGCCCCGTCAGAAATCCTGTCGGTGATGGTCGAGGGCCGCGTCGCGGTGGCGGTGCCGGAAGGCTGGACCGTCGAACGCATCACCGGTGGTCCGGGGTCGCGCCGGGTGCGGGTCAGCTCCCCGGGTCACCCCGACGATTCGTTGCACATCACCGGTTCCTACGTGCCGGGCACCACCTTGGCCGACGCCGGTGAGGTGCTGGGCCGGGCCGTCGCGGGCCGATCGGAGTTCGGTGAATTCCGCGCCGACGATGACGTCGACGGACGTCCGGCCGTCACCTACCGGGAGGACCGGCCTCCCCGGGTGATCCGCTGGACTGTGCTGCTGGACGGGTCGACGAGGATCGCGGTCGGCTGTCAGAGCCGCCCCGGTGCCGAGGACGGTATCCGCCAGGCCTGTGAGCAGGCGATTCGCTCGGCGCGCGAATTGCCGGGAACCACTGCGCGGCCATGAACGTCGAATGGGTTGTGCCGGGTGGTCCCGGCGGAGGAGAGCCGTCGGGACCACCCGGGCATGCGTTTTGACCTGCGCCGATATTCGCCGGTACGCTATCTCATTGGCGCTCGGTACGCCGCGGCTTTCTCCGCGGGGTAAGTCGGGATCTCGGGTCAGTGTTGGTCGCCGAGAAGTTCACCCCACCGTCGACGCTTCGACCGGCACCCGGTTCGCCCGGGACCCACCCCGAAAGATGAGAGGTACACGCTGTGCCCACATACACGCCGAAGGCGGGTGACACCACACGTTCGTGGTACGTCATCGACGCCACCGACGTGGTGCTCGGCCGGCTCGCCGTGGCAGCAGCCAATCTGCTGCGCGGTAAGCACAAGCCGACATTCACGCCCAATGTCGATGGCGGCGATTTCGTCATCGTCATCAACGCCGACAAGGTCGCCATCGCGCCCACCAAACTCACCGGCAAGCTGGCCTATCGCCACTCGGGGTATCCCGGCGGTCTGAGTTCGCGCACGATCGGTGAGCTGATGGCCAAGCACCCCGACCGGGTCGTCGAGAACGCCATCGTCGGCATGCTGCCGCACAACAAGCTGAGCCGGCAGGTCCAGAAGAAACTGAAGGTGTACGCGGGTCCTGATCATCCGCACACCGCACAGCAGCCGGTTCCGTACGAGATCAAGCAGGTGGCCCAGTGACCGAAGAGAACGTGACAGAGACCGAGATCGAGGCCACCGACGCTGACCTCGGTGCCGACGACGCCGCTGAGGTCGTCACCGAGACGGTGGCGGAGCCGGTCAAGGTTCCCCGCGAGCCGGTGATCATCGACCGCCCGATCCAGACCGTGGGTCGCCGCAAGGAGGCTGTCGTGCGGGTTCGGCTGACGCCGGGCACCGGACAGTTCAACCTCGACGGGCGCTCGCTGGAGGCGTACTTCCCGAACAAGGTGCACCAGCAGCTCATCAAGGCGCCGCTGGTGACCGTCGACCGGGTGGACAGCTTCGACATCTTCGCCCACCTCGATGGTGGCGGCCCGTCCGGCCAGGCCGGCGCGTTGCGCCTCGCCATCGCACGGGCGCTGATCCTGGTTCAGCCGGAGGACCGGCCGGCGCTGAAGAAGGCCGGCTTCCTGACCCGCGATCCGCGTGCCATCGAGCGCAAGAAGTACGGCCTGAAGAAGGCCCGCAAGGCGCCG
>NZ_JBPCSX010000133.1:0-7833 GCF_051006775.1 Mycobacterium sp.
CCCCCGGTGAGTTCAAGATCGCCGGTCAGCCGTTCTCACAGGAACGCTACGGAATCGGACTGAAGAAGGGCGACTCCGAGTTGCGGGCCAAGATCAATGACGCGCTGGCCAAGATGGAGGCCGACGGCGCATGGAAGGCGGCCTTCGACAAGAACCTCGGGCCGGCCGGACTGACCGCACCGGCGCCGCCGGCGATCGACAGATACTGAGCGGCGGTACCGCGCTCAGGCGCCCGCCAGCTTCCGCAGGAAATCGTTGACGAAGTACTGCGCCTCGCCGCCCTCGATGGCCCCCACGATGAGTTCGGCGATCACCTCCGGCGGATCGCCGACGGAGTAGTCGGTGGTGTCACCACCGGCGCCGAGGCGATTCTTGCCGAAGTCGGTCGCGGTCATCCCCGGATAGACCTCGCTGACCACGATGCCGTCGCCGGCCAATTCCCCGCGGGCGGTCTGGGTGATGCCGATCAGTGCGCGCTTGGACGCGGAGTAGACGCTGTAGTCGGGGATGGTCATGAACGAGGTGCCCGAGTTGACGTTGATGATCACCCCGGAGCCGGCGGCGCGCATGATCGGAATGACGGCCTGCATGCCGACGATCGGCGCCAGCACATTGAGGGTGAAGATATCGGTAAACGCTTGCGGGTCAATCGTTTCCACTGATGCGCCGTAGCCGCGGCCGGCATTGTTGATCAGGCCGTCCAGCCGGCCGTAGTGACGGTGGATATCCGTGATGGCCGCGGTGAACGCCGGGAAATCGGTGACGTCCGCCGTGACCGCCAGACTGCCCGGGAGGCGCGCCGAGAGCGCCTGCAACGCCGCGGTGTTGCGGGCGATCAGTGCCACCTTCGCGCCGCGGGCGGCCAGCGCCTCCGCGGTGGACAGCCCGATCCCCGACGACGCACCGGTGACGACGAAGACGTGATCGGTGATCTGCACGTCAGTCGAACAGATCGGGCTGATCGCGGGTGATGGCGGCGAACAGCGGCTGGAAACTGAACCAGCCGGCGATGTGATTGCCGACCTGGCTGCGGGTGAGCTCGGCCATTTCCGGGTCGATCAGGACCGGGGTGCCGACGGCCTCGGCCATCAACTGGGCGTGGCAGCTGCGCTCCATGGCGATGAAGAACCAGGCGGCCTCCTCGACGGAGTGGCCGACGGTGAGCAGACCGTGGTTGCGCAGGATGGCGGCCTTGTTATCGCCCAGGGCGTGCGCGATGCGCTTGCCCTCTTCGAGATCGAGCACCACACCGGAGTAGGCGTCGAAGAGCACGTGGTCGTTGTAGAAGGCGCAGGCGTCCTGGGTGATCGGATCCAGCAGCCGGCCCAGCGACGACCACGACTTGCCGTACACCGAGTGTGAGTGCGCCGCGGCGATCACGTCGGGGCGGGCGGCGTGCACCTGGGAGTGGATGGCGAAGGCCGCCTGGTTCACCGGCAGATCGCCGTGCACGACCACACCGTCGTGGCGCACCAGCAGCAGATCGCTGACCCTGATGTGCCCGAAGTACATGCCGAACGGGTTCACCCAGAAGTGATCGGTGAGCTCGGGGTCGCGGGCGGTGATATGCCCGGCCACACCCTCGTCGAACCCGTAGCGGCTGAACAATCGGAACGCCGCGGCGAGGTTCTGTTTGCGGTGCAGGCGCTCCTGCTCGATGGTGCGTTCCTGCGGTATGAGCGACGAGGTGTTGCCGGTCGCGAGTTTCAGAGCCTGATCGACGTCGGAGTCAGCCATGGAATTGAAGATACGCCGTGTGTCGCTATTTCTTCTCGGCGTGGCCGCCGAATTCGCTGCGCATGGCCGAGAGCACCTTGGCGGTGAAATCGCCGAGGTCCCGGGACTCGAAGCGCTGGTAGAGCGCAGTGGTGATGACCGAGGCCGGCACGCCCTCGTCGACGGCGGCGTGCACCGTCCAGCGGCCCTCGCCGGAATCGGAGACCCGACCGCTGAACTCCTCGAGCTCGGGGGAGCGGGCCAGGGCGGACGCGGTGAGGTCGACGAGCCAGGAGCTGACCACCGAGCCGCGTCGCCACACCTCGGCCACCTCGGCGACATCGATGTCGTACTGGTAGGCCCACGCGTCACGCAGCGGCGTGGTTTCGGCGTCGACGGCGTGGGTCTGCTTGCCGACGTTCGCGTGCTTGATGACCGAAAGGCCCTCGCCGATCGCGGCCATCATCCCGTACTCGATTCCGTTGTGCACCATCTTCACGAAGTGCCCCGCGCCGTTGGGGCCGCAGTGCAGATAGCCCTGTTCCGCGGTGCCGCCGGTGCGGGTGCGACCCGGGGTGGGCTCGACATCGCCGATACCCGGCGCGATGGTTGTGAAGATCGGATCGAGACGGGTCACCACCTCGTCCTCGCCGCCGATCATCAGGCAGTAGCCGCGTTCCAGACCCCACACCCCACCGCTGGTGCCGACGTCGACGTAGTGGATCTTGTTCTCCGCCAGGTGATGTGCTCGGGTGATGTCGTCGCGGTAGTAGGAGTTGCCGCCGTCGATCACCACATCATCGGGTTCCAGATGCGGGATCAGCTTCTCCAGCGTCGGATCCACGATCGCCGCCGGCAGCATCAGCCACATGGCCCGGGGCTTGTCGAGTTTGGCGACGAAATCCTCCAGCGACGACGCTCCGGTGGCGCCCTCGGCCTCGAGGGCCGTGACCGCGTCCGGGTTGACGTCATAGACCACGCAGCGGTGCCCATCGCGCATCAGGCGCCGCACCAGGTTGGCGCCCATCCGGCCCAAACCGACCATCCCGAGCTGCATGGGCTCCCCAGTCGTCATCGTTGTCTCCGTCGTTCGCCGAAACTGCGGTCGGGGACAGTGTTCCCCGGTTCGGCGGTTCACGGAACGGATTTGCAGCACCTACGATGCGCAGATGCCCGACACCCCCGATGACTCCATCCGGGGCGCGGTACGGATCTGCGGGACGGCGACCATCGCCGGCGCGGCCATCGGTTTCATCGGCGGCGCCTTCCGCTGGTTGCTCCAAGCCGCCGACCAGCTGCGGCTGCACGTCGTGGAGTGGGCGCACCAGCTGCCCGGGCCGGGCTGGCTGATACCGGTGGCCGCCGCGGCGTTCGGCGCCACGCTGGCCGCCCTGGTGGTGCGGTGGGAGCCGCTGTCCGCCGGCAGCGGCATCCAACATGTCGAAGCCGCCTACCGCGGCCAGGTGCCGCCGCCGGCGATCCGCGTGCTGCCGGCGAAGTTCATCGGCGGACTGCTGGCCATCGGCTCCGGTCTGGTGCTGGGCCGTGAGGGTCCGACGGTGCACATGGGCGCGGCGATCGGCGCCCAGGCGGGACGGCGGGCCGGTCTTCCCGACACCGATGTCCGGATGATGCAGACCGCACTGGGCGGGGCGGGCCTTGCCGTCGCGTTCAATGCGCCGATCGGCGGCACCATGTTCACCCTCGAGGAGGTGACGCGGTCGTTCCGGATCAAGACCGTGCTGGCGACGGTGTTCGCCGCGGCGACGGCGGTCGGGTGCGCCCGGCTGATCCTGGGCGATCACGCCGAATTCCGATTGGGGGACTTCGAGGAACCGAATCTGGCGTGGCTTCCGCTGTTCGCGGTGTTCGGCCTGCTGACCGGATGTCTCGGCGCCGCCTACAACCGGCTGGTGCTCTGGTTCCTGGACCATGTGAGCGCGATGCGGCGGATCCCCGGCGTCGCCAAGGCGAGCATCATCGGCGCCATCATCGGCATGGTGATGGTGATCTACCCGCACGCGGTGGGCGGCGGTGAGGAGCTGACTCAGATGCTGCTCGGCGGTGAGCGGCTGCTGCTGATGGTGATCGCCGGCTACCTGGTGCTGCGGTTCCTGGCCGGCCCGCTGTCCTATTCGGCGCCGGTGGTGGGCGGGCTGTTCGCGCCGATGCTGGCGGTCGGGGCACTGTGGGGTGTGCTGTTCGTCGGCGTGCTGAACCTGGTGTGGCCGGGAGACATTGCCTTTCTGGCGATTCCGATGGCGGTGGTGGGCATGGCGTCGTTCTTCGGTGCCACGGTCCGGGCGCCGGTGACCGGGGTGGTGCTGGTCATCGAGATGACGGCCTCGACCGCGGCGATCATCCCGATGCTGGCCGCGACGGCCTCGGCGGTGCTGGTGGCCTACCTCGTCGGGTCACCGCCGATCTACGACAGCCTGCGTGAGCGCAGCCTGGCCAAGGGTTAGCGGCCACACGTTATCGTTGCGTCGATGTCGGTGAACAATCCGAGGACCTGGGCCGCGGCGGTAGCGCTGGGGTTTGCGCTGGCCGGGCCGCAGGCGTTCGGCACCGCGTCGGCCGATGCCGACCAGAGCGACGCGTCACCGCGCTCCGCATCCGCTGCACGCCCGAGCACACCGAGGGCCACGACGACTCTGCCGAAACGGATCCCCGGCCGCCCGGTCGGAGCGTCGCTCACGCGCACGGCTGCGACAGTCACGCCCCCGGTTGCGCGCGCCGCGCGCTCGGCCGTCACCCGTCGCTCCGTCAACGTGGTCATACCGGCCAACCCGGTGCAGGAGTTCCTGGCCGACGCCAAGGTGTGGGTCGACACCTTCGCCAACCTCTACCCGTGGCGCAGCGGCAGCATCCTGCCGCCGGAGGTGAGGCGGATCTTCTTCAACGCCAGCCCGGTCGCCGCCCCGATGCAGGTCGATCTGGACCTGGCCGCCGGAGTCAGCAGCGGCGCCATCGCGTTCACCGCCGCCGATGCCGACGGCAACCGGCTGCTCTTCTCGGTGCCGGTCAAGGGGCTGCCCGGTGGTCCGGAGCGCGGGACGGTGACCGTCGACAACACCGCGGGCACGTTCACCTACACACCCGACGAGGACTTCGTCGGCACCGACACCTTCTCCTATGTGGTCAGCGATGACACCAGCCTGCTCGGTGGACATCAGAGCACCGCGACGGTGACGGTGTTCAATAACACCGCCGGCCGCACCGAGGACATCGTCGGCGAGTTCACGGTGCTGACCTACAACATCTCCGATCTGCCGTTCCCGATCTCTGCGGGCGCTTGGCCGCGGGTCACCAACACCCCCCAGATCGGTTCGCGGATAAACGCTTTCGACATCGTCAACGTCCAGCAGGACGTGGCCTACCACCGGTTGCTGATCGCGGGCGCGCTGTTTCCGGACCGCACCGCACCGCAGGTGCCCACCTCGGCGTGGCCGCTGGGGATGCCGTTCTCCGACGGGCTGAACTCACTGTCCGCCTACGACATCGAGAGTCTTGACCGCCAGCAGTGGAGCACCCGGCCGAACCTGCTCAACCCCGGCGGGTTCACCTACACCCGTCAGCACATTCCGGGCGGCTCCTCGGTGGACGTCTACAACGTCGACACCAGCGGCGGTTTACTGACGAACGACGAGATCGCCCAGCTGTCGGCGTTCATCGGGGCGCACTCCATCGGCCGCGCGGTGATCGTCACCGGCGATTTCGGCCAGCTGTACTCCGATCCGGGACAGACGCTGAGTCAGTTCGCCGCCGTCAACGGCCTCACCGACGCCTGGGTGCAACTCGAGTACGGCGGT
Source organism: Mycobacterium sp. (assembly GCF_051006775.1). GTDB lineage: Bacteria > Actinomycetota > Actinomycetes > Mycobacteriales > Mycobacteriaceae > Mycobacterium. Next base: position 5,529 of record NZ_JBPCSX010000133.1, read on the forward strand.
ACCGCGCCCACCGATGCGCCCGGGTGCGCCTACGAAGACGCCTGCGAGCAGCCGGACAAGATTTTCTACCGCGATGCCGCGCCGCTTGACCCGGGTGATCCGGCCAGCAGTCCGGTTCGGCTGCAGGCGTTGTCCTACACCAATGAGGGATTGAATTTCCTCGACGCCGCCGGCGGCGACCTGTCGGCGAACCGGCCGCAGTCGGTGACGTTCGGCTACAGCGTCGACGCGGTCGGGCCGATGAACGTCGACCTGGCCAACTGGATGGGCGATCTGCCGGCGCTGTCGACGTTGCCACTGACGCAGCTGCCGATCCCCGGGACGCACGACTCGGGCAGCTACGGCATCACCCCGACCTCGCCGTGGGCGCTGACGGGTGCGGCCCAATTCGGTTTCCTCACAGAGCTTCCCGGCTTCCTGCAGGACCTCATCGTCAAGCCGGTCGCCGCCGGTTGGGGCAAGACCCAGTCCAACGATCTCTACGCGCAGTTCACCGATGGCATCCGCTATGTCGATCTGCGGCTGACCAACGAGCCCGACGGTCAGGTCTACCTCGAACACGGATTGCGCTCGGTGCTCTTCGCTGATGCCGTCGACGATATCGCCGCCTTCGCCACCGAACATCCCACCGAAGCGCTCATCATCTATATCCAGGGCATCCACAACTTCACCCCGGTGACCCACGCCGAGGTCATCGCGCAGATGGATACGGCCTTCGGGTCGCGGATGGTTCCTCGCGCAGTGGGCATCTCGGCGACACTTGCCGACCTGTGGGCGATGAACAAGAACGTGATCGTCGTCTACAACAACGCCGCCGTCGTCGCCGCCGACGACAACCTCTGGCCCGATGACACCGTGGATCTGATATGGCCCAATGTGCAGTCCGTGCCGGCATTGTTTGACGGCAACGAGAACAACCTCGCCAACCGCGCGCCCACGGCGATCCGGGGCATGTTCGGCGAGCCCACGCCCAGCGTCATCAACTACATCACCGGCATCCTCACCATCGGCACGCGCAGCAACGAGGAGTTCATGTTCAACGTGCATCCGGCGGTTCAGCAGTGGATGCGGGTGGACTTCAAGAATGACGTCAACCTGGTGACCACCGACTGGTACCGGGAGTTCTGGCCGGCCGGTTCCACCTTCGCCCGCGACGGGATCGGCGCGGTCTACGAAACACTGGGACCGCGGCTGGTGAGTGCTCGCGGATCTGCCGACTGACGGCGTCTCGCGATACTCGAGGAATAACCCACCTTCCTGCCCGCCTCAGAGCGACAACCTGGGTGGGGCTTGGTCAGGTGACCCAGTTGTCGCTCCGAGGCGGGCACACCGCTAGTCCAGTGCGACGACCGGCGGCCGCGGACCGGAGCCGAACGGATTGGAGCTGGCGGGCCCGGGCCGCGCCCACTGTGCGTCGTTCTTCCAGCCCGTCGGCAGGTCATTGGAGAACGTGGTATCCAGCGGGTTCTTCTTGGCGGTATTCACCGGGTTTTTCCCGGGGCCGCTATCCGTGCAGGCCGCACCCCGGCACGGACTCGGCGGGGTATCGGCGCCGGCCGTCGGGGCCAGCGCGATGGCCGCCGCTGCGGCACCGGCCAGGATGGCGGCGGTGAGGAATGAAGCCATGGTGTTCCCTTTCATTCGGTGAGGCGCTGTCGTGTGTGCCTCGGCATCTCCGAGCCTAGGAATAACCGGTGGTCAGGTCACGAAACTCATAGAGAAGACATATGAATGATTCCTGATTCCCAGGTCGGGTATAGACGGCGGCGTCAACCCGGCCTTTCAAACGCGGGCACCGGATCGCGTCGGGTTTCGACACGGTCACGAACGCATACCCATTCACCTGCGGCCGGTCGCATACGCCACATTCGCCCCTAGCGTCACACCAGACAGCCACTGCTGTCGGCTGTGAACGGAAGGTGCGTCGTGTCATCACATGGTCCCGCGTCCTGGATGGCGTGGGTGCTTGTCCCCGTGCTGTGCGCAGGGCTCACTGCACCGACCGCCACCGCTGAGGGCTGCTCGGGCGCGGCCGCACAGGCTCAACCGCTGCCCGGCCAGGACGTTCAGATCCCCAGCCCGGGCAAGATCGCGCCGCTGAGCCGGCCCATCGGCCACAAGCCCGTCGGCGCCAATGACAAAGCGCCGCTGCCGAATCTGGGTCAAATCCTCGCCTCAGTGCTCAAGCCCAGCGCCGCAGCCGACCAGCAACAGGCCGCTGTCGTCCCGGCACCCACGCCCACCGCCGCGGCGGCGCCCGCACCGGTCACGGCGCAGCCGGTCGCGGCCATCCCCAGCTCGACGC
>NZ_JBPCSX010000134.1:0-6324 GCF_051006775.1 Mycobacterium sp.
GGTCCAGCAGGCGAACTCCAGCAGGATCCCGTCTGGATCGGTGAAGTAGAACGATCGGACATAGACCCCTGGTTGCATGGTCCGCGCAACCTGCTGCGGGCTGTTGTCGTGGTTGAGTACCGGGCCGACTCGGACGCCCCTGTCGATCAGGCGCTGCCGGTAGTCATCGAACCGTTCGGCCGGCACGTGGAAGGCGAGGTGGTTCATCGAACCGACCGCGGTGACGATATCGCCGACGCCCGGCAAGGCAGCCGGGATGGTCTCCCCGATTTCGGAGTCCGGGGCTCCGGCGAACCAGAAGAAGGCGACACAATCGCCGTTGCCGGCGTCGAAGAAGAAGTGCTGTCCCATACCGTCGGGCAGGTCCAGCGATTTGATCAGCGGCATCCCCAGCACACCGGTGTAGAAGTCCACGGTGCGCTGCATATCCGAACACACCAGAGCGACGTGGTTGATTCCGCTGAGTTCGAATTCTCGGTTGGGGAACTCGGGCTTGATCATGGCGCGCCTCCTCGATTGCCCCGATTCTAGGCGTGCGGGGGTCCGGCGAATATGGTCTTGTGTCATGGCGCCGCCCGGAGTCGTCCGCGAGTTCGTCGGACTGCCGTCCCCCACGGCGCCGCGCGCCGGGGCGGGCGGTCATCCGTGCCAGGGGCTCTACCACCGCCTCGGGGGCGCCCGTCCGAAGATCGCGTTGATCGCCACGCACTATCAAATCGACTTCTCCGAGCACTACATCGCCGACTTCCTCGCTGCCCGCGGGTTCGGCTTCCTCGGGTGGAATACCCGCTTCCGGGGCTTCGAGAGCAGTTTCCTGCTCGATCACGCACTCGTCGATATCGGTGTCGGGGTGCGGTGGCTGCGCGAGACCCAGGGCGTGGAGACCGTCGTGCTGCTCGGCAATTCCGGTGGCGGCTCGCTGATGGCCGCCTACCAGTCACAGGCGGTGGAACCCAACGTGACCGCACTGGCGGGCATGCGTCCGGCCACCGGTCTTGAGGATCTCCCGGCAGCCGACGGGTACATCTCCAGCGCCGCCCACCCGGGCCGGCCCGATGTGCTGACCGCGTGGATGGACGGTGCCGTCATCGACGAGAGGGATCCCGTCCCCAGCGATCCGGACCTCGACCTGTTCGACGACCGCAACGGACCGCCGTTCTCCGCCGAGTTCGTCGACCGCTACCGGGCCGCCCAGGTGGCCCGCAATCAGAAGATCACCGACTGGGCGCGCGATGAACTGATCCGAGTCCGGGCCGCGGGATTCTCCGACCGACCCTTCACCGTGATGCGCACCTGGGCTGACCCGCGAATGGTGGACCCCACCCTCGAGCCCACCGGCCGCGAGCCGAATATGAGTTACGCCGGTGTGCCGATTGCGGCCAACCGTTCTCCCCGGGGCATCGCCGCGGCCTGCACGCTGCGCAATTGGCTGGGCATGTGGAGCATGGAGACCGCCCAGACCCGGGCCGAACCGCACCTGGCGCGGATCACCTGCCCCGCTCTGGTGATCAACGCCGACCGCGACACCGGGGTATTCCCGTCTGACGCTGCCCGAATCGCCGCCGCACTGGCGAGCACCGACGCGACCTCGTGCTCGATCGACACCGATCACTACTTCACCACATCGGGGGCCCGTGACAAACAGGCCGACGTCATAGCCGAATGGATCGGCCGGCGATGGCGGTAAGTTCGTCCGTCAGGGTTCTGGCACACTTCATTCCTGGCGCTACCGTGCTGGATATCGTTGAGCCTCAGTCAGATTGGCTTGATATCCGGTGGTGTCACGAGGATGACGACGCAACCCTGCGGCGTGAACTCCCCTGGGCGGACGTGGTGTGGCATGTGCTCCGTCCTCTATCCGGAACGGACTTGCGCCGCGGCACACGGCTGCGGCTGGTGCACAAACTCGGCGCCGGGGTGAACACCATCGACGTCGACGCCGCCACCGAATCGGGTATCGCGGTGGCGAATATGCCGGGCGCCAACGCACCGTCGGCCGCCGAGGGCACGGTCCTACTGATGCTGGCCGCGATGCGCCGGCTGCTGGAGTCCGACAGCGCGACCCGCACCGGCCGCGGATGGCCGACCGATCCCACGCTGGGCGAGACGGTTCGCGACATCGGCGAGTGCACCGTTGGCCTGGTCGGCTACGGCAATATCGCCCGCCGAGTCGAGCGGATCGTCGCCGCAATGGGCGCCGAGGTGCTGCACACCAGTACCCGCGACAACGGCACCCCGGGCTGGCGGCCGCTGGCCGAACTGCTGGCAGCCAGCGACATCGTCAGCCTGCATCTTCCGCTGACGCCGGCGAGCGACAAGCTGATCAATCGGTCCACGCTGGCCTTGATGAAGCCGGGAGCCCTGCTGGTCAACACCTCCCGCGGCGGGGTGGTCGATGAGGCGGCGCTGGTCGAGGCGCTTCGCTCCGGCAGGCTGGCCGCGGCCGGGCTCGACGTATTCGCCGTTGAACCGGTGCCGGCCACCAATCCCCTGCTGGCTCTGAACAATGTCGTCGTCACACCGCACGTGGTTTGGTACACCCAGGACACCATGCGTCGCTATCTGGATCAGGCGGTGGACAATTGCCGTCGGCTGCGTGACGGTCAGGATCTGATCAACGTCGTCAACGGGAGGCACAGTGTTCGACTCGCCAAGTGAGGCGTCCGACTCGCCAAGTGAGCGATCGCTGGAGGCCCGTACGCTGCGCCGGGTCACCATCCGGCTGGTGCCACTGCTGATGGCGCTGTACTTCGTCAACTATCTGGATCGCACCAACCTCGGTATCGCCAAAGCCGAAGTCAGCGCCGATCTGCAACTGTCGGCGACCATGTTCGGTCTGGCGTCGGGCATCTTCTTCATCGGCTACGTGCTGGTGGAGGTCCCCTCGAATCTGGCATTGGTGCGGTTCGGCGCCCGACGCTGGCTGGCGCGTATCGCGGTGTCATGGGGGATCGTCGCGGTCGCCATCGCCTTCGCTCCCAACGCCGGATCACTGCTGGCGTTGCGCTTCCTACTCGGCGTCGCCGAGGCCGGACTTTTCCCGGGTGTCATCTTCTACCTCGGTCACTGGTTTCCGGCGGCCTACCGGGCCCGCATCGTCGGGGTGTTCATGCTCGCGATTCCGATTGCCTCCGCCATCGGAACACCGTTGGCGGCGTGGTTGATTCAGGCCGGACACGGAGCCTTCGGACTGTCCGGATGGCGGGTCATGATGATCTGCGTCGGACTGCCCGCGGTGATACTCGGAATCATCTGCTGGTTCTATCTCACCGATCGCCCGGCTGATGCGCACTGGTTGGCGGAGGACGAGCGACGCTGGCTCATCGGTGTGCTTGCCGCCGAGGAACGCGAGGTTGCCGAGACCTACCACTTCCCTCTGCGCCGGGTTTTGACCAGTCCGCGGGTGTGGGCGCTGGCGTTGGTCTACTTCGGCGTGGCCTACGGCCTGTACGCACTGGCATTCTTCCTGCCGACGATCATCGCCGGATTCCGGAAGACATTCGGGATGCAGCTATCCATCCTCCAGGTGGGGCTCATCACCGCGATTCCCTATGTCTTCGCCGCTCTTGCGATGTTCCTGTGGTCTCGGCACGCTGACCGCACCCGCGAGCATGTGTGGCATGTCGCCATCCCGCTTGCGGTGGGCGGCCTGGCGATTCCGGTTGCCTTGTATCTCCAGCATCCGGTCGCGGTGATGATCCCGGTGATCATCGCGGCGATGGGGGTCTTCAGTGCCCTGCCCATCTTCTGGACGCTGCCGCCGCGATTCCTCACCGGCGCCGCCGCCGCGGGCGGAATCGGGCTGATCAACTCGCTGGGCAACCTCGGAGGTTTCGCCGCGCCCTATGTGACGGGGGTGCTGTCGGATCTCACCGGAAGCAACCGGGCCGGTATGTGGACGGTTGGAGTGATCATGGTTCTCTGCGCAGCCCTGGTGGTCGCATTGCGAGCCGCCCCAAGGCCCGATCGAGCGGCGGCGGACGAGTAGTACCCTCGGTCCCAACCCACCGGTTAGTAAGTACGGTAAATCGCAACGAGGGAAGACGGCCACCCATGCCCATAGCGATCGAGTCCGAGCACGTCGAACTGGCGAAGTCAGTGCGATCCCTTCTCGAGAAGGTCGCACCACCGGAAGTTCTCCATGCAGCCCTTGAGGCGCCTGTGCAGAACCCGCCGGTGTACTGGCAGGGCGCGACCGAGCAGGGTCTGCAGGCCCTACATCTGGCCGAGTCGGTCGACGGCCAAGGCGCCGGACTGCTGGAACTGGCGATCGCGATCGCGGAGTTCGGCTACGCGGCTGCGCCGGGGCCGTTCATCCCGTCGGCAATAGCCAGCGCGCTGATCTCCGCCCATCATCCGGGCGCAGCGGTGCTGCGCAAGCTGGCCGCCGGCGAGACGATCGCCGTCTACGCGCTGGAGTCCGACCTGACCGCCGACCGGCACGGGGACACCTGCGTGATCCGGGGCGAGGCCCGCTCGGTTCCCGGCGCCGCGCAGGCCGAGATCCTGGTGCTCCCGGTCGCAATCGACGGCGGTATCGAATGGGCAGTGCTCGACGCGTCCGCGCTGGAGATCACCGCGCTGCGTTCGGTGGACCCACTACACCCGGTCGCACACGTGCGGGCGAACGGGATCGAAATCCGCTCCGACGCGCTGCTGTCGAACCTGTCCCAGGAGACCGGACGGGCGATCATCACCACGCTGTTGTCCGCCGAGGCCATCGGCATCGCGCGGTGGGCGACGGACACCGCCTCGGAGTACGCCAAGATCCGCGAGCAGTTCGGTCGGCCGATCGGCCAGTTCCAGGCCATCAAACACAAGTGCGCGGCGATGATCGCCACCACTGAGCGGGCGACCGCAGCGGTGTGGGACGCTGCGCGGGCCCTCGACGAGGCCGCCGAGAAGGGCTGGAGCAATTCCGAGACCGCCTATGTGTTCGCAGCCGCGGTAGCCGCCACACTCGCCCCGGTGGCCGCACAGCACTGCGCCCAGGATTGCATCCAGGTGCACGGCGGCATCGGATTCACCTGGGAGCACGACACCCACGTGTACTACCGCCGCGCACTGGCCCTGGTGTCGGCGTTCGGCCGCTCCACCGAATACGCGCAGCAGGTGTTCGACTCCGCGACCGGCACCGGGATGCGGGAGGTCAAGATCGACCTCGACCCGGCCACTGAGAAGCTGCGGGCCGAGATCCGCGCGGAAGTCGATGCGCTCAAGGCCATCCCGCGCGAGCAGCGCGCCGCCGCCATCGCCGAGGGCGGCTGGGTGCAGCCGCACCTGCCGCTGCCCTGGGGCCGCGCAGCCGCCCCGATCGAACAGATCATCATTTCCCAGGAGTTCGCCGCCGGCCGGGTCAAACGACCCAACATGGGTATCGCCGCCTGGCTGATTCCGTCCATCGTTACCTACGGCACCGATGAGCAGCAGCAACGCTTTCTCCCGCCCACCTTCCGTGGCGAGTTGATCTGGTGCCAGCTGTTCTCCGAGCCCGGCGCAGGATCGGATCTGGCGAGCCTGTCCACCAAGGCCACCAAGGTCGACGGCGGCTGGCGGATCACCGGGCAGAAGATCTGGACCACGGCCGCGCAGTTCTCCCGATGGGGAGCCCTGCTGGCACGGACGGACCCAAGCGCTCCTAAACACAATGGCATCACCTACTTCCTGCTCGACATGCAGAGCGAAGGTGTGGAGGTCAAGCCGCTGCGCGAACTGACCGGCAATGCGTTGTTCAACACCGTGTTCATCGACGATGTGTTTGTTCCGGACGAGTTGGTGCTCGGCGAGGTCGACCGCGGCTGGGAGGTGAGCCGCAATACCCTTACCGCAGAACGCGTTTCGATCGGCAGTGACGAGCCCGGATTCCTGCCGAATCTCAACCGTTTCGTCGAGTTCGTCACCGAGGGCCACTTCGACCAGATCGGCCATCACCGCGCCGGCGAGCTGATCGCCGAGGGGCACGCCGCCAAACTGCTGAACATGCGCTCGACGCTGCTCACGTTGGCGGGCGGCGACGCGATGCCCTCGGCGGCAATCTCCAAGTTGCTGTCGATGCGCACCGGCCAGGGCTACGCCGAATTCGTGGTCTCCTCGTTCGGTGCCGACGGCGCCATCTGGGAGCCCGACTCGGTGCAGGGCAGGTGGGCTGAGTACCTGCTCGCGAGCCGTGCGACCACGATCTACGGCGGCACTTCGGAGGTGCAGCTCAACATCATCGCCGAGCGGCTGCTCGGCCTGCCCCGCGACCCTTAGGCCTGCCTCACCTGACCTCGATCTGACGCAATTCCCGCTTGAGGATCTTGCCGGTCGGGTTGCGCGGCAACT
>NZ_JBPCSX010000135.1:0-14621 GCF_051006775.1 Mycobacterium sp.
TCGAGGGGGCGGTGCTGATCGCCCTCTATATCGCGATCGCGACGGCGTTCTGGTGGGGATAGCGCTTCGGCGGCTGGCGCTGGCCGCGATGCTCGTCGCCGGGTTCGTGTTCACCGCGCCGCCGGTGACGGCGGATCCCCTCGGGGATATCCGCGCCGAACTCGACGGCCTCGAAATCAAGGGCCGCGCACCGAAATCCGGCTACAGCCGCAGTGAATTCGGTGATGCCTGGACCGACGATGTCAACGTCGCCGGTGGTCACAACGGGTGCGACACCCGCAACGACATGTTGCGCCGCGACCTGGTCGACGTTGTGAGCAACGGGTGTGTGGTGCTCAGCGGCGTTCTCAACGACCCCTATACCGGGACATCGGTGGACTTCCTGCGTGGCGAGGAAACCTCCGCGTTGGTCCAGATCGACCATATGGTGGCGCTGTCGGATGCCTGGCAGAAGGGCGCGGCGCAGTGGGACGAGATGCGGCGGCAGGAATTCGCCAACGATCCGCGCAACCTGCAGGCCACCCTGGGATGGATCAACACGCAGAAGGGCAATGGTGATGCGGCGACGTGGTTACCGCCCGACAAGTCCTACCGATGCGTCTATGTGTCACGGATCGTCGACGTGAAATCCGCCTACGGACTCTGGGTGACCCAGGCGGAGCACGACGCGATCGTCCGAGTGCTGGATCAGTGCGGCTAGACCTGGATGATCTGGCCGTCGAGGGTGAGGGTGAGCAGGGTTTGTCGCTGACCGAGGATGCCGCTGCCGTCGTCGGACACCAGCAGCAGGCTGTAGGAGCCGTCGGAGCGTAGTGGGCCGAGGGCTATGCCTTCGAAGTTGGTGAGCGCGAAATATCCCTGCCACAGCAGCGTTTTGGTGACCGCGGTGAAACCGCCGCCGGTCAGGCTGGGAACGTTCGAGACGTCGGTCGCGTCGGTGAAGTCGATCGCGTACAGCCGCGATCGGAAGACCGGTAGGAACCCGCCCAGTTCCCGTTCCAGGCTCAGCACCCGGCCATCTGGCAACGCCACCACGTCGACCAGGCCGCTGCGCTCGGCGTCGGTGAACGGCGACAGTTCGGAGATGGGATCGGTCCGGTAGGCGTACTGCGCGGCGGGGGTGAAGTCGGAACCGGTGAACTTCTGGATCCGGACCCAACTGCCGACCGTGGTGCTCGACAGTGACCCGTCGGAGCGCAAAGCCTCCTCATTGCCGGTCCACAGCGCGCCCGCACCGTATGCCAGTGATTCCAGGCCGAAGTTGCCCTGAACATTGGCGGGGCGGTAGATGTCGGGAACGGCGACGGAGCCGACTTTCGAGCCGTCGGTCAGACTGAATTCGGTGATGGTGGAGTCGATCTCGTCGGCGACCCAGACGCTGCTACCCGACGGTGTCAGGGCGATTCCTTCGGAGTCGCGCCCCAGTGCCGGCGCGGCGATTCCCGATGAGACGAATCCCGATCTGATCCCGGCGGGTGGGGAGCCCAGCGAGGTGTAGAGCCCCCAGATCGACTTTGCGCCGTTGTCGCCCACCGAGTAGTAGGTGGTACCGCCGGCGTAGGTGATTCCGCTGAGTTCGGCGGCCCCGGTACCCCGGCTGCTCAGACTGAACGGACTCAGTGCGACGGGACGAACCGACGGTGCCGGAGAGGTCCCGGATCGTGCGGTGCGGTGGTGGCTCGAAACCGCTTTGGCGGCTGGGGCTTTCGCGCGTGTTACGGGGGCGTCGGTGCCGTCGGCTGCGGCCGGTGCCGCGGCGGCGATCGCCGCGCCCATCCCGAGTGCGGCGGCAGCTGCCCAGACCCGGGCGTCGAGATTCACCTGCGGCTACACCACGACGGGCTTCAGCGGGGTCAGATCGGTCTTCATCAGCACCACGTTGTAGTTGCTCCAGATCGACATGTTCCAGTACAGCGTGCTGACGTCGGGATTGCCCGTGGCATCGGTGAGATCACCGGTGCCGGACAGCGGATGGATCAGCGGCGCGTACAGACCGGGGTAGGTCAGCGAGGTCGCGATGGTGACCGGATCCGACCACGGACCCTCCGGGGTGTCGGCGGTCCGCAGGATCACGTTGTTGGCGCCGTTGCCGTAGAGCACCACGTACTTGTCGAGATACTCGTTGTACTGCACCGACATCTCGCTCACGTTGCCACCGGTCTTGGCGCCGACGAGGCCGGCGAACCAGCCGCCGAAGAAGTTCGGGTTGTTGGCGATATCGCGGACGAAACCGAACAATCCCGCCGAGTTCGGTGAGTCGCCGAGGACCGGCGCGGCGACGGCCGGTCGATCCTGGACCCACTTGCTGCCGTCCCAGTAGTCGTACTGCGACAGATCGGTGATGGAACCCTCCGGCACCCGGGACAGGAAGGCTGAACCGGCCCGGCCGGCCGGTGTTCCGAACGCGTAGACGAACTGAGTTTCACCGGGGGCGACCTTGCTGTCCGGCTCGCGCACATACGCCATCTGCTGGAAGTTCTGGTCACCGGCCCGGTAGCGGGTCGACGAGCGGAACCAGCCTGCAGAGCGGACGGTGGAGGTTTGCAGCACCCACTTGTCGCTCGCCGCGTCATACATCGACACGGCCGAGTAGTTGGTGGTCCAGCGGCCGGGGGTGTCCCAGGATTTCACCGACATGTAGCTGACGTAGTTCTTGGTGTCGGTGTAGACCGCCGAGGTCGGGATGTTGGTGGTCTCCGACCCGATGAAGAACACCTGATTGCGCGCGGCTGGAATGAACTGGTAGGCCGGGCCGGTGTTGATCAGGCTCAGTCCGTCGTACAGCTGGGTGTCATCGCTGAGCAGCAGCACGTTGGAGCGCCAGTCACCGCTCATGTTCGCTCCGCTGAAGGTGTCGCCGAAGGCCAGCTGGGTGTTGCCGTTGTCGGGGTTGAACCACATGATCCCGAGGTCGGTGCCGTAGACATTGGCCCAGCGGGTGTTGTTGGTCTGGGTCCAGGCCATGCCGGGATAGGCCGAATTGCGCTGACCGGTGACCCAGCCGACCGGAGTCGAGGTGAGCGTGGTGGGCGTGGCGGCCACCACTGCGGCAGCACGAGCCGACCGTGCCGCTGCCGGGCCGGCGGGGTTGGGGGCCGACGCCCGGCGGCTGACGGGTGTGGCCGTCCGGGCGGGACCGCGACGCGTTGCGGTCACCGATGCTCTGCTCTGCGCCGGGGCCGAGCGGGCCGCTGGACCGGGCCCGTCCGAGGCGGTCGCGGTATCGGCCGAGGCGGTGCCGGATGCCACGGCGGCTCCGATGCCCAACCCGATACCCAATCCGATGGCGAGTGCCCCGATTCGGCCGATGTACGCGGCTGCGACTGTGGGTGAACTCATCACTACGCTCCTGCTCGGCGACTCTGGCAAAGGTGACCCGGCAGGGGGTCTAGAGCACTGTACTCACTCTTCGCTCAGGATTTCCACAGCCAGAGCTCAGTGCGGCAAAGCCGCAACGAACCTGTGATCAGATGCTCGGCAGAATCTCGGCCATTCGCGAGACCACCGCCTGGAGGGCCTTGATCGGGCGGATCATCACCTTCACCGAGGTGATCCTGTCCTCGGTGTTCCAGCGGATCAGGTCGATGCCCTCGACCGTGACGCCGTCAATCTCGGCCGCGAACTCCAGAACCGCGGAGCCGTCTGCGAACCACATGTCGACGTAGTGGAACCCGGTATTGCTGAACATCTGCTCGGCGGCGCGCAGATAGGTAGCCGCCTTGGCGCGTCCGTGCTGGGGAGTGAAAACGGCGGGGGAGTAGAACACCGCATCCTCGGCCAGCAAGGCATCGAGGTCGGCGGTGTGGCCGTCGACGATGACGCTGAGCCAGCGCTCGATCACCGCAGGAGTCGCTACCCCCATGACCAGAGCGACATATCGTCGGCAGGGTACGCAGCGCATACGTCGGTGGCGCGGGCGGCCACGCCCTTGTTGTTGAAGAACAGCTTCGCCCAGTTGGGCCACTTCCAGGACATCGGCTCGAAGAACGCGTCGGTGGCGATGTTCTCGGAATACTGGCGACGGCCGGCGTAATCCATCGAGAAGAACCAGTGGATGCGGTCCTGAGCCCCCTGCTGCACATCGGCGGGCTTGTTGTTGTAGTCGATCATGTACCGCTCGTAGTAGACCGGCCGGACGTCACGGACGGCCGCCATGATCTGCTCCGCGGTGCATGAGGTGTTCAGGATGCGGAACGGAATCGGGTAGTCGTCAGTGGCATCCGCCGACGCCGGCACCGGGGCCGCGCCCACCGCCATCGCCCCGGCCAGTGCGACCGCTATCGCTGCCCGTCGAATTCGAATCATCGGCATACCTGTCATCTTAATTTTAATTCTCCTCACTGCGCGCTGAGCGCAAGTCGATCGGTGTCCGGCGCCGCACTGACGGCGTCTGGGGAAGGCCACGGCGCAGGCACCGGCCGCGGGCGAACGATGGTGGGCCACCAGAACCAGGGGCCCAGCAGGGCAGCGATGGCAGGGGTCATGAACGATCGCACGATCAAGGTGTCGAACAACAGGCCCAGTGCGATCGCGGTGCCCACCTGACCGGCGACCCTCAGGTCACTGAACAACATCGCCGCCATGGTGAACGCGAACACCAGGCCCGCCGAGGTCACCACTGAACCACTGCCGGCCATCCCGCGGATTATCCCGGTGCTGAGCCCGGCATGGATCTCTTCTTTGAATCGCGATACCAGCAGCAGGTTGTAGTCAGAACCCACCGCCATCAGGATGATCACCGACATCGCGATCACCATCCAGTGCACCGGAATTCCGATGATGTGCTGCCAGATCAGCACCGTCATACCGAAGGCCGACCCCAGCGAGATCACCACCGTGCCAACGATGACCGCGGCGGCAACCACGCTTCGCGTCACGATCAGCATGATGATGAAGATCAGGCACAGCGCAGCGATTCCGGCGATCAGCAGATCGTAGTTGGCAGCGTTCTGCAGGTCGTTGTAGGTCGTGGCGGTGCCGGCCAGATAGACCCTGGAACCCTCCAGTGGGGTGCCCTTGATGGACTCGAAGGCCTTGTCCTTGATCTTGCCGGTCAAGGCCAGACCTTTCGGTGTGGCCGGGTCACCCTCGTGGGCGATGATGAACCGAACCGATTTTCCATCCGGTGAGACGAACATCTTCAGGCCGCGCTGGAATTCCGGATTCGTGAAGACCTCCGGCGGCAGGTAGAACGAGTCGTCGTTCTTGGAAGCGTCGAATGCCCTGCCCATGGCGGTGGCGTTTTCCTGCATCGCCTCCATCTGGTCCTGCATTCCGCCCATGGTGGACTGCATGGTGAGCATCATCGTCTTCATCGTCTTCATGTTGGCGATCATCGGCGGCATGACGGTCAGCATTTCCGGCATCAGCACGTCGAGTTTCTCCATGTCGACGACCGTCGCGGCGAGATCATCACTGAGTGCGTCGACTCCGTCGAGGCTGTCGAAGACCGACTTGAACGCGTGACACACGGGGATGTCGAAACAGTGTGGTTCCCAGTAGAAGTAGTTACGAACAGGTCGGAGTAAATCGTCGAACTCCGCGAGGTTGTCGCGGATTCTGTTGGTGTCCTCCACCATCCGCTTGGTCATGATGACCATCTCGTGAGTGACACCGGTGAGCTTGCTCATCAGCGCATAGGTCTTCTCCATATTGTCGACGGTGGCCTGCAGATCGTCGCCCATCTTCAGCATGTCCTTCATGCGGTCCTGGAGATAGGACATGTTGAGCTGCTGGGTGGCTCCGGACATGCTGATGATGAAGGGGATCGAGGTGTGCTCGATCGGGGTGCCCTGCGGACGGGTGATGGCCTGAACCCGCCCGACGCCGGGAATATGGAAGATGTTCTTGGCCACCCTGTCGACGACCAGCATGTCCGCCGGGTTACGCAGGTCGTGGTCGGCTTCGATCATCAGCAGTTCGGGGTTCATCCGCGCCTGCGGAAAGTGCCGGTCGGCCGCAAGATAGCCCTGGTTCGCCGGGATTTCGGGGGGCAGGTATTTGCGGTCGTTGTAGCTGGTGCGATACGACGGCAGCGCGAGCAATCCGATGAGCGCCAATGCCACCGACGCCACCAGGATCGGCACGGGCCAACGGACCACGGCGGTTCCGACCCGTCGCCAGGTGCGGGTGTTCAACGTCCGTTTCGGTTCGAACAGGCCGAACCGGCTGCCGATGGTGATAACCGCCGGCCCCAGGGACAGGGCGGCGAAGACCGCGACGAGCATGCCGATCGACAGCGGGAAACCCAGCGACCGGAAGTACGGCAATCGGGTGAAGTGCAGACAGAAGGTCGCCCCGGCGATGGTCAGACCGGAGCCCAGGATCACGTGTGCAGTGCCGCGATACATTGTGTAGTAAGCGGTTTCGCGGTCTTCGCCGCTCTGCCGGGCCTCGTGGTAACGGCCCAGTAGGAATATCGCGTAGTCGGTGGCCGCTGCAATCGCCAGTGTGGTCAACAGATTCACCGCGAAGGTGGACAGACCGATCAGGTCGATATCCGCCAGGAACGCGATGATGCCGCGCGCGGCGGTCAACTCGAGGAACACCATGAAGAGCACGAGCACGACGGTGACCACCGAGCGATAGACGAACAGCAGCATCACGAAGATGATCGTGATGGTCAGTCCGGTGATGAGCGGGATGGTTTTGTCCCCGGCCTTGCGCTGATCGTGGCTCAGCGCCGTCGGGCCGGTGACATACACCTTGACCCCGGGCGGCGGTGCGCTCGCGTTGACAATTGCGTTGACAGCGTCGACCGACTCGTTGGCCAGGTGCTCACCCTGGTTCCCGGCCAGATAGAGCTGGACGTAGGCGGCCTTGCCGTCAGCGCTCTGGGCGCCGGTCGCTGTGAGCGGATCGCCCCAGAAGTCCTGGATGTGCTGAACGTGGGTTTTGTCGGCGCTGAGCTTTTTGATCAATTCGGCGTAGTAGGCGTGGGCGTCTGCGCCCAGCGGCTGGTCGCCCTCGAGCAACACCATCGCCGAACTGTTGGAGCTGAACTCCTCGAAGTTCCTGCCGATCTGCTTCATCGCCTTCATCGACGGTGCGTCCTCGGGTGACAGCGACACCGTCTTGGTCTCGCCGATCACCTCCAGTGACGGCACGGCGACGGTGACCAGAACCGTGAGGCCGACCCAGGCCAACAGGACCGGCACGGCGAACCTGCGGATGAAGTACGGGATCCTGGGGTGGTTGTCAGACGCGGTGTTCGGGGCCGCCGGGGGCGTCGCACCGTTCGAGGACGCTCCGCGCCTCAACAGTTTGACCATTGGATTCCCCGCGACCGTGGAACTGACACCGACCAAAGATTAGCTCATGTAAGTGTTCGGCATACAATCGGCGACATGAGCTTTTGGAGGCGGTCCCTGGTGGTTCTCGGTGCCGTGGTCGCGGCCGTCGCGGTGGCCGCTCCGGCGCACGCCGATCCGGACACCGACTTCGCCGATCAGTTGCACGGTTACGGGATCTACGGGCAGCGTGACTACAACGCCTGGCTGGGCAAGATCACCTGCAAGCGACTGGCCCGGGGCGTCGACGGCGACGCCTACGCCTCCGAGGCGTTCGTCGCACGGAACCTGCAACGCGACACCACCCAGTCGCAGGCGTGGCAGTTCCTCGGTGCGGCGATCACCACCTACTGCCCCGATCAGATCGGTGTGCTGCAGGCCGCAGCGCAGTAGCCACGACGGTGAGTGCAGCCGTCGATCGGACGGTCACCGATCACATTCCCGCGCCACCGGATGAGGTGCGGGCGTACTACGTCGATCTGAAAAACCTTGCCGCCGTGCATCCGTTGATCGTTTCGGTGAACCTGATCTCGGACTCGGCGACCGACGGTGTGCGCGAGACCACGTACCGCATCAAAGACCGGGTGCCGGTCGGATTGCTGACCGTCCCGGCCACCTACACGGCGATCATCCGGGTTCCGGTGGACGGCCCGGTGACGTCCCTGGCGATGCAGTTCCCCGGCATCCGACTGCAATCGCGGGTGTCCTTCGACCCCGTCGACGGCGGGACCCGGCTCACCGAGAGCATCCGGATCAGCGCCCCCCGGCCGCTGCTGGGAGTGACCGTGCGCGGGGCGGTCGCCGCCCATACCGAGATGCTGGCCGGGATCCGCCGGCACTTCGCCGGGTGATCGTCTCAGCCGGCCAGTTTGCCGTTGTCAATCTCATAGATCGCGCCGTGCACGGCTGCCGCGTCATCGGAGGCAAGGAATGCGATGACCGAGGCCACATCGACCGGTTCCATTAGGCCCCGAGGGGCGGCGATGCGCATGATCAGTTTGAAGTCGGCGTTATCCGGGGCGGAGAAATCGGTGACCTGGGGGGTCAGCATGCCGCCCGGGCAGACCGCGTTGACCCGCACGCGTTCCCGGGTGTACTCGACCGCCAGCGCGCGGGTCAATCCGACGAGTCCGTGCTTGGCCGAGCAGTAGCCCGCCGAGTAGACCTCGCCCTCGACCCCGGCGACCGAGGAGACATTGACGATATTGCCCCCGTCGAGCAGGTGCGGCAGGGCCGCCCGGCACAGGTGGAACGGCGCGCTGAGGTTGACCGCCAGGTCGTAGGCCCAGTCATCGTCGGTGACCTCGGCGGTGTGGCGCATCTGATGGAAACCGGCCGCGTTGACCAGCACATCGAGCTTTCCGAATCGCTCAACGCACTGCTCGACCGCGGCCCGGCAGGCCTGCGGGCTGGTGATGTCGACGGACGCGAATGCGCCGCCCGGGACGTCCTCGAACACCGCCGCCATCCGTTCGGTGTCGCGCGCGATCCCGAAGACCGTCGCGCCCCGCTGCGCGAAGAGCTTCGCCACCGCCGCGCCGAGTCCCGATGACGCCCCGGTGACCAGGGCAACCTTCCCGTCCAGCTGTGCCATCATCAGGCCCTTTCGCTACAGGTGCACAATGCGCCGTCTGACCGCGTTGGGCACGTAATCCTGACGTTTGTGCACGTCCGAGGCCTAGACATTACGCGAGAGTGACCATGTGCCGCCCGGGCAAGCGCTGCGGCCGAGGATCGTCTTGAATTGAGGCGACGCCGACGAGGGGAGGTAGAGGCGGATGCGCGCGATCATTGCTGACCAGCCGACGGCCGCCCTGCCATCTCCGGCGTTCGAGGCCTGGCGCGAGACACTTCGGGTGGCTGCGCTGGGTCACGTCTCGGACTTCGTCGACACCCACTGCGTGCCGCAACTGCAGCGCACCGGTATCGACATCGCCCCCGGCGTTCTGACCGGGCTGCTCGGTGGCGGCAAATGCCTGCGGTCGACCTTCATGTACCTGGGCTGGCGCTGCGGCGCGGGCCCCGACTCCGAAGCCGACACCTCCGATGCCGACACGGCGGCCCTGCGCGCCGCGGCCGGTCTGGAACTGCTGCAGGCCTTCGCGCTGCTGCAGGACGACGTCATGGATGACTCGCCGCTGCGCCGCGGCCGGCCGGCGGCTCACGTCCAGTTCGGCGACTGGCATCGCAACCGGCGGCTGTCCGGCTCCGGGGAACGGTTCGGGGCGGCGCTGGCCGTGCTGCTCTCTGATCTGTGTCTGGTCTGGGCCGAGCAGATGATGCGGGAGAGCGGGGTGGATTCGGCCGCACTGACCCGGGCCTGGCCGCACTACGACGCGATGCGGGTCGAACTGGCCGTCGGGCAGTTCGCCGACGTGGCCAACGACGCCGGGGCGTTGCCCACCCTGGAGTCCGATCTCGACGTGGCCCGCCGCAAATCCGGCAACTACACCGTCCGGCGGCCGTTGGAGATCGGCGCCGCGATGGCCGGCCGCCAGGACCTGCTGGGCGCCCTGGGCGGTTACGGCGAAGCCATCGGCGAGGCGTTCCAGCTGCGCGACGACCTGCTGGGGGTGTTCGGCTCGACGGAGCTGACCGGTAAGCCCGCCGGTGGGGACCTCGCCGAGCGTAAGGCCACCAGCGTCGTCGTCGCCGCCCAGCAGATGGCTGACCAGAGCGTTCGCCGGCAGTTCGCCGAACTGATGAGCGCCGATGACCTCAACGCGGCCGATATCGCGCGCTGGCGGACTTTGATTGCTGCCACCGGCGCGGTTGACTTGATCGAAGAGATGATCGCCGGGCGGGTGGCTGCGGCCGAGGGACATATCGACGATGATCGGATCAATGACTCGGTGCGGAGTGCACTGTTCGAGATGGCGGCCGTCTGCACCCTGCGGGCCGCCTGAGATGAGGAGCCGATGATGCGAACTGTTCCAGGATCGACCGACCACGTGGTCGTGGTGGGGGCGGGTCTGGCAGGACTGTCGGCGGCGCTTCAGCTCGCCGGGCAGGGCCGCGAGGTGACCGTCGTCGAGCGTTACGGATACCCCGGTGGCAGGGTCGGCCAGGCCGATATCCGCGGCTACCGCATCGACACCGGCGCGACCGTGCTGACCATGCCCGACATCATCGAAGAGGCCTTCAACGCCGTCGGCGCCGCAATGAGCGACTACCTCGAACTGATGCCGTCCGATCCGGCCTATCGCGCGTCCTTCGCCGACGGATCCAGTCTGGACGTGCACGCGGACGGTGAGCAGATGGCCGCTGCCATCGAAGCGTTCGCCGGGCCTGATCAGGCCGCCGGTTACTGGCGGCTCCGGACCTGGCTGACCGAGCTGTACAAGTTGGAGATCGACGGGTTCATCGGGTCCAACTTCTCGTCCCCGCTGTCCCTACTCACCCCGCAACTGGCACGGCTGGCGGCCATCGGCGGATTCCGTGGGTGGGAGAAAATGGTCGGCCGTTTCATCACCGACGAGCGCCTGCAGCGGATTTTCACCTTCCAGGCGCTCTACGCCGGCGTTCCGCCCCAGCGGGCGCTGGCCGCGTACGCGGTGATCGCCTACATGGACACCATTGCCGGTGTGTACTTCCCGCGTGGCGGCATGCGGGCCGTGCCCGAAGCACTTGCCGCGGCGGCGACGAAGGCCGGCGTCACGTTCCGCTATGGATCGACCGTGACGAAGCTGGAGCGGTCCGGCTCCCGCGTCACCGCGGTCACCGTCGACTCCGGTGACCGGATCGCCTGCGACGCGGTGATTCTCACCACCGATCTGCCGCTCACCTATGAACTCCTGGGTCGCACGCCGAAGCGTCCGATCAAGTTCCGGCCGTCGCCGTCAGCCGTCGTCATGCACGTGGGTGTGCCATCGGTGAACGGAGCGCTTCAGCACCACAACATCAGCTTCGGTCGCAGCTGGTCGAAGACCTTCGACGAGATCATCGACGACGGGACGTTGATGAGTGACCCGTCGCTGCTGGTCACCATGCCGACCGCGGGAGACCCGACGCTGGCACCCGCCGGACGCGATCTGCTGTTCATCCTCGCGCCCTGCCCGAATCTCGAAGTGGGCAAAGTCAATTGGGCGGCCGACGGCGATGCCTACGCGCATCAGATGCTCGCGACCGCAGCCGAGCGACTGCTCCCCGGACTCGACCGCGACGCCGACATCCTCGACGTCGTGACCCCGGCTGACTGGGCCCGCCAGGGCATGCTCGCGGGTTCACCGTTTGCGCTGGCGCACACCTTCTCCCAGACCGGACCCTTCCGGCCGGCCAACCTGGTGCGCGGTGTCGACAACGCCGTCCTGGCCGGGGGGTCGACGGTGCCCGGCGTGGGCGTGCCCACCGCGCTGCTGTCCGGCCGGTTGGCCGCGCAGCGGATCACCGGTGCCGACCAGGATCGGTCGCGCACGCGGACGATCATCAGTTCGGAGTCGACGGCATGATTCGCGCCGAACTACATGCCGCGGGTATCGATGACGAACGTCTACGCGAGTCCTACCGGTACTGCCGCCGGCTCAACGCCGAGCACGGTCGCACCTACTTCCTGGCCACCCGTCTGCTGGCCCCGTCGCAGCGCCCGGCGGTGCACGCGCTCTATGGTTTCGCCCGCTACGCCGACGACATCCTCGACGACCTGACCTCCGATGCTCCGATATCGGATCGCGAGGCCCGCCTGGAGCGGCTGGCGGCGAAGTTCTTCGACGGATCCGACGACGGGTCCGAACCGGTGCTGCCCGCGGTGCTTCACACCGCCCGCACCTACCGCATCCCGCTGAACCTGTTCGACGACTTCCTGACGTCGATGCGGATGGACCTCACCGTCACCGACTATCCGGACCGCCCCGCGCTGGACCACTACATGCGAGGCTCCGCGGAGGTCATCGGTCTGCAGATGCTGCCGATCCTGGGCACCGTGGGACCGCTGTGCGACGCCGAACCGTACGCCGAGGCGCTGGGGCAGGCTTTCCAGCTGACCAACTTCCTGCGCGATATCAACGAGGATCTCGAGCGCAATCGGGTTTACCTGCCCGCCGATGAACTGGCCGCGTTCGGTGTTGATCGGGAGTTGCTGATGTGGTGCCATGACAATCGCCGCACCGACCCCCGGGTGCGCCAGGCGCTGGAGGCCCAGCATGTCATCGCCCGGGAGATCTACCAGAAGGCCGACAGGGGGATCGCCCTGCTGGCGCCGCAGTCGCGGCCGTGCGTGCGGACGGCCTTCACCCTGTACTCGGAGATTCTGAACCGGATCGAGGAGATCGATTTCGAGGTCTTCAGCCAGCGTGCGTCGGTCGGAACAGCCCGCCGCCTTCAGGTGTTCGCCGGCGGGCTGGTCAAGGCCAGGCGCGCGCGGAGTAGGCGCTGATGGACCGTTGGCAGTACCTGCTGCTTCTCGGCGGCTGCCTCCTGATCACCCTGCCCCTGGAGATCTTCGGCGCCGGTGTCTACCGTCAGCCGCGTCGGCTGGTTCGGGCCCTTGCCCCGGTCGCCCTGGTCTTCCTGGTGTGGGACGCCATCGCGATCTCGCTGCACGTCTGGCACTACAACCCGCGGTACGTCAGCGGGATCAACGTTCCGTTCATGCCGCTGGAGGAGTTCCTGTTCTTTCTCGTCATCCCGCTGTGTGGGCTGCTGACCTACTCCGCCGTCAGTACCATCCTCGGCATGCTGCACAGGGTCCGTTCACAACGGACTGGGGCCGAACGGGCCCGGCGGTGACGGGCCTGGGATACACGCTGCCCGCCGTCGTCGCTGTGGTTGCGGTGTGTGTGCTGGAATTAGCGGTGTTGCGCACCGGCCTACTCCGCAAGCCGGCCTACTGGATATCGATGGTGATCGTGGTTGGGTTCCAGATCTTGATGGACGGGTGGCTGACGAAGCTGTCCGCGCCGATCGTCATCTACGACGATGCGCACACCTCCGGTCTGCGATTTCCGTGGGACATCCCGGTGGAGGACTTCCTGTTCGGGTGGGCCCTGGTGACCGCCGTCCTGCTGCTCTGGGTCAGGCAGGGGCAGCAGCGATGAGCGCCGAGCGCGGTGGGGTGCTCAGGAACGGTCTGCCCAAGTCACAGGTGCCCGGCGCGTTCGATGACGGCGCGAGTGCCTATGACCGGCTCGTCGGCGCCAACCCCGGCTACCACAATCACCTGCGAATCTCGGCGCGCCGGATGCGCATTCCCAACGGCGGCCGCGGACTTCGGTTGCTCGACGCGGGTTGCGGCACGGGCGCCTCGACCGCGGCACTGCTCGAGGCGGCCCCGCACGCCGAGATCGTCGCGGTGGACGCCTCGGCCGGCATGCTCGAGCAGGCCCGCGCCAAGTCCTGGCCCGAGTCGGTGCGCTTCGTGCACACGCCGATCGAGGGACTTGCCCAGGCCGGTGTGAGCGGGCCCTTCGATGGCATCCTCGCCGCCTACCTGCTGCGCAACCTCGCCGATCCGGACGCTCAGCTGCGCCGGTTCCGTGAACTTCTGCGCCCCGGCGCAACCTTGGCCGTGCACGAGTACTCGGTGGCCGATTCCGCAGCGGCGCAGGCGATCTGGAACGCGGTGTGCTGGGGCATCATCATTCCCGCCGGTCGGGTCCAGACCGGGGACAGCACGCTCTACCGGCACCTGTGGCGCAGCGTGAACGCGTTCGACGGGGCGGCCGACTTCCAACGTCGACTTGTCGCCGCCGGTTTCGCCGGCGTGCACAGCGAAACCATGCCGGGCTGGCAGCGCAACATCGTGCACACCTTCCTGGGGGACGCGCCATGAAAGATCCACGCCGCGTCGCCCACCCGGCGGCCCCCGGACTGCCGGACGCCCGCTCGCTGAAGGTCGTCCCGCATGTTGTGGTCATCGGTGCCGGCATCGCCGGTCTGGCCGCGGCCGCCGGACTCATCGAACGGGGCGTCACCGTTGAGGTGCTCGAGCGCGAGCCGAATCTCGGCGGCCGGGTAGCCGGCTGGACCGAGAAAATCGAGGACGGCCCGCTGGCGGGCACCGAGGTGGCCAATAACCGCGGCTTCCACGCGTTCTTCCGGCAGTACTACAACCTGCGGGCGCTGTTGCGCCGCAGCGATCCCGGACTGGAACGGCTGCACGCGGTGGAGGACTACCCGCTCATCGACGGCGAGGGCCGTCGCGACACCTTCCGCGGACTGCCGCAGACGCCGCCGTGGAACGCGCTGGTGTTCGCGCTGCGCAGCCCCACGTTCCGGTTTCGGGATCTGGTGCGGATCAATGCGAAAGCCGCCGCTCCGCTGGCCGCGGTCTCGGTACCGGGCATCTACGACCGGCTGGTCCTTCAGGACGCGGAGAGCTTCCTGTTGGAAATGTAG
>NZ_JBPCSX010000136.1:0-7150 GCF_051006775.1 Mycobacterium sp.
ACCCAGACATGGTCGGGCGAAAGGCAGATCTGTCCAGCGTTGCTGTGCTTTCCGCCCGCGATATGAGCGATCGCAGCTGCCAGGTCGGCTGACCTGCCGATCACGGCGGGACACTTACCGCCCAGTTCCAGCGTCACCGAAGCAAGGTGAACAGCTGCCTTCGCCATCACCGCACGCCCGACCTTCGGGCTGCCGGTGAAAAAGATATGGTCAACAGGAAGTTCGAGCAATGCCTCTGCAAGATCGACACCTCCCTCGACGACCGCCACGTGCCGGGGCTCGAACACAGATCTGATGATCCGCGCAGTGACTGCCGATGTGGCAGGGGACATTTCATTCGGCTTGACGATGCAGCAGTTGCCGGCAGCTACGATCGCGACCAATGGCTGGAAGACCAGGCTGAATGGGAAGTTCCACGGACCAAACAACAGGACCACGCCACGGGCCTGATAGCGAATCTCGGCACGTGCGCCCGCGCCAAATCGCGGATCAGGCGCAACCGGCGTCGCGGCCATCCACTCATCAAGCTTCGCGATGGCTTCATCCAGGTCGGCGATCACCGTGCCCAGTTCGGCCTTGCTCAGTCGGGTATCCCGGCCGAGATCCTCGTGAAGTGCCGCGATGATGTCTGCCCGGCTCTCGAGGATTGCCCCCCTCAGACGCTGCAGAACAACGCGGCGTTCCTCTGCCGACGTCTGCATCGCGGCCCAGCGGTAGCGGCGCTGTTCGGCCAAGATCCCCTGCACCTCAGCATGATTCATCCCGCGCCCTGTCCTTTCGTAGCCCGGGCTCATCCGCCCGCCGCCGTTGTCGAAGCGGGGTGCTCGAAAAGAACGCCCGCGCTGATAAGTTCATCGATCTGTCGGTCACTAAAGTCCAACACCTCCCGGCACACAGCACGGGTGTGCTCGCCGAGCAGCGGAGCGGGCGCCAGCGTCGGGGCCTCGATACCCTCGAAGAGCCCCGGCCCCGTCTCGGTGAAGAGCGGCTCGGAGATCCCCGGCTGCGGCAGCGTCGCGAACTGTTCGCGGGCGATCAGGTGCGGATCCTCGCCGAGATCCCGAATATGAATACCGGCGCCGGCGGCCACACCGGCGGCCTGCAGCAGTCCGGCGGCTTCGGCGGGGCTGCGATCACGCGTCCACGCGGATATCAATGTCCTTATGTCGTCGCGGTGCGTCAACCGGTCACGAGCACTCGCATAATCGAGATTCGTCGCCAGTTCGGCGTGGCCGATGGCCGAGGTCAGTTTATGCCAATCCTGGTCGCCATCGACCACGATGACACAATATGCATCCTCGCCGAGGCACTCGAAAACATCGGCAGGATAGTCGAATTCACTGAGACCGTCGCGCGTCACCAGCGTTCCGGGTTCCCGTGATTCACGAAGATACTGGGCAGCAAGTTGCATGAAGACCGTCTCCATCTGAGCAATCGCGATGTAGCACCCCGCCCCGGTCGACCACCGATCGATGAGAGCCGCCACGATGGCCGTGACCGCCACCCGTGCCGCGGCATGGTCGGGGTAGACCGTCGCATCATCCCCGAATCCCTCGGCGGAGTCGGCATGACGCCATAGGCCGGTCAATCCGACGGTCGCCCGCACCAGCGGGCCGTAACCCATCCGGTCACCCCACGGCCCGGTATTGCCCAGCGCGCTGCTTTCGACGATCACGACAGCGGGATTGATTCGGCGCAGCGTGTCCTGATCCAGGCCGAGCGACTCGGTGGTTCCCGGTTTGAAATTCGACAGGACCACATCGGATGTCCGCACCAACTGATGGAATACGTCGAGTCCCGCGGGGTCGCGAAGGTTTATTTCGATGCTGCGCTTGCCTCGATTCCCGACGGCGAATCCCGGGCTGACAGTGTCATCCCGATCACCCTGGCGGGCACCATCGGGGAAGGCTCGATTCTCCACCTTGATGACATCGGCACCCTGGTCGGCAAGGAGCCTTCCGGTGTCTCCGCCGACGACGATCACACCCAGGTCGAGGACCCGGAGACCGGCCAGCGGCCGTCGGGACTGCGAGAGGCCCTCAACGATCCGCGCCGGCACAGACTCCGGTCTGGCGGACCAGTCGATGCGGTGCGCCGACAGCGATGGTGCGCGGTGACGGAAGCCCGCACGCCGGCCGTCGATTTCGAGATAGCCGCTGGGCACAGCGCCGGTGGCATCGTCGCATACCTCGACCGAGTGGAACGATCCACGTTCCCTCACATGATCGCTGGCGAGGATCTCCTGCGGGGAGTTCAGGGCCGCCATCGGCACGCCCCGCCGGACCGCCTCCGACAGCAGTTCGGCACGGGATCGGGTGGCGAACAACTCCGCGATACGCGGTTTGATGCGATCCCATGCCGCATACCGCGGGCCGATCCGCTCCAGTGCAGGGTCGGCGAACTCCGCAGGCTGGCCGAGCCAGTCGAACATCGCCCGCCAATGCTTGGGCGCCAGCATGCAGATCCGAACGAACCCGTCCGCGCAGGCGATGATCGGATAGCGCATCGTCACGTCGGGCCTGCCCAGCGGTAGATCGCGCAGCGGCCTGCCTGCGGTTGCCGAACCAGCCATACCGTAACCGGGGTCCAGACCCTGCACGGACATGTCGAAGAGTGAGCAGTCGACGTAGTCACCATCCCCGCTGTGAAGCGATCTGAAGTACGCCAGCAGAATGCAGTAGGCCGCCTGCACCGCGGCGGTCTCCTGCGCAAAGGGGCCGGGTGGCGCGAGCGGTTCCCGGCCGGGAGCTCCGGAGCGGGTCAGCGCCGAGGACTGGGCTATCACGACGGCTTCGGGGCCCCGCCAATCGCGATAGGGACCCCTCTGGCCGAACGCGGTGACAGAAGCCACCACCAGGGATGGGTTGCGCTTGCGCAACGCTGCCGGACCCAGTCCGAATTCAGCTAATGCGCCGGGAGAAAGGGACTCGACTACGACGTCCGCCGTGTCGGACAGTCGGAGGAACTCGTCACGGTCCACCGGGTCCGCGAGGTCGAGGGCTACCGATCGCTTATTCCAATGTGTCGTCACGAACTCGTATGAGCTACTTCCGCAGTGCGGCTGAGCTTTCCTGGACGCCACACCGGACGGCGGCTCGACGAGGATGACGTCAGCTCCCAAATCGCCGAGAAAGCGGGTGGCTTTGCCGGCAGGACCGTCGGTGACGTCGAGCACCCGCACACCGGACAACGGGAGGTGATTATCGGCGCTCGGCGACTGCGCTGGTGAAGGCATGGCGGTGCGGTCCAATCGTGAGATCTCGGAGCGTCTTTTCAGATCTGTCTGGTGAATTCGGCAGCCAATCCGATGGCTTCGGCCAGGACCTGTTTGACAGGTCGGGCAATCGCTTCGGCCGCGCGCGCGACGTCCTCCCATTCGGGCATGGCGTTGACCACTTCCCCGCTGGGCAGCACACCGAGTTTGACTGCGATGTTCTGGCCACCGACCGCCACCGTTCGAAACTCACGATGCAGGGCGTGTTTATCCACGGTGAGTTGTCGAATTCCGATCGTGGTGGTGTGCGCGAAGATCGCCGCTCGGACCGCGGCCACCCGCTCATGCGCGGCCAGCACACACAGCGTGTGCGCCGGACGCCCCTTCTTCATCGCGATGGGCACCAACCAGGCATCGCCGGCCCCCGCCGACAGAAGCGCGGCGAGAACCGCAGGCCACAGACGCGGATCCATGTCGTCGATATTGGCTTCGAGCACCACCGCCGTCCCGGTAGATGCCGAATCTGATCCGGTTGTGGCGCCCACAACCAGTCGTACGACATTCGGCCGGTCAGTCGGGTTTCTGGTGCCTGCGCCGGTGCCGATGCAGTCGGGCGACAGATGCGGCAGAGGGCCATAGCCGGTTGCGAAAGCGGTGGCGATCGCGACCCCCGTCGGTGTGCTCATCTCACAGTCACCCACGCCACCGCTTCCGGGCGCGCGCGCGTTGCGCAGCAGAGCCAATACCGCCGGGACCGGTACGGGCATCGTTCCGTGCGAGGCGCGTACGGTACCGCCCCCCAGAGCGAATGGTGACACCACCAACTCATCCAGATCGAGCGCAAGCAATCCCGCGCACGACGCCACCACATCGGCAATCGAATCCAGCGCCCCCACCTCGTGGAAGTGCACCTCGTCAGGAGAAGTCCCATGCACCTCGGCCTCGGCCTCCGCGAGGTTCCGGAAGACCGTAGTGGCCCATGTACCTACGGGATCCGCCAGCGATTTCAGCAGATCCTGAATGTCGCGCCAGGTCCGAACCGGTTGGTCATGGTCGGGTACCTCGACAGAGACCTTGGTCGCCGCCAGGCCCGATCGAGTGACCTCCTCGGCATGAAGTGTGATCGGTAATCCCATGGGCCGCAGCGCTTCACTCATCAAATCCAGCGGCACCCCCGCCGAGTTCAGCGCACCGAGCAGCATGTCCCCCGCTACACCGTTGCTCACATCAAGCCACCCGACCCGTGTCACCGCACGGGCACCGAATCGGCCGGGACTAGCTCGAACGCGCGGCCGGGGTGATACCCGCGCGGGTCGACAGAGATGTTCGTAAGCTCCGGTTCGACCGCCCGCATCGCGGCCAGCACGGCGTCAAGCAAGCCTGAGTCGATCCGTTCGCCATCGGCGTCCGGCACCTCGACCCGCACCTCGCAGGCGTCGATCCGGCAGCGCACCACATCGATGCCGGTGCGTTGCCGCACCAGCTCCTCACCCACTCCGACCGCCCGTAATCGTCGCTGAGTGACTCGCGTTCCGGTGTAGAGCCGGCTTGCCAAGCACGGCGACGAAGGAAGATCCGCGAATGCAAGTCCCAATTCGTCAGCTGTGCTGCGGATTTCGGCTTTACCCATATCCAGTTCGAGGAACGGATGGCGCACACCGTTCTCGGCCGCAGCCTTCAGCCCCGGACGGAACTCGTTAAGGTCGTCGGCATTGGCGCCGCTGAGCAACACCATCGAGAGTTCCCGATCGCCGGCTACCGTGTCCGCGACCCGGCCCATCGCCGCATAGAGGTGACTCTTGCAGTAGTAACAGCGGTCACGGGGATTGGACAGATACCGTTCGTCGGCGAACTCCTCCGAGGAGATGACTGTCAAGTTCCAGCCCTCGGCCGTGGCATGTTCGATGACGCGGACGGTGTCGGCGGCAGGAACCGCGGCGGTCACGTCATGTACGACAACCGTCGCATCGGCGTTGTGACGGTGGGCGACCGTCGCCAGAAGCATACTGTCGACACCGCCACTGCAGGCGATCATTCGCTGCGGTGACTGGTCAAACCACTCGTTGAGTGCGGTGAGAATGCGGCTCGTCACGGCTGCACCACGAGATGCAGGTCCCACAGTGGGGCATCGATTATCGCGCGGCCGAGATCGACGACGTCGGCGCCGCATTCGCGTATCTGTGAGAGTTGTTCGGGCCGAACGCCACCGGCAAATGCCAGGACGACATCATCGCGCATGCCGCACTCCCGCAAGGCTGTGTCGATACTGGCGAGAACACTCAAATCGCCGGTGTCGTCCATGATGATGCCGGCGCCGGCGTGCACCGCGGCCAACGCGCCATCAGGGCTATCAACCTGAACCGCAAACCGACCGTTGTCCAACAGTGCGCCAGCGGCAACGGCCTGCGGCACTCCACCGAGCAGACGGACGACATTTTTATCGATGTAAACGAAATCGCCATCGACGAGTCGAGATCCCACTCCGCCCGCGTCCAAGCCTGCTCGCAGCAGGGGTTTGAGCGCGGCCGGTAGTTTCTTCCAGCCGCCGCAGACGATGCGCAGGCCCATCGGCGCGGACTCCACGATGTCGTGGCACCTGCGTGCCACCCCGCCGGCGAAGCCGAGCGGTCCGAGCACCGCATCTTCGGCTGCGGCGAGCTCGATTGCCGTGCCGATGATTTCGGCGAGCACCTCACCGGCAGCGACAGACTGCCCGTCACTGCACCGCACTTCGCAGTCGCCGAAACGGGAATCGGCGGCCAGCTCGCGAAGGGCATCGGTGCCGGCCACCACGCCGTCCTCGGTGGGGGTGATCACCGCCCGCCGTATGCCTGTGACACCGGCGAGCAGCCGATCGGTCAGACGAGGTACCGCACCGGCCGTCCGGGTCATTCGTGACTCCCGGCCATCCGGTCGCGCAGTTTTGCACGTAGCCGCTCAGCGATGGCATTTGCCAGCGGAGCATCACCGGTGCCGCTGTTCAAGCCGGTGACGAGATCGCCGAGACATTCCCGCACCTCATCATTGGGACCGGGTAACGCCACGACTCGACTCCCGCGATAGGTGCCGACGGCGATCCGCACACCGTCTTTCACGTGACGCCCGTGGCCGGCGGTGAAGTAGCTGGTGTAGGGCGTCACGGCGTCGGGGATGAGAGCCTGAATCGCCTCGACGGTGAAGTCCTTGGCCTCGGCGCCCACGCCGCCGGTGGTGATGATCACTCCGTGGCCCTCGTCTATCGCGCGCCGGATCGAACCGGTGATCAGCTGCTGATCGTCGGGGAGCGCGCCCAGGTACTCACAGCGCAATCCCGCCGCGGTCAGGGCCTGGGACAACGCGATCCAATTGGTGTCCTTGACCTCGCCGTTGACCAGTTCGGCGCCGGTGGAGAAGACGCCGACCCGACTGCGGATGCGTTCCTCGATCTGCTCGGCGATCCGCTGCGCGCCTTCCATCGCGGCGGCGAGTTGTTCGGGGTCCGCGGCGATCCATCCCAACATGCCGTCAGCGGTCACGCGGGACTCTGGCGAGAGCGTCACCCCGCTGACTCCGGCGAGCGCCGTCAACAGTGCCTCAGACCGGCCGAGCAGTTGATGGGGGTACATCGATGGCCGAAGGACATCAAAGGTGACGACATTGTCGAGATAGTCAGTCACCAGAACCTCGTTCGGTTCCAGTACGAGTACGTCGGCGGCCACCGCTGCCAGCCGGGTCAGGTCGACCCCGCTGAGCTCAATCCGGGTGACCTTCAATTCGCTTTTGCTGAGCAGGTCGTACTGGTAGTTCATCACAGATAGCCGGCGGGGTCGATTCCCCTTTGCTTGAGCCACATGGGCAGCAAGACCTCCTCGACGTGGTGCGCGCATGCCGGGGCCGATTCAGCGAGTTGCTGCGCCATCGACTCACTGACGTTGAGCGAACCGTAGCTGCCGTCGA
>NZ_JBPCSX010000137.1:0-20652 GCF_051006775.1 Mycobacterium sp.
ACATGTAGCTGCCGACGTAGTCGATCGCGTCGAAACCGCTCACCTGGTCGCTGTGCGGAGCCTCACGAGGGGTGAATTCGGGAAGCTCGTTGAGCTGGCCGGGAGCCAGTTCGAGGACCTTGGCCGGATCCACGTTGCCGGTCAGCTTCGAGGCGATCGCGTACATGAACGGCGGGTTCTCCGGATCCGGCGCCTTGGTGTAGACGATGGCGCCGTAGGCCCAGTCCGGGGTGCGATCCCCGGCCGGCGCCCAGTCCGGCGGGAACGGAAACTCGATCTTCGGGGTGCCGGGCTCATCCTTCTTGAACGGGACCTCGGCGATATTGTTCGCGACGATGTAGGCGTTGAGGTTGGCGCCCTCGGCACGGCCCTCGCCGTGCTCACCACCGGCGTTGCCGTGCGCCGGCGCGGGCGATCCGGTCCAGACGGTCGGTGTCGACTGCCCGGTGCCGGTGTAGGCCTTCTCGGTCGTCGGGGTGCACCCGGCCAGCACCAGGCCGACTGCCACCGCTGCGCCCGTCGCCATCGTGATCTTCTTCATGAGACCGCCATCCTCCGTCTTTGCCATGCTCAGCGCGAAACTTAACACGGTCTAGCCGTCTGTGACCCGATGTGCGGCCTCCAAAAGCATCCAACCTGACACCTGAACCGACAGGTCACGTTCGGCAGTGTGGGAGGCGTGCACCGCGCCGTCGGCGAAGCGCGCTCCCCCGACACCGGCGGCCGGAAGTTCAGCCGGCCGATCCCAGAACGCACTGAACAATGGCAGTCCGTCGACCGTCTGGCGGTTGCGCCAAGCGGCCTCGGCGGAGGCCAGCACGATGTCGTAGGCGGTGTTGCGGGCGGTGTCGTCCGCCTCGGTATCGCCGGGCAATTCGGTGGTCACCAGCGCCAGATACCGCGCCGTGATGCCGGCGAACAGACCGCCGTCTCCGCCTCCGCCGCCCACCAGCACCCCGTGCGGTGCCATGTTCTCCGCGACGGCCGCCACCAGCCGGTGCACCCGGCGGGCATGCCGATCATCTGAGGTCCGCACGGCCAGTTCGGTCTCGAGTCCGACCACGACGCCCTGGCAGTAGGTGTACTGGGCGCGCACGAGCGAACCGTCGTTGATCCCGTCGAACACCAGATGGGTTTCGGGATCGATCAGCGTTTCGTCGATCCAGTCGGCGATCTGCTGCGCCCGCCGCAACATCCCGTACCGGGCCAGGAAGATCCCGGCGGGCCCGTTGGCCGGGGCGTTGAAGAACTGATCCTGCTTCCGCCACGGGATTCCGCCGCCATCCTCGGGCGACCAGGAGTCGAAGAGTTGGGCCGCCAGCGTCCGCAGCGCCGCCGGTCGCTCGACGCCGACCAGCCGACCGGCGCGTTCCAGCGCCAGCGCCAGCCAGGCCATGTCGTCGTAGTAGCTGTTGGTCCAGCGGCCGGCGTTACGGATCCGGTGTCCGCGGATCTGACGGCGGATTCGCTCCACCCGTTCGGGCCGCGGATCGCGGAGCTGGGCGTCGACGAGAGTGTCCAGAAGATGGGCCTGCCACCAGTAGTGCCAGGAACCGAAGGCGCGGTCCCTGCGGGTGGGCGGCCAGCCGACCACGCCGAGCTGGGTGCGGGGCACCTGCCACAGCCGCCGCAGATGGCGTCCGGTGACCGCCTCCTCTGCACTGGCCGCGCGGCTCACCCACTGCTGGCTCATGGGCGGCAATCCTGCCCTACCAAGCCCTGCCGAGGTCCGCCCACTGCCTGATCCAGGTGTGCATGGCGATCCCGGCGGCCACCGCCGCGTTGACGCTGCGGGTTGATCCGAATTGGGCGATCGACACGGTCGCGGCGGCGCCGGACCGGATCTCCTCGGAGATGCCGGGCCCTTCCTGGCCGAACACCAGGAGAGCGTCGCGAGGCAAGGCGGTGGTCTCGATCGGGACCGCCCCCGCGATGTTGTCGACCGCGATGACCGTCAGTCCCGCCCCGGCCGCGAACCCCAGCAGTTCGGTGGTGCTGTCGTGATGGGACAGGTGC
This sequence comes from Mycobacterium sp., assembly GCF_051006775.1. Classification (GTDB taxonomy): domain Bacteria; phylum Actinomycetota; class Actinomycetes; order Mycobacteriales; family Mycobacteriaceae; genus Mycobacterium. The sequence continues at coordinate 2,017 of NZ_JBPCSX010000137.1, forward strand.
TGGTAGCGATCGGTCACCATGGCGCCGCGACGGTTCCACCGGCGCCGGCCGACGATGTGGACGGTGTGGACGGCGAACGCGTTGGCGGTGCGCACCACCGCGCCGATGTTGGCGTCGTTGCCGAAGTTCTCGATCGCGATGTGCAGCGGGTGTCTTCTGGTGTCGATATCGGCGACGATCGCCTCGCGCCGCCAATAGCGGTATGCGTCAACGACGTTGCGACTGTCACCGTGCTCGAGTAACTCGGGGTCATAGCGCGGGTCCTCGGGAAGGGGGCCGGAGTGGCTCGCCGACCATGGGCCGACTCCCGGGTCGCCCGTCGACCACTCGGTGGGGCCGGGATCGGGCCCTTCTGTCGACATGCTGGAAGGGTAGCCTCGGCCCAATGGGTTCTGATGATGACGCCGAATCCGTCGACCGCGGGGGGCGACCCGCACTCGTGGGCCACCCGCGCGTGACGCTGAAGCCCGACGCCGAGGGCCGCCGATCCGACTGCCAGAGCGTCACCGGCCATGTCACGGATAACCCCGGTGCAGCGTGGGGCGATGTCGCGATCCATGAATGGGAGCTCGAGGGCGAGGGTTGGGAAGACCTACACCCCCACGACGAGACCACCTACCTGCTGGCCGGCGAACTCGTTATCGAGTGCGAAGGGGCTTCGGTGACGCTTCATCCCGGTGATGCCGCGGTGGTGCGCGGTGGTCATCTCGGGCGCTATCTGGCCCACGGTTACGCACGCATGCTGGCCATCTATGGACCCAATCCGTCGGGCGCGCAGAGCTCGCGATTCCGTTCGTTCCGCTTCGACGACAACGCTGGGGCTTAGGTCGGCTGTGGGCCGACTTTAGGCCGACTGGAGCAGTTGCACCCTGCCGAACCGACCCGCGGGACGTCCGACGATCGCGATCTCCAGGTCCATCCCGCCCAGGTCGGACCTAACCGGCCAATCTGCATCCGCTGACGTGGTCGGCAACGCCACCCCGTCCAGCGCCCGCACCAACAGCGGTCCGGAAGCGGTGTGAAGTTCGGCGCCGGCCACCCTGCCGTATTCGATGATCAGGCGTTGCAGAGTGAGATCGCGATCCGGTTGAACATCATGTTCGTCTGCCTGGGCGGCCAGCCACCGCGCCAGTGCGCGGCCGCTGCGTTCGGCATCTGACGGATAGCCGCCGACAACGGCAGCCTCGATGCGCACGTTCTCATCGGTGAGCATCAGTGTGGTGTCGATATCGAAGGCGTCGGTGTAGAGAATGCCGAACGGCGTTGGCCAACACTGCCCTGCCCAGTCCCGTAGGTGTGCACCGACGAAGGTGTCGATCACGCGGCCGCGGGCCGGTTCGGCTTCGACCGGCCACGCGCGGGTAACCGGCAACGCCGCGACCGATTCCAGAGGCGACAGATCAGCTGTCATCTCAGCGAAGTAGGCCGAGGTGTCAGGGTCCCAGATCTGCGGCCGCGGAACGACCAGAACACTGCGGCCGTGCTGGACACCCGAGATCGCCTGTGCCGTCGGCCCGGGATCGATACCCACGCAGATGACATCGACAACCTCGTCCCAATCGAGTTCCGATTCCCGTTGCTCGTCCGGCTCCGGAAAGTCGTCGTCCCGGGCCCGTCTCGTCACTGCTCAGGCAGGTCGAGTTCGGCAAGTCCGAGGATGCTGCGGTAGGGCAGCCCCTCGGCCTCGATTGCCTCCGCCGCACCGGTTGCACGGTCGACGACGGTGGCGACACCGACGACCGTCGCGCCGGCCTCACGAAGGGCGCGCACCGCCGTCAGAGCCGAACCACCCGTCGTACTGGTGTCCTCCACGACCAGAACGCGGTTACCTTTAACCTCAGCACCTTCGATAAGCCTTTGCAACCCATGGGTTTTCGTTGCTTTCCGGACGACGAATGCGTCGATGGGACGCCCCGGTGTGTGCATGACGGCGCAGGCGACGGGATCGGCGCCCATGGTCAAACCCCCGACAGCAACGTAATCCCAATCCGCGGTCAGTTCGCGCATCAGGCGCCCGATCAGTGGGGCGGCTCGGTGGTGCAGGGTGGCGCGGCGAAGGTCGACGTAGTAGTCGGCCTCCTTGCCCGACGACAGGGTCACGCGGCCGAAGACCACCGACAACTGCCGGACCAGCCCGGCCAGTTCGGTACGGTCGGCATTGTCGAGATCAGGTACGGCCACGGCCTCGTCCTATCGTGTTGGTGAACGCGCGAACCAGTCCGCGCGGAATGATCCGTCCCACGCTCGTCAGCGCCTTGTACTGGAGACCCGGGATGCTGACGACTTTGCCCTTGGCAACGTCGGCCAGGCTCTCGGCGACGACATCGTCGACGGTCAGCCACATTGGACCGGGAAGCGACGACATGTCGATACCGGCCCGTTCGTGGAACTCGGTGTGCACGAATCCGGGGCAGACCGCGTGCACCCCCACACCGGTGCCGGCCAGTCCGTTGGCCAATCCTTCGGAGAAGAACACCACCCAGGCTTTCGACGCGGCATAGGTCGAACCACGGCCGGGCAGCAGGCCCGCGACGCTGGCGATGTTGATCACGGTTCCAGTGCCGGCGGCAAGCATCGACGGCAGGGCAGCGCGGGTCAGGTGCATCACCGCGGTGACATTGACGTCGAGTTGACGTTGCAGCACAACAGGTTCCGCGGTCCAGAACTCGCCGGAGGTGCCGAAGCCGGCATTGTTCACCAGTACCTGCACGCCCGTAGCGAGCCGGGCGCTGACCAGCTCGCGACCGTCGGCCTCGGAGAGATCGGCCACGAGCACCTCGACTGCGACACCGTGTGCGGCGGTCAGTTCATCGGCGAGGTTGGTGAGCCGGCCGGCGTCGCGGGCCACCAGAACAAGATCGTGGCCGTCGCGGGCAAACCGGCGGGCATAGCCCTCACCCAGACCCGAGGTGGGACCGGTCACGAGGGCGATAGGGCGCGGCACTCTGCCACCCTAACGGCGACCTCAGTGCTGGTAGTTGGGGGCCTGTGTGCCGCTGCGCGGCGGATCAGGAAGTGTGGTGGCCCGGCGTGCCGCCGATTGCGCGGCCGCGGCCTGTGCCGGAATCGGCGGAAGCACCCGCAGCAGATCGTTGAACTGCCGGACGGTGCGCATGCCCTCATCCCACTGTGCGCGGGTCGACGAGATCGGCATCGCCAGCAGCGTCCAATTCTGCTCGTTCCAGAGCACCTCGGCGCAGTCCGGCGCGGTATGGGCGAAGGTGACCATCCGACGGTCGCAGGCCCGCCGTGCCGCATCGAGGTTGTTCGAGTACACCATCCGCGGTCCGATGGCCCCGAGCAGCCAGACGTCACTTTCGCGCGGTTCCTTGACACCCTTGAGTCGCAGGTCCATCACGACGTTCGTGCCGACCTTGCGATGCAACGCGATCACGGTGGCGACATCCTCGAGATCGAAGACGTAGACCGCTTCGCCGCGGATCTGACCGAGCACCACATTGCGGGCGGTCACATCGCCGACCGTAGACATCACGCCGCGCTCCCAGCGATCGACGATCCGGCTGGACTCCTGCTCATAGTCGAAACCATGTGCGCGCGCCCAGGACTTTCGTCGACGGCCGAGCCCGCGACGACGGCCGATGTCGACATACAGCAATACCGCCGCACCGACGAAGCACAGTGCGGACAGCGTGAACCAGAACGGGACCATTCCCCCTAGCCTAACCGTTGCCCGCGGTTTACCAAGAGACCGTGCAGGTCACAACCGGGTCACCCTTTCCCCGCGAACAGACACAAACTCGCATCCGGGAGGCCGATTCGGTGCGAGTTTGTGTCTGTTCGGCGAGGCGTCAGCCCAGAATCAGACCGTCGCCGTCCGGGGAGACGTTGACCGGCACGACGTCACCGTCGTGGACCTCACCGGCCAGCAGCATCTTGGCCAACTGGTCGCCGATTGCCTGCTGGACCAGCCGACGCAGCGGCCGGGCTCCGTAGACCGGGTCGAACCCGCGCTCGGCGAGCCACTCCTTGGCCGGCAGCGACACCTGGAGTTCCAGTCGGCGCTGGGCCAGCCGCTTCTGCAGCTGCTCCAGCTGGATGTCGACGATCCGCACCAGTTCGTCGGGCTTGAGGCCCTCGAAGATCAGCACGTCGTCGAGGCGGTTGATGAACTCCGGTTTGAACGCCGATCGCACCGCCGCCATCACCTGCTCCTCGTCACCGCCCGACCCGAGGTTGGACGTCAGGATGAGGATGGTGTTGCGGAAGTCGACCGTACGGCCCTGACCATCGGTCAGCCGTCCTTCATCGAGCACCTGCAGCAGCACGTCGAACACGTCCGGGTGGGCCTTCTCGACCTCGTCGAAGAGCACCACCGTGTACGGCCGGCGCCGGACCGCTTCGGTCAGCTGACCGCCCTGGTCGTAACCGATGTAACCGGGAGGGGCGCCGACCAGACGGGCCACCGAGTGCTTCTCGCCGTACTCGCTCATGTCGATGCGGACCATGGCGCGCTCATCGTCGAACAGGAAGTCGGCCAGCGCCTTGGCCAGTTCGGTCTTGCCGACACCGGTGGGTCCGAGGAACAGGAAGGAGCCGGTGGGCCGATTGGGGTCGGCGACGCCGGCCCGGCTGCGGCGCACCGCATCAGAAACAGCGGCAACGGCCTTCTTCTGGCCGACGACCCGCCTGCCGAGTTCGTCCTCCATGCGCAGCAGCTTGGCGGTCTCACCCTCCATCAGCCGACCGGCCGGAATGCCGGTCCAGGCCGCCACCACGTCGGCGATATCGTCGGGCCCGACCTCTTCCTTGAGCATGACGTTCGCCTGCGCCTGTGCCTGCGGCAGTGCGGCATCCAGTTGCTTCTCGATCTCCGGAATGCGGCCGTAGCGCAGCTCGGCCGCCTTGGCCAGGTCGCCATCGCGCTCGGCACGCTCGGACTCACCGCGCAGGGTTTCCAACTGCTCCTTGAGATCGCGGACGATGTCGATGGCGTTCTTCTCGTTCTGCCATCTTGTCGTGAGCTCGGCCAGCTTCTCTTTCTGGTCGGCGAGCTCGGCGCGCAACTTCTCCAGACGTTCCTTGGAGGCGGCGTCCTCTTCCTTCTCCAGCGCCATCTCTTCGATCTCGAGGCGACGGACCAGACGCTCGACCTCGTCGATCTCGACGGGACGGGAGTCGATCTCCATTCGCAGCCGCGAACCGGCCTCGTCGACGAGGTCGATGGCCTTATCCGGCAGGAAGCGGCTGGTGATGTAGCGGTCACTGAGGGTTGCGGCCGCGACCAGTGCGGAGTCGGTGATCCGCACGCCGTGGTGGACCTCGTAGCGGTCCTTCAGGCCGCGCAGGATGCCGACGGTGTCCTCCACCGACGGCTCACCGACGAACACCTGCTGGAACCGGCGCTCAAGTGCGGCATCCTTCTCGATGTATTTGCGGTACTCCTCGAGCGTGGTGGCGCCGACCATCCGCAGCTCGCCGCGGGCCAGCATCGGCTTGATCATGTTGCCGGCGTCCATCGCGCCCTCACCGGCCGCGCCCGCACCCACGATGGTGTGCAGCTCGTCGATGAAGGTGATGATCTGCCCGGCCGAATTCTTGATGTCGTCGAGCACCGCCTTGAGCCGCTCCTCGAACTCGCCACGGTACTTCGCGCCGGCCACCATCGAACCCATGTCCAGGGAGACGACCGTCTTGTCGCGAAGGCTCTCCGGCACGTCGCCGTCAACGATGCGCTGGGCCAGACCCTCGACGATCGCCGTCTTGCCGACGCCGGGCTCGCCGATGAGCACCGGGTTGTTCTTGGTGCGCCGCGAGAGCACCTGGATGACGCGACGAATCTCGTTGTCGCGCCCCACCACCGGGTCGAGCTTGCCTTCGCGGGCGCGCGCGGTCAGGTCGGTGGAGTACTTCTCCAGTGCCTGATAGGTCGCCTCGGGGTCGGCGCTGGTGACCCGGCCGCTGCCGCGAACCTTCACGAACGCGTCGCGCAGCGCCTGCGGGGACGCGCCGGCGCCGGTGAGCAGCTTGGCGACATCGGAGTCACCCGCCGCAGCGGAGCGGCCCAACCCTCCGGCCAGGCCGACCAACAGGTGCTCGGTGGAGACGTATTCGTCATCCATCTCGGTGGCCAGTTGCTGGGCGGCGTTGATCGCCGCCAGGGACTCCCGGGACAGCTGCGGCTGCGAGGTCGCACCACTACTGGACGGGAGTCGTTCGACGAGTCGCTGCGCCTCGGCCCGGATGGTCGCCGGGTTGACGCCTACCGCCTCGAGCAGCGGTCCGGCGACACCGTCGGTCTGCGTGAGCAGTGCCGTCAGCAGATGGGCGGGCCGGATCTCCGGGTTGCCGGCCGCACTGGCGTCCTGCAATGCGGCGGTCAGGGCCGCCTGAGTCTTCGTGGTCGGGTTGAACGAGTCCACGACACCTCCATTTCGTCTGATCAAAGTCTGTCGAGGATTACAACACCAACAACATTGAGTCTGTTCCGCTCAAGTTTACTGAATCATCCACGGCGCGCGGTAGGGCCTTCGGCCATCTGTTGGCGGGTCACTATTCGAACATATGATCGACATAATCACCCCGTTGGATCTAAAATCCGGCGGTGGGCGAGCTGGCAGCGATCGGGTACAACGGCCAGCCATTGCGCCCGCCCCTGCGGCCGGTGCGACCGCCGCTGCCGGTTCTGGTGGATCTCGCGGCACTGTTCCCCCGCCACCCGCACCGGCGGGGGCACTACCAGCCCGGCGGTCTGCAACTACACAAGATCGTCGCAGGCACGCTGAGCTGCTGGGGCCTGTGCGAACAGGGCGAGTGGTGGGGCCTGGTCAGCTACGACGTCGCCTACGGCTCCGAGAGCCGCCCGGTCACCCACTGGGTGCCGGCCTGGATTTTGCGGCGCACGCCGGGCTGAACAACCTGAGGTGCGTTACGTTGCGCGACGTGACCAACACCGCCAGCACGGCCTTGGACGCGGCGGAGTTGATCCCACTGGCGCTCATCATCGCCCTGTCGCCGTTCTCCATCATCCCGGGGATCCTGGTGTTGCACACGCCCCGGCCGCGGCCGACGAGTCTGGCCTTCCTGGCCGGCTGGACACTGGGCATCGCGGGGGTGACAGCGGCGTTCGTCGCGGCCGCCGACATCACCCGGGGCCTGGGCAACCAGCCAGGCTGGGCACCGTATGTCCGGATCGGCATCGGGCTCGGCTTGATCGCCTGGGCCACCTACCGCTGGTTCACCCGCAACCGCTCTGCCACGAGCCCGAGGTGGTTGACGGCAATGACGTCAATCGGACCGCGTCGGGCATTCCTGACCGCGGCGGTCCTCACGGTGGCCAATGCCAAGGTGCTGCTGATGTGCGCGGCGGCCGGCATTGCGATCGGCACTTCATCACTCAGTGCCACAGGGGCCTGGGCGGTGGTGGTCGGCTTCACCGTCCTGGCGACGTCCACGGTGGCCGCGCCGGTTCTGGCCTTCCAGATCGCCGGCGACCGGCTCGATGGCCCACTGGCCAGACTCAAGACCTGGATGGAACAGAACCACACCGCCCTGATCGCCGCGATCCTGTTCATCATCGGCGTGGCCCTGCTGTACAAGGGAATTCACGGGCTCCAGCAGGTTCAGTGACTTTCGCCCCTTCCCTTCGCCGGTGTGATCCGGTGAGCATCAGCCTATGTGGGACAGTGCGGGGGGATCTGGATGAGGAAGGCCGTCGACTCGACTGGTGAGATCGATGCCATCGCATGGCAATTCTTGTGCTCCCCCTATACCGGCCAGCTGTACTGGGACTGGTCCATCGAGCGTCGCATCGACGCGTACCTTCGGCACCGGGGTCGTGCGGACATTCTCAATGACGGCGCCGCCTACGGAGCACTGATCGAACGGGTGTGGGAGAACTTCCCCCGCGCCCGCCGCGACGGCAAGCTCGACCGACACCCCTGAGGAGGCGGCGGTGGACAACGACACCATCATTCGCAAAGAGTCTGCCGACCTTAAGGTCACCCCTAACCTCGACGACTACGAGAAGACCCGCGCATCCTTCAGTTGGTCGCAGGTTCCTGATCTGTGCGCCGGTATGGGGTCCGGCTTGTGCAACATCGGGTACGCCGCGGTGGACAGGCATGCCGAAGGCCCCGAAGCCGGGCGCACCGCGCTGCGCTTCATCGCCGACGAGCCCGGTGCGGCAATCCTGAGCACCCACGACGTCAGCTACGCCGAACTAGGTCGGCTGACCCAGCGCTTCACCAATGTGCTGCGTGGCCTGGGGATCGGCAAGGGCGACAGGGTCTTCGTCATCATGGGACGCGTCCCCGAGCTCTACATCAGCATGCTCGGCGCCCTGCGTAACGGTAGCGTCGTCTCACCGCTGTTCTCCGCATTCGGTCCAGAGCCGATCGAAACACGGGTGAACATCGGATCGGCCGACGTGCTGGTGACCACGGCGGCGATCTACAAGCGCAAGATCGCCAAAATCCGCGACCAGATGCCCTCGGTCAGACATGTGCTGATCGTCGCCGGCCCGGGCGCTGAGGATATCGACGGCACGCAGAACTTCCACCGCCTGATGGATACGGCCTCCGATGTGGCCCCGATCGAGCCCACCACCGCCGAGGATCCGTCGCTGCTGCACTTCACCAGTGGAACCACCGGGACACCGAAGGGCGCCCAGCACGTCCACGGCGCGGTCGCCATGCATTACATCACCGGCCGATATGCCCTGGATCTGCACGACGGCGATATCTACTGGTGCACAGCCGATCCCGGTTGGGTGACCGGGACGGCATACGGCATCATCGCGCCTCTGCTGCACGGTGTCACCTCGATCATCGACGAGGCCGAGTTCGATGCCGAACACTGGTACCGGATTCTGCAGGATGAAGCCGTCACCGTTTGGTATACCGCTCCGACGGCGATCCGCATGCTGATCAAGGCCGGACCCGAACTGGCCGCGAAATACACATTCCCCCATCTGCGCTTCATCGCCAGCGTCGGCGAACCGCTCAACGCCGAAGCGGTGTGGTGGGGAAAGCGTGTGCTGGGCCTACCGATTCACGACAACTGGTGGCAGACCGAGACCGGCGGCATCATGGTCGCCAACACCCCCGCGTTCGATATCAAACCCGGCTCGATGGGCCGCCCGCTGCCGGGTGTGGATGTCTGCGTGGTGGATCACGACGATACGGAAGGGGCCGGCGGGGCCGTCAGAATCATCGACCAACCCGACATCGAAGGCGAACTCGCACTGCGCGTCGGCTGGCCGTCGATGTTCCGTGGCTACCTCAATCAGGAGGAGCGCTACCGCAAGTCGTTCCGCTCCGATCCCGGGGGGGACCTCTACCTGTCCGGGGATCTGGTCAAGCGCGACACCGACGGCTACCTGTGGTTCATCGGCAGGGCCGACGATGTCATCAAGGCCTCCGGCCACCTGATCGGGCCGTTCGAGGTGGAGAACGTCCTGACCGACCATCCCGCGGTCGCCGAGGCCGCGGTGATCGGCAAGCCGGACCCGACCTACGGCGCGATAGTCAAGGCCTTCGTCACACTCAAGACCGGCCATACCGGAGATGAGGAACTGCGCCGTGACCTGATGGGCCAGGCTCGCAAACGACTCGGTGCAGCGGTGGCCCCCAAGGAGATCGATTTCGTCGACTCGTTGCCGCACACCCGCAGCGGCAAGATCATGCGCCGGCTGCTCAAAGCCCGCGAACTCGGCCTGGCAGAGGGTGATACCTCGACGTTGGAATCACCTGCGGGAGAGGTGAAGTCATGACGGCAGCGTCTCCCCCGGCCACCGATCCGATCCTGGCGCGGGAACTGCTGACCGACATGATCCGAATCAGGCGGATGGAGGAGAAGTGCGCCGAGATGTACAGCGCCGGAAAGATCCGTGGCTTCCTGCACCTCTATGTCGGCGAAGAAGCGGTGGCGGCGGGCTCCCTGCGGGTGCTCGGACCGCAGGACGCGGTGATCGCCACCTACCGGGAGCACGCACACGCCCTGATGCGCGGAATCCCGATGACCGAAATCATGGCTGAGATGTTCGGCAAGCAGGAGGGCTGCTCCGGCGGGCGTGGCGGGTCGATGCATCTGTTCGACGCACAGCGGCGGTTTTACGGCGGCAACGCGATCGTGGCCGGCGGGCTGCCGACCGCTGCTGGACTCGCCTTCGCCGATGCTCAGCTGCAGCGCAACCAGGTATCCGCCTGCTACTTCGGTGAAGGTGCGATAGCAGAGGGAGCCTTTCACGAGACCCTGAACATGGCGCAGCTGTGGAAGCTGCCGGTGCTGTTCTGTTGCGAGAACAACGGCTACGCGATGGGTACCTCCATCGAACGGGAGCTCTCCGACGTCGATCTGATCACCCTGGCCGAGTCCTACCGGATTCCCGCCGCCAGTGCCGACGGAATGGACGTGCTGGCCAGCCACACCGCCATGCAGCACGCCGTCGATCACATCCGGATGCGCGGCGGTCCGTTCTTTCTGGAGTTCCGCACCTACCGCTTCCGCCCGCACTCGATGTTCGACCCGGAGCTCTATCGGGACAAAGCCGAAGTCGAGAAGTGGAAGGAACACGACCCGATCGCGACGTTCACCGAGAGCTGCCTCACCGGCGGCTTGCTGACCGCCGAAGACGTCGAGGCCATCGAGCAAGCGGTGGCCACCGAGGTAGATGGATCCGTGGCCTATGCGGAGGCGGGCACCCTGGAGAGTGTGGACACCCTCGAGCGCCATCTGATGACACCGGCTGGCGCAGCGGTGATTTCGTGAAAGCCACCTATCGCGGTGCCGTGCATGACGCCATCGCCGACGCCCTGCGGGCCGACGAGCGGGTGGTGTTGCTCGGGGAGGACGTCGGCCGGTACGGCGGTACCTACGCGGTGTCGAAGGGACTGCTCGAGGAGTTCGGACCGGACCGCATCCGGGATACACCGATCTCGGAGTTGGGCTTCGTCGGCATCGGCATCGGCGCCGCGCTGAACGGCCTGCGACCCATCGTCGAGGTGATGACGGTGAACTTCAGTCTGCTCGCGCTCGACCAGATCGTGAACACGGCGTCGGCGCTGCGACACATGTCAGGGGGACAGTTCTCCGTCCCCCTGGTGGTTCGGATGGCCACCGGAGCCGGACGTCAACTGGCCGCTCAGCATTCGCACAGCCTGGAGAACTGGTACGCCCACATCCCCGGGATCACGGTGCTGGCGCCGGCCACCGTGGCCGACGCCTACGGGATGTTGCGCAGTGCCCTGGCCGACCCCGACCCGGTGGTCATTTTCGAGCACGTTGGTCTTTACAACCTGTCGGCGGACATCGACGAACTGGTGCCCACCGATATCGCGCGGGCGGCGGTGCGGCGCAGCGGCAGCGATGTCACCGTGATCACCTACGGCGGATGCCTACCCAAGGCACTCGACGCCGCCGAGCAACTGTCCCAGAACGACATCGACTGCGAGGTGATCGATCTGCGGGTGCTGCGCCCACTCGACGATGCGACGATCCTGAAGTCGGTGCGCAAGACGCACCGGGTGGTGGTCGTCGATGAGGCCTGGCACACCGGCAGCCTGGCGGCCGAGATCAGCGCCCGCATCGTCGAGCGGGCCTTCTACGAACTCGACGCGCCGATCGCGCGGGTGTGCACCATGGAGGTCCCCATTCCCTACGCCAAACATCTGGAGCAGGCGGCCCTACCCCAGCCCGAGAAGATCGTGGCGGCAGTCCGGGGATTGTTCGGGGATGAACGGGGGGCCGGAGCGCAGCGACCCGGGGTGGACGAACAGTGATCGAATTCCTGATGCCCGCCCTGGGCGCCGATATGGACGAGGGCACCCTCGACGAGTGGCGCATCGCCCCCGGCGACACCGTGACGCGCGGACAGATCGTCGCGGTGGTCGAAACCACCAAGGCTGCAGTCGAGATCGAGTGCTGGCACGACGGCGTGGTGGGCGAGCTGTTGGTGTCGGTGGGCCAGACCGTGGCCGTCGGCACCCCGCTGGCCACCTTGCTGGAACCCGGCGAACAGCCGGGTGCGGTCACGCCACCGGCCGCCACCAGCCCGATCGTCTTCCCCGCAGCCCCGCAGCAGGCGCCTGCCGAGGCCGCTCCGGTCGGTCATCGGCTCTGGGTCTCCCCGGTTGCCCGGCGCACCGCGGGCTCACTCGGCGTCGACCTGAAGACCGTCAGCGGCACCGGGCCACAGGGCGCGATCACCCTGCACGATGTCGAGCACGCGGCCGCGGCCGCACATCACCAGAGCCCCAAGCCACCGCCGCCCAAGCCGGCCCCGGCTGACGGGACCGCGGCGCCGATTTCGGCCGCCGATAAGGCCAGGGCGCGCGGAGCCGCGATGCGCGCCTCGATCGCCGCGGCGATGAGCCGCTCCAAGCGCGAGATACCGCACTACTACCTCGCAGACGAGATCATCCTCGACACCGCACTGTCATGGTTGACCGAACAGAACGCCGGCCTACCCATCACTGAACGGCTGCTGCCCGCCGTGCTGCAACTCAAGGCAGTCGCGCTGGCAAGCGTCAAGTTCGGCGAGTTCAACGGCTTCTGGCGCGACGAGTGTTTCGAACCGGCCTCCGGTCAGCATGTGGGCGTGGCGATTTCGTTGCGCGGTGGCGGTCTGGTGGCCCCGGCTATCCACGACGTCTCGGAGAAGACGCTCACCGAACTGATGGCGGATCTGTCCGACCTGGTGGCGCGGGCGCGGGCCGGGTCGCTGCGTAGTTCGGAGATGTCGGATCCGACGATCACCGTGACCAACCTCGGCGACAAGGGTGTCGACTCGGTGTTCGGCGTGATCTACCCCGAGCAGGTCGCCATCGTGGGGTTCGGCCGTCCGGCTCAGCGGGTGGTCGTGGTGGACGGCGGAATCCGGGTCGCCACCACGGTTCATGCGAGTCTGGCCGCCGACCACCGGGCCAGCGACGGCGCCCGCGGCGCACTGTTCCTGGCCGAGATCAACCGGCTGCTACAGCAGCCACAGGACCTGTGAGGAAGGGAGCACTGTGAGCACCAGAGACGACATCCGGGCCGGAGTGGTGGCGGAATTGATCTCGATCGCCCCCGAAATTGAAGAAGGGGACCTCAGTGATTCCGAGCTGCTGCGCGATCAGGTCGACCTCGACTCGATGGACTGGCTCAACTTCCTGGTCCGGCTGCACACGCGATTCGAGGTCGACATCCCCGAATCGAAATATGCCTCGCTGCGCAGCATCGACGATCTGACGGGCTATATCAGCGCCCACCAGTAGGCGCGCTTATCAAGCGCGGATCATCCGTGGCACAATCCAGCAATGGCTCAGCTGCCCTCCATCGTGTTGAAGGACCCGTCGTCCGCCCTCACCGCCACCTTCGTGCCGTCAGCCGGAATGGTGTGCACCTCGCTGTCCGACGGCGGCATCGAGCTGCTCGGCCAGCGTCGCGGGCTGAACGCCTACCTGACCACCGGCAAGACCATGGGCATCCCCATCCTCTATCCGTTCGCGAACCGGCTGAGCGCGAACGGATACGGCGTCGACGGCGGCGCGGTCACCCTGACCCCCGGTGTAGGCGGGGTGCGTTCCGATGAACACGGCCTGGTGATCCACGGAGTGCTGGCGGCCTACCCCGGCTGGCTGGTGAAGCAGGGCGCCGATCACAAGCTCACCGCCGATCTGGACTACGGCGGCCAGCCCCGGCTACTGAGCAGCTTCCCGTTCCCGCACGTCGTCACGCTCGACATCAAGCTCAAGGACCGGGCACTGACCATCGCGACGACTGTCACCCCGACCACCTCGGCGTCAGTGCCACTGTGCTTCGGCTTCCACCCCTACCTGACCATCCCGGACGTGCCGCGCTCGCAGTGGCGCCTGGAAATGCCGCCGCTGCGGCACCTGCCGGTAGACAACTGGGGCATCCCGACCGGAGCCACCGAAGACTGGGCAGCCTTCTCGGATCGGTTGGGCGACAGGGTGTTCGACGACGGCTTCGACGAGGTGCCCCCCGGTGGCAAGTTCGCCCTCTCGGGTGGCAATCGGCGTATCGAGGTGATCTTCAACCAGGGCTATCCGGCCGTGCAGATCTTCGCCCCGGCCAATGACGACGTGGTGGGCATCGAACCGATGACCGCCCCGACGAACGCGTTACGCAAGGGTGGCTACAACGTCGCGGTGCCGGGACGCCCGGCGTCGGCGTCGTTCACCATCAAAGTGAGCTAAGCCGCGCCGTATCTGATCCTGCCGGTGGCGGGACCAAAGTCGAAGAAGTGACTGCTGTTCGGGGCGACGGCCGGTATCTCTGACGGCAGATTCACCCCGGCCAGAGATTCGGCGACTGCCGCCGAGACCGCGATCGTCGCGGTCGTCGCACCGGCGGTCACGATGGCGGCCAGATTACCGAAGAGGTTGTCCCCGAGGACTGCGCGAACACCCGCACCGACGGCGTTGCCGAGCGCATCCTGGAGTCCCGGGCGCGTGATGACCAGATCCAGCACCTCGGTCACGACGTCGTTGATCGACGATCCACCAAGTAGGTTCAGCGCCACGGTGCTGGCCAGTTGAGACACCGCCGGGTCCGCCAGCAGTGAGGTCACCGCACCAGCGCTGGCCTGAACGGCGACCATCTGCAATATCGGCCCGGTCACACCTACCTGACTCAGCAGAGTGGCGACCGCCGCACCCGCAGCGCGTCCCAGACCATCCCGCGCGCCGGTGTCGCCGAACAGCGAATCGAGAAGCTGAGGAACGGTCAGTCCGAGCGCACCGGAGATCACCGGATCGGTGCGCAGTTCGTTGAGTGCGGCCAGCAGCGTAGGGACGGGCGGTGAACCCTGCAGCAGATCAGAGGTGAGTGTTCCCAGGACGCTGCCGAGCAGACTCCCCAGGCCGTCGTAGCCGAGCGCAGTCGCCGACGCGACATCCAATGACCCGACGAGACCCGCGACGAACGGTGCGTAGGACAACAGGGTCGTCACCGCAACGCCGACGGTGGGCCCCAGCACCCGACCCAGATCGCCACCGGCCGCATCGGTGATCGCGGCGTTGAGTTGTTCGCCGAGCCACTGCACGACTGCGGCATCACCGGCGATACCGCCGATCAGATCGGAGATCGCCGTGTCGACCGCTGGAACGATCCCCGGACCGACCAGCGAGCTGACTGCGGTCCTGACCGTATTGCCCAGCGCGACTTCAAAATTCGGATCAGAGAGTAATCCGGGGAGGACGTCGGTGGCGACCATCAGGAAGCTTGGGAAGCTCAGATCCGTCGGAAGGAACGTCGTCACGAGCCGGCCCACGGTGTCGCCCAGGACCGACATCACACCCGGCGTATTCAAGAGCGCGTCAAGAGCCGGTGTGATCGCCACACCCAATTGCGTACTCAGTGCGGGACTGGCCAGAAGTCCGACAACGGTGTTGGCCAGCGCTGACCCGATGCCGGTACCCACCGCACCGGGTAGTGCCGCGGCGACCAGATCCGAGATCGATTCGCCGACCAAAGACTGCACCTGTGCGTCGCCGATCACCTGCATCACCAGCATCGCCACCGCCGGCCCCAGCGCCGGAGCCACTGCGGGATCGGATAACACCGGGCCAACTGTCGAGGTGACGAGGTCGCCGATTTCGGCATCGAATACCGGATCGCCCCGCAGCACGGCGAATACCGTCAGCAGCGCGGTCAGCGGCGCATCGCCGGCCAGCACAGCATCAGCCGCTTGGTTGACGGCCCCGGTCAGCATCTCGGCTACGCCCGGCATACCCAGGAATCGCGCCACCGCGGGTCCCAGACCCGCCGAGAGCGGCTGAATCAGAACGGGGTCGGCCAGCAGACTCTGCACGAGATCACCCACCGGCGAGGCCAGTGCGGTGCCGATCTGGCCTCCGATCCACGACGGGATGAACCCGCCTACCAGGCTGGCGACCATCATCCGCAGGTCCGCGTCACCCAGAAGCGACGGAACCACCATCGTCAACGCCGTGGCCAGATCATCACCGAGATTCGGATCCGACAGCAACGGAACCAGCAATGCGGTCACGGCGCTGTTGATCGACATGGTGAATAGGGGGTCACCACCGAGAGAACCGAGGAGCTGTGAGAGCGTCGTGGTCAGCGGTGCGCCCTGAAGTGCCCCATCGGCGATCTGCGCTCCGGCGCCACCCACCAATGCCCCGAAACCTGGATAGCCCAGCAGCGCGGTCACCGAAGCACCAAGTGAGGCAACCAGTTTGGTCACAACCTGCGGGTCAGACAGCAGGGTGACCACAATGTCGCTGACCGCAGGACCTAGTGCCATACCGAGATCACCGCCGACCTGCACGCCGATGATCGAGTTCAGTTCGGCCCCGACGTAGGGAACGATTCGCGGGTCGGCGAGCACCTGCATCACCAATGTCGACACCGCCGATCCCAGCGCCGTCACCACCGTGCGATCGGCAAGCAGCGGACCCAGCAACGCCGTCGCGGCGCTGTCCAGTGCATCGGCGAACACCGGGTCAGCAGCCAACAGCGCCAGCAAGTCCGCCGAAAGCGGCGCACCCTGCAGCGCATTGACCGCCAGCGTGATGGCCACGCCGCCGCTCAGATCACCCAGACCGGGATAACTCAGAAGGGTGACGACCGCGTTGTTGATCGACCCCGCCAACACCGACACCACCCCGGTGTTGGACAACAGACCCAGTAATGCATCGCTGACCGCCGGCCCCAACGCCATTCCGAGTTCGCCACCGAGCTGGGTGGCGATCACCGACTGCAACTGCTCGCCCGCATACGACGGAAGGCCCGGATCGTCGAGCACCTGCATCACCAGCGTCGACACCGTCGATCCCAGCGTCGTCACGAACCCACGATCGGACAGCAGCGGGTTCAACAACGCCTTCGCGGCGCTGTCGAGCGCTCCGACGAACACCGGGTCGGCGGCCAACGAGGCCGGCAAGTCCGCCGGCGGCGGTGTGCCCTCCAACCCTCCGATCGTCAGTGAACCGACCAGACCGCTGACCAGATCGCCCAGGCCCGGATAGCTCAGCAGGGCGACCACCGCGTCATCGACCGAACCCGCCAGCGCGGACACCACCCGGGTATTGGACAGCAGACCGAGCACCGCGCCACTGACCGCAGATCCCAGCGCCGTCCCGAGTTCGCCACCGAGCTGGCTGACGATCACCGACTGCAACTGCCCGCCGACAAAGGACAGGAGTTGCGGATCGTCGAGTATTTGCATCACCGCCGTCGCCACGGCCGACCCCACCGCCGACGGCAACCTGACGTCATTGAGCAGCCCACCCGCCACCGTGGTGACCGCGATACCGATCTGGGTGTCCAACACCGCCGGCAGCACGATGGGCGCCGAGGTACCGGCCAACGCAGCCGACACGGCCTGGCCGATCGTCGATGTCAGTGCCGCAGCCACCCCCGGCGCCGCAAGGAGATTGGTGGCGGCGATGCCAAGATACGCCGCAACCGAACTCACCAGGGCCGGTGAAGCCAGCAGGTTTTGAACCAATCCGCTCAGTGCCGGCGCCAGAGCCGCTCCGAGCGCACCGCCGATCTGGGGCTGGATCAGCCCGGCGATGATATCGCCGATGATCCCCCGGAAGCCGTTGTCGCCCAGCACTTGTGGAACTGCTGCTGCCAGTGCCGACCCGATATCGGTGTCGAACACCGGATTGGACAGCAGTGGGAACACCGCCGCAGTCACCGTCGCACTGATGGCAGAGGTGAAGGCCGGGTCACCGCTCAATGACGTGATCACCGCCGCCCCGGCCGTCTGCAGCGGTGTGCCGCCCAGCGCCGCGGTCACCAACTGGCCGACCGCGCCGCCGAGTGCGGTGGCGATGCCCGACGATCCCAGTAGCGTGGTCAGGGCCGCACCCATCGCATCGGCCAGGCCGTTGGCACCGGCGTTGGCGAGCAGTCCTGTTACTACGTTGCCCAGCGTGGCGGGCAGTGTCGAGGACCCAAGGCCGTCGGGAAGCAGCGGGCCCACCAGACTCGCCAGCTCGCCGCCGATGAAGCCCAACGCCAGCAGATTGGAGCTCAGATCCACCAGCGATGTCCGCGCCGTGGCGCCGAGAGCCGAGACGAACGCCTGATCCGTCAGCAGCGAGGCCACCGCGGCGCTGACCGTGGTACCCGCCGTCGCGGCCAATCCGGTCATCGCATCGGTGATCGCGGTCATCGGATCCGTGCCGTCGATCGTGACGACCAGGATGGAAACCACGGCGGCGCTGAGTTGTTGCAACGCACCCGGGGTGGCGTCGAAGGTCGTGAGCGCGGTGGTGACCACATCGCCCAGGGCGTCGCTGACACCGGTGGCCCCCAGGAAGCCGGCCACGGCATTGCCCAGCACCGTGCCCAGTGCCGCCGCCCCCGGGCCGCCGCCCAGCAGCGAGCCCACCGCCGAGGCGATCGCGGAACCCGCAAACTGCTGCACCGGGACGGCGGCGACGATATCGGTCACCAGCGAGCCCACCGCCGAGACCACCGTCTGATCCCCCAGCACCGACGACAACACCGCCATGACCGTCGAGGCGATCCCGCCGGTGAAACCGGGCTGACCGAACAACTGCACGAGAGCCGTGTTCAGAGCCGACGCCTGCGGGACACCGAGAAGAATGTTGGACCCGAACTGAGCCAAGGTCGCCGTCAGCGGGCCCAGCGCAGCGGGCTGCGACAACGCCGAGACGAGCGTGCTCAGCGCGG
>NZ_JBPCSX010000138.1:0-6780 GCF_051006775.1 Mycobacterium sp.
CCGTTGCTCACAATCAACGTGACGATGATTCCCGGCACCGTCTGACCGCCGGGCGAGGTGCCGACCACGGTTCCGGCCGAGGCGGTGCTGTTGACCATGCTGACGCCGTCGGCCACCTGGAAGCCGGCGGCGCGCAACTCTTCCCGGGCCCGGTCCTGACCCATGCCGTTGACGCTCGGGATCCGGGAACCGGGGGCGCCGTCGACGTAGCGGGGATCGGTCGGGGCCATGGTTACATCGCCGAATCTCGTGGCGATCGGATCGATGGCGGCGAACCAGGTCAGTGCCGGCTCTTTGCCGCCGAAGAGGTCGCCGTCACCGCACTGGCGTAGCGGGTAGGAGCACAGGTCGGTCGGGTCCGGGGAGTCGTCGTAGATGTAGTTCACCGCCGCGTAGCGGTTGGTGTAGCCGAGGAACCCGGCTGAGCGGTGAGCTTCGGTGGTGCCGGTCTTGCCCGCCATCGGCAGCGTCCACCCCACCGAACTGGCCGCCCCGGCGCCGGTGCCGCTGATGACGTCTTTGCTCATCGCGTTCGACAGCGTGTTGGCCAGACCCTCGGGGACCACCTGCTCGCAGGACTCCGCGTTGACGGCCACCTCGTTTCCGCGCCTGTCATACACCTTGTCGACAGGGTTGGGTGGGCACCACATCCCCCCGGAGGCCAGCGTGGTGGCGACGTTCGCCAACTCCAATGCGTTGACTTCGAACGGGCCGAGGGTGAACGAGCCGATGTTCTGCCGCTTGATGAAGTCGGCCAGGCTCTCGTTGTTGTCCGGGTCATACGCCCGTGCGGTCCCGGGGTCTGCATAGGAACGCAGTCCGAGTTTTACGGCCATGTCGACACTGCGGGACACCCCGACCTGTGAGATGAGTTTGGCGAACGCGGTATTGGGCGACTTGGACAGTGCCTCGGTCACGCTCATTGTCAGATTGCGCGGATCCTTGTAGTTCTCCACGCACCACGTCTCCTTGGGGCAGCCTCGGGCGCCGCCCTCGCCGAGGCCCTTGGCGTCGAAGCGGGCGGGCACGTCGAGGATCGCGTTGATGCCCAGACCAAGGTCCAGCGCGGCGGCCGTGGTGAAGATCTTGAAGATTGACCCGGCGCCATCGCCGACCAGTGAGAAGGGTTGTGGCTGAACGGTTTGTCCGGCTTGGGTGTCGAGACCGTAGGTGCGGTTGCTGACCATCGCGACGAGGGGATGACTGGTCTTGCCGGGTAGTAGGACGTTCATCACGCTGGCGACCCCGGTGAGGTCCGACGAAGCGTAGGAGTCCACGCCTTTCTTGGCGTCGGCCTGAACGTCGGGGTCCAGGGTGGTCTTGATCATGTAGCCGCCCTTGGCGATCTGCTCCTTGCTCAGCCCGGCCCGAGCCAGGTACTCCTGCACGTAGTCGCAGAAGAAGGCGCGGTCACCGGCGGCGATACAACCGCGTGGCAGTTCATTGGGCCGAGCCAGAATCCCCAGCGGCTGCTGCTTGGCGGCGCGCAGTTCATCGGTCTTGTCCGGCAGCTGCTCGATCATGGTGTCCAGCACCAGATTTCGCCGGGCCAGCGCTCCATCCGGATTGATGTAGGGGTTCAGCGTGCTGGTCGACTGCACCAGGCCGGCCAGCAAGGCGGACTGCTGCCAGTTCAACGCGGAGGCGTCGATGCCGAAGTAGGTCTGTGCGGCGTCCTGGATTCCGAACGCGCCGTTGCCGAATGACACCAGGTTCAGATACCTGGTCAGGACCTCCGGCTTGCTCAGCATCCGGTCCAGCGTCAACGCCATCCGGATCTCACGGAGCTTGCGAGCCGGGGTAGGGGCTATCGCGGCACGACGTTCCGCGTCGGTCTGCGCGACGACCAACAACTGGTAGTTCTTGACGAACTGCTGCTCGATGGTGGACCCGCCGCGGGTACCCACGTCTCCGGATGCATAGCCCGCCAGACCGGTCAGCGTGCCTTTCCAGTCCACACCGTTGTGCTCGGCGAACCTCTTGTCCTCGATCGAGACGATGGCCAGTTTCATGGTGTCGGCGATCTTGTCGCTGGTCACCTCGAACCGGCGCTGGGAGTACAGCCAGGCGATGGTGTTGCCCTTGGAGTCGACCATGGTGCTCACCGCGGGAACGTCGCCCTGGAGGAGTTGGGCCGATCCGTTGGCCACGATGTCGGAGGCCCGGTTGGACATCAGGCCCACTCCGCCGGCCAGGGGGAACAGCAGTGCCGCGACGAGCACACTGGCCAGCAGGCAGGTCCATGCCAGCTTGATCAGCGTGGGCCCGGCCGGCGGGCGTTGCGACATGGGGTACACCCTACTGAGGGCCCCGGGAAGCCCGGCGACCATCTGGCGGTGCCGGGTAGATAACGCCGAGAAACGGCCCCGGGGGAACAAAAGTGCAGTTCATGATGAGATTGGACGCTTGTTCCAAAAAAGCTGAGATCTGACTGTTGCCAAATCGATATCTGACCACCTAACTTAAGCACACAGTGCGATATAGGTAACACTCCTGTCGCAATGTGGTGCAGATCGCAGTGACGCGGTCTCGCCCGAGGGATCGCCGCTGAAAGGCGGCTTTAACGAAGGGGGTCGCCCGTGTCGGGTACTCGGCTCGCCGCTCGCCGGACAGTAATGCTGCAGGGTTCACTCAACGGCGCGGAGGGGGAGGCCCGGATCGCCTGGGTGTCTCAAGCCCTGTGCCGGGCCACCGACCCGGACCAACTCTTCGTTCGAGGTGCTGCCCAGCGCAAGGCCGCCGTGATCTGTCGGCACTGTCCCGTTATCGCAGAGTGCGGGGCTGACGCCCTGGACAACCGGGTGGAGTTCGGCGTGTGGGGCGGCATGACCGAGCGGCAGCGCCGGGCCCTGCTCAAGCAGCACCCCGACGTCGTCTCCTGGGCTGAGTTCTTCGCCACGCAGCGCAAGCACCGCAGCGTCAGCTAGACCTCGCCGGTGATCTGATCGGCGATCGCCTGCAGTGCGACGAGGTCGGACACATCGAACGGCAGTGACGGCACACCGACCACCCGCACATGCGGGTTGGCGCCGGTGAACCGCGATAGCAATCGCACCTCCCGCTTGGCGGTCTGACCACGGTCGGCGTGGATTCGCAGCACCCCGGCGGTCAACGCGTCCTTGGACGCCTCCAATTGATCAGCGCCGTCGATGGCGCGTTCGACAGCCAGCGCACTGAGCATCGGATGGGTTCGATTGAGAATCAGCCCGGCCAGCGGCATGCCCTCATCGGAAAGCCGATCGACGAAGAAGGTCGCCTCGCGAAGCGCGTCGGGTTCGGCCGCCGAGACCACCACGAATTGGGTCCCGCGCCGCTTGAGCAGTTCGTAGGTGCGGTCCGCCTTTTCGCGGAACCCGCCGAAGGTGGAGTCCAGCGACTGCACGAAGGCGGCGGCATCGGAGAGCATCTGCGAGCCCAGAATTGTGGACATCGCCTTCATCGCCAGGCCCATCACGCCGGCCACCAGCTTGCCGAATCCGCTGCCGGGACCGAGTAGCAGCCGCCAGAGCCGGCTGTCCATGAAACTGCCCAGCCGCTTGGGCGCGTCCAGGAAGTCCAGCGCGTTCCGCGAGGGCGGGGTGTCGACAACCACCAGATCCCATCGGTCCTCGGCCAGCAACTGGCCCAGCTTCTCCATGGCCATGTACTCCTGCGTGCCGGCCAGGGATGTCGCGACGGTCTGATAGAACTTGTTGTCCAAAATCGCTTGTGCGCGTTCAGGTCCGGAGTGTTCGATCACCATCTCGTCGAACGTGTGCCGCATGTCGAGCATCATCGCGTACAACTCGCCGGAGACATCGGGCCCCAGCGGTACCTGCTGTGGGGTATT
Organism: Mycobacterium sp.; assembly: GCF_051006775.1. Classification (GTDB taxonomy): domain Bacteria; phylum Actinomycetota; class Actinomycetes; order Mycobacteriales; family Mycobacteriaceae; genus Mycobacterium. The sequence continues at coordinate 3,830 of NZ_JBPCSX010000138.1, forward strand.
GCCGAGTTCCCTGATGCCCAGCGCCTGCGCGAGCCGCTTGGCCGGGTCGATCGTCAGCACCACGACCGTGCGGCCGTACTCGGCGGCCCGCAGAGCCATGGCGGCCGCGGTGGTGGTCTTGCCGACGCCGCCCGCCCCACAGCACACGACCACTCGGTTGGACTTGTCGGACAGGATGGACTTCATGTCAAGGACCGCAGGTGCTGAGCTCATCGGATCATCGCTTTCACCTGACGCCCTGTTGGGCAAGAATTTCCGCAAGTTCGTAGAGGCTGCCCAGATCAACACCATCGGGGATGGTGGGTAGCTCCAACTGTGGAGCGTGCACGTTTTTGAGTTCGAGTGCGCTTTCCCGGCGGGCCTGAATCCGGGTCGCGTGTTCGATGGTCTCGGTCAGCAGCCCGGCGAAATCCGCGTCGCTCAATGTGATCCCGGCCTGGGTAAGCCCGGCCCGCACCGCGTCGGCGTCGATCACGCCCCCGGCCGCTTTGGCGAGGTCCTTGGGCGGCAGGAACAACGGGATATTGCGGTTGACGATCACACTGCCGATCGGCAGCTCCAGTTCCTCAAGTTCGTGGATCGCCTCGATGGTCTCCTGGATCGGCAGTGCTTCGAGCAGTGTCACCAGGTGGATCGCGGTCTGCTCGGAATGCAGCAGCCGCACGACGCCCTCGGCCTGGGAGTGCACCGGGCCGCCCTTGGCGATATCGGAGAGCGCCTTGGTGACGTCGAGGAACGGTGAGATGCGGCCCGTCGGCGGGGAGTCCACGACGATGGCGTCGTACGCCGGCCGCTTCTTGGCGTCCAGCCGGGTCGCCGCCTCCTTGATCTTGCCGGTCAACAGGACGTCCCGAAGGCCCGGCGCGATGGTGGTGGCGAACTCGATGGCGCCGACCCGGCGCATCGCCCGCCCGGCGATGCCCAGGTTGTAGAACATGTCGAGGTACTCCAGGAACGCCGCCTCGATATCGATGGCCAGCGCGTTGACGTGCCCGCCACCCTCGGCGGTGGCCACCTTGACCTCCTCGTAGGGCAGGGGCGGGACGTCGAAAAGCTGCGCAATTCCTTGGCGCCCTTCGACTTCCACCAACAGCACCTTTCGGCCACCCGCCGCCAGCGTCAACGCCAGCGCAGCTGCGACCGTGGTCTTACCGGTTCCGCCTTTACCCGTGACGAAATGGAGTCGGGCCTTGGTCAGCCGGGAGGGCCAGCCGACGGGGCTGCCGTCATTGGTCGCCATCGGTCCACTCTATCCAAGGTGGCAGAGGGCCTTCGGCCACTTGAGTAGGCTGCGGCTCATGAGTCAACCAACTACGTGGGAGTACGCGACCGTGCCGCTGCTGACCCATGCGACCAAGCAGATCCTCGACCAGTGGGGTGCTGACGGCTGGGAACTTGTCTCGGTGCTCAACGGCCCGACCGGTGAACAGCACGTCGCCTACCTCAAACGACCGAAGTGAGCAGCGCCGGCGGGCAGGGGGCACCCCCCGCTCGCGGGGGAGAGCGCAGCGACTCGGGGAAGGTCACTGCGCGGCTCACCGAACTCGGCGTCACCCTGCCCCCGGTGACGAAACCGTTGGCCGCTTACGTGCCCGCGGTGCAGACCGGCAACCTCGTCTACACCTCCGGTCAGCTGCCACTGGTGGCCGGTGAACTCACCCATGCCGGCAAGGTCGGGTCGAAGGTCACCCCGCAGGACGCCAAGGCGGCCGCCCGGACCTGCGCGCTCAATGCCCTCGCGGCGATCGACGCGCTGGTCGGTATCGACGCGGTGCGACGGGTGGTCAAGGTCGTCGGCTTCGTCGCCTCGGCCCCCGGCTTCGCCGGCCAGCCCGGCGTGGTCAACGGCGCTTCGGAGTTCCTGGGCGAGGTGTTCGGCGATGCCGGCATCCACGCCCGTTCGGCGGTCGGTGTGGCCGAACTGCCCCTGGACGCACCGGTGGAGGTTGAACTCATCGTCGAGGTCGGATAGGGGTCGGGTGAGCCACCCCGCATACGGAATCCTGCGGCCGGTCACTGAGACGGCCTCGGTTCTACTGTGCGACAACCCCGGTCACATGACACTGGACGGAACCAACACCTGGCTACTTCGGGGTCCGGGCAGCGACGATTTCGTCGTCGTCGACCCAGGACCCGATGACGACACGCACATCACCAGGCTGGCCGCAGCGGGCCGAATTCCCCTGGTGCTCATCAGTCATCGACATGGTGACCACACCGAGGGGATCGACCGGCTCGTCGCCGCATCCGGCGCCACGGTGCGTTCGGTGGGCAGCGGCTTTCTGCGCGGACTGGGCGGTCCGCTGAGTGACGGCGAGGTGATCGAGGCCGCCGGTGTGCGGATCACCGTGATGGCGACGCCCGGCCACACATCGGATTCGCTGAGCTTCGTTCTCGACGACGCCGTCCTGACCGCCGACACCGTGCTGGGGCGCGGCACCACCGTCATCGACGGCGAGGACGGGAATCTTGCCGACTACCTGGAGTCACTGCGCCGATTGCAGGGTTTGGGTTCACTGACCGTGTTACCCGGGCACGGTCCCGAACTCCATGATGTGTCAGCCGTCGCCGCTATGTATCTGGCGCACCGTGAGGAACGGCTGGGACAGGTCCGGGAGGCGTTGCGGACTCTCGGTGAGGATGCCACCGCTCGTCAGGTTGTCGAGCACGTCTATGCCGACGTCGACGAGAAGCTATGGGAGGCGGCCGAGCAGTCGGTGCGCGCTCAATTGGATTACCTGCGCCCAGAGTGAGACTCGGGCGTCAGCGGGCACGGTGTCGTGAACTCGCTCGGTTGCGCCTCGCTACGCGAGTCTTACCTCGCTCGGCGGGCCAGTCGCTCGGAGTCGCAGATCAGAACGCTCTTGCCTTCCAGACGAATCCAGCCGCGATGGGCGAAATCGGCGAGGGCCTTGTTGACGGTTTCCCGGGAGGCACCGACAAGCTGGGCG
>NZ_JBPCSX010000139.1:0-5904 GCF_051006775.1 Mycobacterium sp.
CACGCCACGGCGCTGCGGGCTGCCCTTGAGGGCCGCGGTCTTGACCTTGGCGATCTTGTCGCGGCGACCCTTGCGGACCAGCTGCTGGATGGTTGGCATCTACCGACTTTCTCTCAAACTCGTCGTACCGGCTGTCTTCAAGTCTCTGTACTGCAGTTTCAGCCCTTCCGCGTACCCCGCGTCCGGGCGTGTCACACGCGCCCTGCTCCGTAAACCAACGGTGCGCAGCAAACATGCGAATTAGCCCGGCGAGCGCGCGTGAGCGCACCTGACGGCCAGGCACGATGCTTCACGATACCAGTTCCGCCAGCGCCCTCCAAACCGGCGGCCGCGGCCCGCCCAAGCGCGTAACGAAGCCCTTACCGCAGGTCAGGGTCGCTACGGTGAGCCATGCCGGCCGCCAGGCGTAGCACCATGTCCGAGAAGACCGCGTCGGCGTCGAGGTTGCCCATCCCTCCGGCACCCATACCGACGTCCATCACGCCACTCATCTCCAGCAGGACGAATCCGTGCAGCGCCGCCCAGAACTCCAGTGCGGCACAGAAGGCGTCGTCGCCGTCGAGGTCATAGGAGGCCAGCACCGCGATCACCGGTGCGGCCGCAGCATGCGAGGCACCGGTGAACTCCGGGTCGTCTCCGCCCGGGGGCAGGCGGGTGAACGCCGAGTAGCGACCCGGGTGGTGGTGGGCGTAACTGCGGTAGGCGCTGGCCATCGCCATGACGGCGTCATCCCGGGTGCGCCCCTGCCCCACCGCGCTCAACATCTGCAGGATGTCGTCGATCACATGCATGCGCACCGTGCGGCGCAGATCCTCAAGGCTGTCGAGGTGGTTGTAGAGCGACGGGCCCTTGGTGCCGAGTTGGGTGGCCAGTGCGTTGATGGTCAGCCCGTCCCAGCCCTCGCGGTCCAGGAAGGTCATCGCCGCGTTGACGATGATCTCCCGGCTGAGCTTCGGTGACTTGGCCGGCCGGGTTGCCATGGATCGCAACTCTAGGCCAACGACCCACGCCTGTTCCCGGGGTCGGCCTGTTCCCCATGTCGGCCGGCGCCCTCAGCGAAACGCTTGGCGCCGGCCAATGATTCGGCTGCCACCCGCGCCAGGCTGCCGAACTCGAAGTCCATCGCATCGGCTTCCGAACGGCCCCACTGATACAGCGCCGACATCCGGTCGGCGCGCAGACAGCCCTGCGGCAGAGCGGCCAGTTCGGCGGCCAGTTCCTCGGCGGCCCGCCGCGACTGCCCGCGGGGCACCACCCGGTTGACCAGCCCGATCGACAACGCCTCTGTGGCATCAACCGGCCGTCCGGTCAGGATCATGTCCATCGCCCGGCCGTGCCCGATCAGCCGCGGCAGCCGGACGGTGCCGCCGTCGATCAGCGGCACGCCCCAGCGCCGGCAGAACACCCCGAACTCGGCGTCCTCCTCGGCGATCCGCAGATCGCACCAGAGCGCCAGTTCCAGACCGCCGGCGACCGCGTAGCCGCTGATCGCCGCGATCACCGGTTTGGTGAGCACCAGGCGGCTGGGACCCATCGGGGCCGGGCCGTTGCGGTTCAGCGGGTTGGTCTGGTCGGTGCCCATGGCCTTGAGGTCGGCTCCGGCGCAGAACGTTCCGCGGTCGCCCCAGAGCACAGCCACCGATGCCGAGTCGTCGCGGTCGAATTCCGCGAAGGCCTCATACAGCGCCAGCGCGGTCGGACCGTCGACGGCATTGCGGGCGTGCGGTCGGTCCAGGATCACCGTCGTGACGGGACCCCGTCGTTCCACTCGGACAGTCACCGGAGCGCCTCCCTACCTGTGTGGTCGCGGCGCTGCAGCAGTAGCGCCACGAATTCGGTGTACCGGTCCCGCAGCCGTTGCCCGGGCCAGTCGTCGGGCAGCAGTTCGGCGGGTAGGACGGGATCGGCCAGCAGGTGGCGAACCATCGCGGCGGCGATCGCGAACCGGCCGGGGATATCGCCGGCCGCTTCCATCTCGGCGAGCAATCGGTGACCGGTCGCCGACCAGCCGGTCAGATCCCACAGCCGGGCGGCCAGTCCGGCGTCGTCGGGATCGCGGGCGCTGAGCATCCGGATCATCTCGCGGGCCTGTGCGGGCACCACGACATCAAGGTTGTCGGGCCGCATCCACACGCCCTCGCGCAATTCACCGAACCGGTTGTGCGACAAAGTTGTTCGAAGTGACGCACGGTTTCGCGCATCCGCACCCACGGCTGTGACCACGACCACCACCCAGTTGCCGTCCCAGTCCCGCGTTGACGGGTCGAGCGCATCATCCTGACGGCGCTGGCGCGCAAGCAGACGGTCGGACAGTCGGTAGCCGTCCTCGGAGCGCACCAGATCGCCGGCCGAGACCATACGGGTCAGGGCCACCCGCAGGGCGTTCTCCTTGATCCCGAAATCCGCGGTGAGTCGGAGCAGCTCAGCAGCGGTGGCCCAGGCGGGGTGTGCGCCCAGGAGTACCGAGAGCACCACCGACCGGGCGGTCATCCGGATGCCCCGCGCCACGGTCGTACCCGTCACTGCCCGCATTCCCGTCGCGAGCAGACACAAACTCGCACTCCGACTGGCGCATTGATGCGACTTTGCGTCTGCTCGGCCAGTGCGGTCATCCCTTGACCAGGGCACGCTCGATGATCGGGGCCAGGTCGAGGCCGGCAGGCAGGGTGCCGAACGCCCCACCCCAGTTGCGGGCCATCCGGGTGGCCAGGAACGCCTCGGTGACCGCCGGGTGGCCGTGACGCACCAGCAGCGAACCCTGCAGTGCCAGGCTGATGTCCTCGGCGACTTTGCGGGCGCGGTACTCAATGGTGGCGGCATCGGCGAGGCTGTCATGCAACGCTGCAGCATGGGCGTCCAGCCGTGCGTCCTGACCGGCTGTGGTGGCGAGTTCGTCGAACAGCACTTCGACACACTCCGGACGGGTTGCCATGGCGCGCAGGGTATCCAGCGCACTGACGTTCCCGGAGCCCTCCCAGATACCCATCAGCGGAGCCTCGCGGTAGAGGCGCGGCGCGCCGGAGTCCTCGGCATAGCCGTTGCCGCCGAGGCACTCCATCGCCTCACCGGCGTGCGGGACGGCCCGCTTACACACCCAGTATTTGGCGGCGGCAAGGCCGATCCGGCGCAGCAGGATCTCGCGCTCGTCGCCGCGGGTGGCGGCATCGGTTGCCCCGGCCATCCGCATCGCGATGATCGTGGCCGCCTCTGCCTCGACGGCGAGATCGGCGATCACGTTGCGCATCAGCGGCTGGTCGATCAGATACGCGCCGAACGCCTTTCGATGCTGGGTGTGGTGGATGGCCATGCTGAGGCCCTGGCGCATGCTGGTGGCACTGCCGAGCGTGCAGTCCAGCCGGGTGAGGTTGACCATCTCGATGATGGTGGCCACACCGCGACCCTCCTCCCCCACCAGCCAGGCGATCGCGCCTTCGTACTCGATCTCACTGGAGGCGTTGGCGTGGTTGCCCAGCTTGTTCTTCAGCCGCTGGATGAACATCCTGTTGCGGGTGCCGTCCGGCAGCACCCTGGGCAGCATGAAGCAGCTCAAGCCCCCGGGCGCCTGGGCCAGCACCAGGAAGATGTCGCTCATCGCCGCGGAGGTGAACCACTTGTGCCCGGTCAGGGAGTAACTGCCGTCACCGTTCGGCACCGCCGCGGTGGTGCCGGCCCGCACGTCGGAGCCACCCTGCTTCTCGGTCATCGACATGCCGGCGGTGATACCGGCCTTGCCGGTGGCGAGCCTCAGTTCGGGGTCGTAGGTGCGACTGGTCAGCAGCGGCTCGTACACGGCGGCGAGTTCGGGGTTGTGCCGCAGTGCCGGGACGACGGCGTACGTCATCGAGATCGGGCAGACGTGTCCGGGCTCAGGGGTCCACACGCCCATCTTGGCCGCACGCACCACATGCGCGCCCGGACGGTCGTCGGCCCATGGTGCGGCGTGCAGTCCATGCTCGATGGCCACCCGCATCAGCTCGTGGTAAGCCGGGTCGTACTCGATCTCATCGATGCGGTGTCCGTAGCGGTCGTGGGCGTGCAGCACCGGGCGATTGCGGTCGGCCAGCTCACCCCAGCGTTGCGCGGTCGCACCACCCGAGATCGCACCGAGTTCGGCGACCTCGTCGACGCCCCACTGACCCCCCTCGCGAATGACGGCCTCCATCAGAACCGGCGATGTGGCGGCGTTGTGATTGACGAGCGGAGGGACCTGATTGGTGACGACGTGGGTGTCTGGCATGATCGCAATATTACATTTTCTCGACAATCGCACAAGATACGTAATGCTGGTCCGTTCCGGTAGATTCACTGGCCGTTGGCCTTTACGACAGCGGAAATCACGGGGGACGTGGCAGTGAACCATCCGACGATCTGTCTCAACATGATCGTGCGCAATGAGGCGCACATCGTGCATGAGCTGCTCGACTGCGTGGCTCCCTACATCTCTTCATGGTGCATCGTCGACACCGGCTCCGAGGACGGCACCCAGGACATCATCCGCGCCCATATGGCCCGGCTTGAGATCCCCGGCGAACTGCACGAGCGCCCATGGAAGAACTTCGGCCACAACCGCTCCGAAGCACTTGAACTCGCACAGGGGCACGCGGACTACATCTGGGTGGTCGACGCCGACGACCTGGTGATGGGTACGCCCGATTTCAGTCAATTGACCGCAGACGCATACGAGTTGCGATACGGCGATTCAGAGGACTTCACCTACTGGCGCCAGCAGATGTTCCGCAATGGTCTTCCGTGGCGGTATGTCGGGGTGGTGCATGAGTGCATCGTCTGCGACCAGCCCTACGAGATGCAGCGCCTGACGGGTGACTACTACGTGGACTCGCGGCGCCTGGGCGGACGCAACCTCGACCCACTGAAGTACGCCCGCGACCGGGACCTGTTGCTCGCGGAGATTGAGCGCGATCCCAATGAATGCCGTTCGGTGTTCTATCTGGCCCAGAGCTATTTCGATCTCGGGGATTACGCCAACGCCCGGCGGTGGTATCAGCGTCGGGCGGATATGGGCGGCTGGGCGGAAGAGGTCTACTACTCGCTGTACCGCGTCGGCGAATCGATGGTGAACCTCGGCGAACCCTGGCCGGAGATTCTGGACGTGTGGCTGCGCGCCTACGAATCACGACCGACCCGAGCCGAGGCCCTGCACGCCATCGCCTGTCACTACCGCAGGGAGGGGCGCTACCAACTCGGTCACCTCTTCGCCCAGCGCGCGGCCTCAATCCCGGTGCCCCAGGAGGACATTCTCTTCGTCTGGGCGGCGGCACACTCCTGGGCTGCACGCGACGAACTGGCGGTGTGCGCGTCCAATCTCGGTCTGCACTCGGAGGCCTTCCGCCTTTTCCGGGACCTGCTCGCCGGCAGCAGCCTCTCACCTGAGGACCGTGTCCGCATCGCGGTGAACCGCGACTTCTCAGTGCCGGCGATGCTGGAGAGCGCCGCGGCCTATCCGGCGCGGGTCATCGAAACCCTGCGCCCCCGTTCAGATGCCGACGTGACGATCACCGTGTCATGCGGGCCGAATCTGGAGAGCGCCGAAACCACACTGAACTCGATACTCAATGTCTGCACCGATCGCAGCCGCATCAGCCGAATGCTGGTGGACGATTCCGAACTCACTGACGAGCAACGGAGCGCGCTCCACCTGCGCTACCCCATGATCGAGTCGCTGCATGCGCCGTCCGGAGAGTCTTCGGCCGCGCGGCTTCGGTATATCAGCGAGCGGGTCGGGACCCGCTTCTGGCTGCACATCCCGGCCGGCTGGCGATTCTTCGGCCCCGAGCGGCTGCTCAGCCGACTGGCCGGCGTACTGGACTCCGAACCGGATGTGCTGGCCGTGGCGGTCAACTACGAGGACGCCACCGCCCTCACCGGCCGCAGCGCCCCCGAGGA
>NZ_JBPCSX010000140.1:0-11439 GCF_051006775.1 Mycobacterium sp.
ACGCACTCGATCCGCAGCGGGGCGTCCGCCAGTCCCAGCGACTCCTGAATGTTCTGTAGCGCAGCCGATCTCGCGGTGAAGTCACCGGCACGCTTGAGCTTGTGCTGCTGCAGAGCCTCCTGGGCGTTGCGGTGCACCGTCTCGGCCAGCGCCCTCTTGTCGCCGCGCTGGGCCACCCGCAGATCAACCCGCGAGCCGCGCAGGCCGGACAGCCAGGTGGCCATCTCCTCGGCCGCCGGCGGCAGGCACGGCACGAGAACTTCTTTGGGCACGGCGTTGCTGGATTCATTCGCCCCGCCTTCCAGTTCGGCCTGTTCACCGTAGAACTGGGTCAGGAACTGTTCGACCAGTTGCGCCTCCGCCGAATACTTGGGGCCGGATTCCCCCGGGTCGACGGGTTTCTCGACGATCCACCCCCGCTGGCCGCGCACCCGGCCGCCGCGCACGTGGAAGACCTGCACCGCGGCCTGCAACTCGTCGTCGGCGAACGCGACCACGTCGGCGTCGGTGCCGTCGCCGAGCACCACTGCCTGCTTCTCCAATGCCCGGCGCAGTGCGCCGAGATCGTCACGCATCCGCGCCGCACGTTCGAAATCGAGGTCGGCGGCCGCTGCGTTCATCTGGCGTTCGAGTTCACGGGCGAACCGGTCGGTGCGTCCGGACAGGAAGTCGCAGAAGTCCAGCACAATCCTGCGGTGCTCCTCGGCACTGACCCGTCCGATACACGGCGCAGAGCACTTGTCGATATAGCCCAGCAGACAGGGCCGCTGGATCTGGCTGTGCCGCTTGAACACTCCCGCTGAACAGGTGCGGGCCGGAAAAACCCGGGTCAGCAGATCCAGGGTTTCCCGGATGGCCCAGGCGTGGGAATACGGACCGAAGTAGCGAACCCCCTTGCGGCGGGGTCCGCGGTACACCATCAGCCGCGGGTATTCCTCGTTGAGGGTGACCGCCAGTACGGGGTAGGACTTGTCATCTCGGTAGCGGACGTTGAACCGGGGATCGAATTCCTTGATCCAGTTGTATTCGAGTTGCAGCGCCTCGACCTCGGTGGCCACCACCGTCCACTCGACCTTGGCGGCCGTGGTCACCATCTGACGGGTGCGCGGGTGCAGGCCGGCGATATCGGCGAAATAGGACGTCAGCCGACTGCGCAGGCTTTTTGCCTTGCCGACGTAGATCACCCGGCCGTGTGGGTCGGAGAATCGGTAGACACCTGGCTCGACCGGTATCGACCCGGGCGCGGGGCGGTACGTCGAGGGATCAGGCACGGCGTTCAGGTTAGTACCGGGCGCAGAACCCGGACTCAGCCGCGGTAGCGGGCCATCAGTTCCCGCATGGTGTCCATCGCGACGACCGCACGTTCGGCATCGAGGGATTGGACGGCCACCACCGGAACGTACTCGTAGCCGGCGAGTTCGACCCGCGCCCAGCGTTTCGGGAAGGAGATGTCCACGACCTCACCCCACGGGATGATCCGCTCCTCCAGGACGTTGCGCACACCCAGTCCGGCCGGCCCGATCCGTAACCTCGGCCGGGTCAGCAGCAGGATCACTCCGGCGAAGACGACCGCGATGAGGAGAAAGGCGTACTGATCGGCGGTCCGCAGGGCCGGACCCGTGGCGTTGCCCTTCGACGTGAGTGCGACTCCCAAGCCGATCAGCACTGCCAGCGCCGCACCGGCCCAGGCCAGCCGTGGCATCAGGCGTGGCTTCACGACGACGTCCCAGTGCTCGCCCGCCGGTGCTGATCCGATCACGCGCGGCGCAGGTGGCGCAGAGTCAGTGCGGTGGACAACGCGGCGGCGGTGGCCTGGGCTCCCTTATCCTCGCGCGAGCCGGGAAGTCCTGCCCGATCGACGGCCTGCTCCTCATCGTTGGTGGTGAGTACGCCGTTGGCAACCGGTGTCGCCGCATCCAGTGACACCCGGGTCAGTCCCTGGGTGACTGCGTCGCAGACATAGTCGAAATGCGGTGTGCCACCGCGGATCACCACACCCAGCGCCACGACGGCATCGTGATTGCGGGTCAGTTCCTGAGCCACCACCGGGATCTCGATGGCGCCGTGCACCCTGACCACGGTCGGGTTGGGGATACCGCAGTCAGCGGCAACCTTGCGGGCGCCGTCGAGCAGGCCGTTGCAGATCCGGGCGTGCCAGGTGCTGGCCACGATGGCCAACCGGATACCGGACGCATCCATATCAGGGATCGCGGGTATTCCGTCGCCGCCGCTCATGGCCACACCCTCACAGCGGTCCCCCGAGATCACCCGGCAGACGTACGTCGTCGTCGTAGTCCTCCAGACCGGTGAGCTCATGGCCCATCCGGTCACGCTTGGTCTTGAGGTAGCGGATGTTCTCGGAGTTGGCCCGCACCGGCAACGGCACACGTTCGGTTATCTGCAATCCGTAGCCGTCCAGGCCCACCCGCTTGGCGGGGTTGTTGGTCAACAATCGCATCGAGCGCACGCCGAGGTCGACCAGGATCTGCGCGCCGATGCCGTAGTCCCGGGAGTCGGCGGGTAGACCCAGTTCCAGATTCGCGTCGACGGTGTCGGCGCCGGCGTCCTGGAGCTGGTAGGCCTGAAGTTTGTGCATCAAGCCGATACCGCGGCCTTCGTGCCCACGCATGTAGAGCACCACCCCGCGGTCCTCGGCTGCCACCATGGCCATCGCGGCGTCCAGTTGCGGACCGCAGTCGCACCGGCGGGACCCGAAAACGTCGCCGGTCAGGCACTCCGAGTGCACCCGCACCAGGACGTCCTGGCCCTCGTTGACCGGTCCGGCGATATCACCGCGTACCAGGGCGACATGTTCGACCTCGTCGAAGATGCTCTGATAGCCGACCGCCCGGAACTCGCCGTGCCGGGTCGGGATACGCGCCTCGGCAACCCGTTCGATGTGCTTCTCGTGCTTGCGCCGCCACTCGATCAGATCGGCGATGGAGATCAGCGCCAGATTGTGCTCATCGGCGAAAACCCGTAGTTCTTCGGTCTGGGCCATCGCACCCTCGTCCTTCTGGCTGACGATCTCGCAGATCGCGCCGGCAGGCTGCAGGCCCGCCATCCGCGCCAGATCGACGGCGGCCTCGGTGTGACCGGGGCGGCGCAACACCCCGCCGTCCTTGGCCCGCAACGGAACCACATGGCCGGGCTTGGTGAATTCATCGGCCACGCTGTCGGGGTCGGCCAGCAGTCGCATGGTGGTGGCCCGGTCAGACGCCGAGATCCCTGTGCCGACATCCTTTTTCGCGTCGACGGTAACGGTGTAGGCGGTGCCGTGCTTGTCCTGATTGACCGCGTACATCGGTAACAGGCCCAGCCGGTCGCAGATGGCTCCGTCGAGCGGCACACATAGGTAACCGGAGGTATAGCGAACCATGAACGCGACCAGTTCCGGAGTCGCTTTTTCGGCGGCGAAGATCAGGTCGCCTTCGTTCTCCCGGTTCTCGTCATCGATGACTACCACGGCCTTGCCCGCCGCGATATCGGCGATCGCCCGTTCGACGGTGTCGAGCCTCGTCATTGTTGCCGCCTGTCGGGAGTGTGCATGCCGTCCTAAGTATGAACTAACCGTTCAGCTACTCATGCAGAGCGCCCCGCCACCACGTCTTCAACCAACGACCAGGGAACCTCCCGGTCGATATCGGTGAAGGCTCGGGGCGCCGGCCAGCGGTCTGTGGGCAGACCTCCCACGTCGAGCAGTCCCCAGAACGCCGCGGCACGAACCGCATACGGGGCATCCGGGTCACGCAGCCAGCGCTCCAGGACCGCCATGAGGTGCGGTGACCGGCTTGCGCTGCGCAGCGATGACCAACCGTAGATCGCGCCCTGCCGAACCTCGGGGTCGGGATCAGCGCTGGCGAGATCTTCCAGGGCAGGTTCCTGGTCGGCCAGTCCCAGATCGCCGACTGCCCGGGCAGCGGCACCCCGCAGTTCTGAGTCGGGATGGGCGAGGAACGGAATGACCGCGGTTCCCAGCGCACGAATCCGCTGTTTGCGGATGTCGGTGATGGCGTCGAAGACATCGTCGGGGTCGTCGCTGCCCAGTTGTAGCAGCAGAGTCTGAATCGGTGTGGCTGTCACAGACAGATGCGTGCCGTTTCCTAGCGATTCACGTCGTTGGCGATCGCGGCCAGCGTCGCATGAATGTTGTACGCATTGCGCTTTTCGGCCGAGGTGCCGCGGCCGACGAAGATTCCGGCCGGCTTCATCATGGCGCCCAGCGGCCCGGTCCGAAGATCGTCCCAGCGCTCGGTGATTCGGGCGCCACTGGCGGTGGGCTCGACGATATAGCTCCATCGTGAAATGCGAATTCCGGCGATCTTCACCTCGAAGGCGAAGGTGGTGCCGTCGGCCTTGACCACCTGGCAGGCGCCGGTCCACGGCAGCCAGAGTTTGTTCTTCCCGGTGAACACCGAACCCTCGACGAGTGGCAGGGCACCTGTGAAGGTGGCACCCGTCGCCTCCGGGCTCCAGCGCCCGTAATTGCGCGGATCACTGACAAGCCCGTACGCCTCGGCTGCGGGGATGGTGACATCAATTGATTCAGAGATCATTGGGTTCCTGACGTTGGTTAGGTCTGGTGATTGAGAAGGCGCTCAACATATTTGGCGATCACGTCGACCTCCAGATTGACCGTGCTGCCGACAGGTGCGCGACCGAGCGTGGTCATCGCCAGCGTCGTCGGGATCAGCGACACCTCGAACCAATCTCCGCCCTCGGCCCTTGGTCCGAGGGTCTCATCGCGACCGAGAGCAGACACCGTCAGCGAGACACCGTCGACCGTGATCGACCCCTTCTCCACGACGTAGCGCGACAGTGCGGCCGGCAGCGACATCCGGATCACCTCCCAGTGCTCAGACGGCGTGCGCGCAATTACCTCTCCGGTGCCGTCGACGTGGCCCTGGACGATGTGCCCGCCCAGTCGGCTGTCGATGGCCGCGGCGCGTTCCAGATTGACCGGACTGCCCACCGCCACCCCGGCAAGGCTGGACCGGCGCAGCGTCTCGGCCATCACGTCGGCGCTGAACCGGCCGTCGGCAAAATCGACGACCGTCAGACACACACCGTTGACCGCGATGGAAGCGCCGTGTTTGGCATCGGAGGTCACCACCGGCCCGCTGATCGTCAGGCGTACCGAGTCGCCGAGGGCGTCGCAGGCGACAACCTCGCCGAGTTCCTCCACGATTCCGGTGAACACCGGCTTAATCTAGCCGCTTTTCGCCGTGGAACGCCGCCGCCGGATTGTCGTTGAAGTTTTCCACCCGCCGGTACCCGGCGGCCAGGTAGAACGCCTGCGCGTGGGGTTGACGCGACCCGGTGTCGAGCCGGGCGATCCGGTAGCCCAGGTCGCGGGCGGCGTCTTCGAGGGCGCAGAGCAGCGCACGCGCCACCCCGGACCTGCGCGCCCGCGGAACCACATACATCCGCTTGATCTCGCAGGTGCCGTCGGGAAGCCGCTTGAGACCCCCGCCGCACACCGGGACGCCATCGCGGTAACCCACCAGGAACACCCCGCCGGGCGGGCCCAGTTCGGCCGGCCCTGCCTTGGGCATGCCGGGTGCGTTGAGGTCCAGACCGTCGTAGAGCTCGGCCATCTCCGCGACCATGGCATCCACCATCACGGCCGCGTCCCCCGCACCTGCGGGAACGGCCCGGAATTCGAGTTCACCGGTCACCACACCACTCCTACCCCGGCCTCGCCAGCCGGGTCAACGCGGCCCGAGCCGATACCATGCAGCCATGCAGACAAGCCGTCGTCTCCTTGCCGTACTTGCCGCCCTGCTGGCCGCCGCGTTCCTCACCTCGGGATGCTCGAAGAAGCCCAGCGAGCCGCTGCCGGATGCCGCCGGATTGATCCAGCAGTCGATCAGCACCACCAAGGCGCTCACCAGCGCGCACCTGGAGATCGTGGTGAACGGCAAGATCACCGGCCTTCCGGTCAAGACCCTCTCCGGGGATCTGACCAATGTTCCCAGCGTCGCGATCTCGGGCAGTTCCAAGATCTCCATGGGCGGCGCCGAGGTCGATATCCAACTGGTGGTGCTCGATGGCACGCTGTACGCGGCGCTGACCCCGAACAGCTGGCTGGACATGGGCCCGGCATCCGACGTCTATGACCCGTCGGTGATCCTCAACGCCGACACCGGTCTGGCCAACATGCTGACCAATATCTCCGACGCCAAGTCCGACGGGTTCGAGACCATCGGTGGTGTGCCCACCGTGCGAATCACCGGCATGGTCACGGCCGACGCGGTCAACAAGCTCATTCCGCAGCTCAAGTCGACCGGCCCGGTGCCGGCGACGATGTGGATCGAGAAGGACGCCCCCAACCAGCTGGTGCAGGCAAAACTGGACCAGAGCGAGGGCAACAACGTTCAGCTGACGCTCTCGGAGTGGGACAAGCCGGTCACCGTCACCAAGCCCGCCGTCTAGGTGGCGGGTGTGACTCCGCCGACTCACCCGGAGACGGGTGGACCGGATAAAGCCGATACCACCGGCCGCAGCCGGCGGATCGCGATCGGCGCCGGCAGCCTCGCTGTTCTGCTCGGCGCGCTGGACACCTATGTCGTCGTGACGATCATGGTCGACATCATGAAGTCGGTCGGCATTCCGATCAACAAGCTCCAGCAGGTCACCCCGATCATCACCTGTTATCTGCTGGGCTATATCGCTGCGATGCCACTGCTGGGCCGGCTTTCGGACCGGCTGGGCCGCAAGCTGGTGCTGCAACTGAGCCTGGCCACCTTCGCCCTCGGGTCGATAGTGACCGCTCTCTCCGACGACCTGACCATGCTGGTGATCGGCCGGATCATCCAGGGCGTGGCCAGTGGCGCGCTACTGCCGGTGACCCTGGCCCTGGCCGCCGATCTCTGGGCCGCGCGCAGCCGGGCGACGGTGCTCGGCGGTATCGGCGCCGCGCAAGAACTCGGCAGCGTCCTGGGACCGCTCTACGGCATCGGCGTGGTGTGGTTGCTCAACACCTGGCGTGACGTCTTCTGGATCAACGTCCCGCTGACACTGATCGCCATGCTGCTCATCCAGTTCAGCCTGCCCGGGCGCGACCGCAGCGCCGCGCCCGAACGGGTGGACGTGGTCGGCGGGATTCTGCTCGCGATCGCCCTCGGCCTCGCGGTGGTGGGCCTGTACAACCCGAACCCGGACGGCAGGCAGATCATGCCGCCCAACGGTCCGGCGCTGGTGATCGGCGCCGTGGTGGCCGCGATCGCGTTCGGCCTCTGGGAGCGCTTCGCCACGACCCGGCTGATCGAGCCCGCCGGGGTTCGCTTCGGGCCGTTCCTGTCCTCATTGGTCACCTCCATGTGCGCCGGCGCGGCGTTGATGGTGACCCTGGTCGACGTCGAACTGTTCGGTCAGGGAGTGCTGGGCAAGGACCAGAACGGCGCGGCATTCCTGCTGCTGCACTTCCTGGTCGCACTGCCGGTCGGCGCGCTCGCCGGAGGCTGGCTGGCCACCCGACTCGGTGACCGGGTGGTGGCCGTGGTCGGCATGCTGATCGCCGGCTTCGCCTACTGGCTGATCTCGCATTGGGGAGTCGACGTGCTCTCCACACACCATCAGATCGGACCGGTGTCGCTGCCGACCTTCGCCACCGATATGGCGCTGGCCGGGGTCGGGCTGGGTCTGGTGATCGGCCCGCTGACCTCTGCGGCGCTGCGGGTGGTCCCGCCCGCCCAGCACGGCATCGCCTCGTCACTGGTCGTGGTCGCCCGGATGACCGGCATGTTGATCGGTGTCGCGGCGCTGACCGCCTGGGGGCTGTACCGGTTCAACCAGATCCTGGCCACCCTGCCCGCCGTGCAGGCCGACAACCTGCCGGCCAAGATCGCCGCCGAGGCGGAGCGGTACCGCACCGCCTTCGCCATGCAGTACGGATCGATCTTCTTCATCACCACCATCGTCTGCCTGGTCGGAGCGTTCTTCGCCCTCTTCATCGGCGGTCGGAACAGCCACCCCGACGCTGTCACCCCTAACTAGGGGCTGGCGACGTGTTCTGCTCGAAACTGGTCAAAGTGCTCGGCCGGGGTCGTAACGTCGCCCGCATGTCGGAGACCACGTGCTGATCGCCGCACTGCGCGATCTGCAGTGGCGTAAACGTCGCTTCGTCATCGCAATCGTGGGAACCGGCCTGGTGTTCGCGATGACGCTGGTCCTCACCGGGCTGGCCTACGGATTCAAGGTCGAAGCCACCCGGACCGTTGACTCGCTCGGACTGGACGGTTTCCTGGTCAAAACCGGCGCGACCGGACCGTTCCTGGGGTCCTCGGCTTTTCCAGCGACCAAACTCCAGGTGCCGGACGTCGACATCGCGGTACCACTGGTCTACGGCAGCGCCACCACACCGGACGGCGACTCGGCCCGCAGCGTCAACGTCTTCGGCGCCCCGGAGCGTGGCCCCGGGATACCGGCGATGGAAAGCGGCCGGCCGCCCACCGAGCCTCACGAGGCTGCGGTGTCGAGCACCATGCACCGCTCCATCGGCGACACCGTCGAGGTCGGCACACGTAATCTGCAGGTGGTCGGAATCGTCGAGGACTCCACCGCGCTGGCCGGGCAGCCCAACGTCTTCCTCACCGTCACCGGCGCGCAGAAACTGCTGTTCTCCGGACAGTCGCTGATCTCCTCGATCGGGGTCAAGGGGACGCCCGCGCGGGCGCCGAGCGGTTTCAAGCTCATCGACCGGGCCGGGGCGATCGATGACCTGCTCCGCGCACTCACGGGCGCCCGGCAGGCCATGACACTGATGGCCGGGCTGCTGTGGGTGGTCGCTGCGCTGATCGTCGGCTCGATGATCTACATGTCGGCCCTGGAACGCACCCGCGATTTCGCGGTGTTCAAGGCCGTCGGTGTACCGACCCGGTCCATCCTGAGCGGGCTGGCCATGCAGGCGGTGATCGTGGCGGTGCTGGCCGCCCTGCTCGGCGGAGTGCTGTCGGTTCTGCTCGGTCCGCTGTTTCCGATGCGCGTCGACATCCCCCGCGCGGCATTCCTGCTGCTGCCGGTGGTGGCCATCACCATCGGCGTGCTGGCCAGCCTGGCCGGCCTGCGCCGTGCGGTGACCGTCGACCCCGCGCTGGCGTTCGGGGGTCCCTGATATGGCCGACCTGAAGATCACCGACCTCGTCGTCGAATACGCCAGCGGCCAGGAATCGGTACGGCCGATCAACGGTTTGAACCTCGAGGTGACGGAGGGCTCGCTGGCGATCCTGCTCGGCCCCAGCGGATGCGGAAAGACCACCCTGCTGTCCTGCCTCGGCGGAATCCTGCGACCGACCAGTGGTCGCATCCACTTCGGCGACCTCGATGTCACCGCCCTGGGCACCGGGGAACTCTCCGATTACCGGCGCAACACCGTCGGCATCGTGTTCCAGGCCTTCAACCTGGTGCCCAGCCTGACCGCGATCGAGAACGTCATGGTGCCGTTGCGGGCGGCTCGCGTCGGCCGCCATGAAGCCCGTGAGCGGGCTGCCGACCTACTGACTCGGGTAGGTCTGTCCGAGCGGATGACCTACCGGCCCGGCGACCTCTCCGGCGGCCAGCAGCAGCGGGTCGCGGTGGCGCGTGCGATCGCACTGGACCCGCCGCTGCTAATCGCAGATGAGCCGACCGCTCATCTGGACTACATCCAGGTCGAGGAGGTGCTGCGGCTGATCCGCGAGTTGGCCTCGGGCCCGAGAGTGGTGGTTGTCGCCACCCACGACACCCGGATGCTGCCCCTTGCCGACCGGGTGGTGGAACTGGTGCCGCATATCTCGGGTTCCGAACATGAACCGGAGGAACTGCGTCTTGAGCCGGGCGAGGTGCTGTTCGAGCAGGGAACGATGGGCGAGGCGATCTACATCGTGAACGAGGGCGAAGTGGAGATCGTTCGTGAATTCACCAGCGGCAGAACGGAATTGATTAAACTGGCCCTACCGGGAGACTACTTCGGCGAGATGGGTCCGTTGTTCGCCCTGCCGCGGTCGGCAACCGCCCGGGCACGTACGGTCGCAACCGTGACGAGCTACACGATGCAGGGGTTCCGCGAACTACTGGGCGCGGTCAGTTCTCGCGAGATCATCGAACACAGGGCATTGGGGTCCGACTAGATCGGCGGCACCAGGCTCAGCAGCAGGTCCGGACCCACGCGCTCGACGCCGTCATAGCGCCAGCGCAGCGCACCGGCGATGTTCGCGACACCGAGGTCACCAACCGCGGTGATCGGACCACCGAGCAGGATCGGCGCCACATAGGCCAGAATCCGGTCCACCGCACCGGCCCGCAGAAAAGCGCCCGCCAGCGTGGGGCCGCCCTCCAATATGATGTCTGTTCGATCGCCGAGCGCCCTCAGAACCTCGCGTGGATCCCGGGTATGCATGGTGAGCGTGAGTGAATCATCGCTGAGCACAAGGGATTCCGACGGTATCTCACGCTCTCCGACCACCACCCGCAGCGGTTGGCGGGTGGCTAGGCTGCCGTCGGGCAGTCGGGCGGTCAGGCTCGGGTCATCGGCTAACACCGTGCCGGTGCCGACAACAATGGCGTCGGCGGCCGCCCGGCGGAGATGGACGTCGGCGCGGGCCTCCACACCGGTGATCCACTTCGAGGAACCATCCGCCGCGGCACTGCGGCCGTCGAGACTGGTGGCGAATTTCCAGGTGATGTGCGGCCGTCCGGTGCGCTGCTTGTGCAACCACTCCCGCAACGTACCGCCGGCAACCTCTGATGCGCATACGCCCGCGGTGACGGTGACACCGGCGTCGCGCAACCGCTGCGCTCCCCCGGCGGCCTCAGGGTTGGGGTCCGCGACGGCGTAGACGACGGCCGCAATATCTGCCGCCAGTAGGGCGTCTACGCAGGGCGGGGTTCGTCCATGGTGGTTACACGGTTCCAGGGTGATCACCGCGGTGCCGCCGGCCGCCCGCGCACCGGCGGCCTGCAGAGCCTGCGCCTCGGCGTGCAGACCACCGAGTGGTGCGGTCGCCCCAATTCCGGCAACAGCCCCGTCGGAGTCCAGAATGACCGCTCCGACAGGCGGATTCGGGTATGTGGTTCCCTTCACCCGCTGCGCCTGTGCGATGGCCAGCCGCATCGCGTCGGCGATCGGGTCGGCGATCGGGGTCGCCGTAGTCATAGCCGCAGGTGCGGCGAGGCGGCACCGGCCATCCGCCGCAGCGCCTCGACGGCTACGCCCGGGTCCGCCGCGCCGTATACCGCGGACCCTGCGACAAAGCAGTCCACGCCCGCCTCGGCGGCGAGTTCGATGGTGTCGGCGTTGATACCGCCGTCGATCTCCACAAGGATCGTCAGCTCACCGGAGTCCACCAGCCGCCGCGCGGTTGTGACCTTGGAAAGCACCTCGGCGATGAAGCTCTGTCCACCGAAGCCCGGCTCCACCGACATCACCAATAGGGTGTCGAAATCACGCAGGATCTCCAG
>NZ_JBPCSX010000141.1:0-21544 GCF_051006775.1 Mycobacterium sp.
CGGCACGCCGTGATCGGCCAGGATCTTCTTGGCGAAATCCAGGTGTTGCTGGGGGACCATCTTCTTGAGCATTTCGGCGAGCTCATCGCCGGCCATATCGGTGTTCATCCCCTCGTACTTGTTCGGGATGACGATGTCGACGCCGTAGGGGTGGTCGCCGATGTGCTCATCGATCCAGGCGCACTCGATCTCCAGTTGTTCGGGGGTGAACCCGACGGCGCCCAGGACACCGAAGCCGCCGGCCTTGCTGACCGCGACGACGACGTCGCGGCAGTGGGTGAACGCGAAGATCGGGAACTCAATGCCGAGTTCGTCGCAGAGGGGAGTGTGCATGGGGGACTCCTTGGGACGGCCGCTAACTGGAACGTGTTCTAGTTTAGTTCTACCCTACTCCGGCGACGATCCGCAGCACCAGAAATGCGAACATGCCGATAGCGCAGATCAGGTGGTCTCGGAACACCGCGCGGGCCAGCCGGGACTGCTCTGCCGTGCTGCCGCTGCGGTGACCGAGACGGACTGCATTGGGCACCGTCCTGGTGAGCGCGAGCAGGATCGGCCCGCCCGCCAAAACGGCTCCCAGGGCCAGGATTGGAGCCGGGGTGGCACCGCGGAACGCCTCGACCCCGAGTGTCGCGACCAGTGCGATCATCACCGCGGCGATGGCCGAGCCCATCGGCTGGGATGTGGTGGTCGCCCGCTGGTAGTACCCGGCGATGGAGGCCAGCACCCGCTCGTCGAGGGGGTTGTCGCGGTCGGTGGTGCGGACCTGGCTGTCGAACATCAGGTCCATCCAGAGCACTGCCAGCAGAAACCCGGCGCACGCCGTCACGATCTGGGCCGGCATCAGTCCTCGTTCACAGGAGTAGCGTTGAGAGTGCGCTCACCGTAGGGCGTCGTCGAAGGGTGGTGGTGGCGAATGGCCAGTCCCGGTGCGACGGCAGCAACAATCGTGCTCGGCATGGCAGCGGCGGCAGGGCTTCTTGTCGCGGCCCCGGTGGCGCAGGCCGGCCCTGGCTCAGCGCCCACGGCCCCCTGCTACAACGGCATCACCCCGATGAACCCGTACGTCGACAACTGTGGCATCCCGAATCGTCCGCCCCGTGTGCTGGGGTCGGCACCGGACCAGACGGCGATCCTCAACTGCAGTGTCGGCGGCTCGGCGTGGCGGGCGCTGTGTCTGTCGCAGTTCGTCAACGGCGGGCCGTTTCCCGGCATCGCGATCGGCGTCCGCTAGCTACCCGAACAGGTTGACCGAGCTCACCAGCGGCAGGTCCAGCGTGGTGCGGATTCCCGGTGGCGCGGCGACGACGGCGGGGATTGCGTTGACAATCCGGCCCGCCGCCCCGGAGATGGCTGCATGGTTGTGGTCGCCGAGTCTGCTGGTGGGGCAGATGTCCACCGCGTAGGACGGCTCGCCGGTGATCTCGACGCGGTAGGAGCCGCCGGGCTGAGCCGGCTGGGCCCAGTCGGGACGCAGATCGCCGCGGACCCGGGTGACGTGCTCGACCACGATGGTCGGTGTGTCACCGACCATGCCCTTGATCTCGAATCGGACCGCAGCCACACCGCCGGCCGGGATGTGGCCGGCCGCGATATCGATGGGTTCCGGCGCAGGTTCGAGTTCGTAGCTCTCGGTGATGGTGTCGATGGAGATGTTCAGACCTGCAGCGAGCTGCTGAATTGCGCAGCCCCACGCCACTGAGAGCACGCCGGGCTGGAACAGCATCGGCACCTCGCCGACGGGCTTGCCGAACCCCATCACGTCGAACATCACTTCCGCGCCGTCATAGGTGGCGTAATCGGCGATCTCCATGCACCGCACCTGCTCGATACTCCGACAGGTACTCGCGAAGGCCAGCGGGATCAGGTCGGTCACGAAGCCGGGGTCCACACCGTTGATGTAGACGCTCGAATTCCCCAGTAGCGCAGCCTGTTCCAACGGTGCGATGTACTTGTCGGGCATGACCTTCCACGGGAACTGCAGGATGCCCGGTGCCGAACCGGCCACGTTGACACCGGCCGCGAGGATCCGCGCTACGTCCTTCATCGCGTCGGGCATCCGGGTGTCACCCATCGCGCAGTAGACCGCACACTGCGGTTCGGTGGCCAGCAGTGCATCCATGTCGTCGGTGGCGGTGATCCCGGTGACTGTTTTCAGGCCGGCGAGCTCGCCGGCGTCGCGGCCGACCTTGTCCTTGCTCGACACGCACACGGCGGTCAGCTCGAATGCCGGGTTGGCGATCAGCTCTGCGAGGGCCAGCCTGCCCACATTGCCGGTTCCGATATGCGCGACACGAATGGCCATGGTGACAAGTATGCGCAGCCAAACTCCAAGCCGAAGCCAAAACTGAAACAGGTTCTAGTAACCTGACGCCCCATGGGACGCGTATCGGGCAAGGTTGCACTGATCACGGGCGGCGCCGGAGCCATGGGGATGGGAGCCGCGAGCGCCCGGATGCTGGTCGCCGAGGGAGCCAAGGTGGTAGTCGGGGACATCCTCGACGAGGACGGTGCGAAGCTGGCCGCCGAGTTGGGGGACGCCGTGCGCTACGTCCATCTCGACGTCACCAGCGCCGAGGACTGGAAGGCTGCGGTGGACACCGCGGTGACGACATTCGGCAAGCTGGACGTCCTGGTGAACAACGCCGGCGTCGTTCAGGTGGCCCCGCTCAAAACCGCCGATATCACCCGCTTCCAGAAGGTGCTCGACGTCAACCTCACCGGTGCGATGCGGGGGATTCAGGCGGTGATCGATCCGATGATCGCCGCGGGCGGCGGATCCATCATCAACATCTCCTCGATCGAGGGCATGCGCGGCGCGGCATGGGCGCACGCCTACGTTGCTTCCAAATGGGGTCTGCGCGGACTGACCAAGTCGGCGGCGCTGGAGCTGGCGCCGGAGAAAATTCGGGTCAACTCCGTCCACCCCGGCTTCATCCGGACCGGGATGACAAAGCATCTCCCCGACGACATCGTGACCGCGCCGATGGGCCGGGCCGGAAAACCCGAGGAAGTCGCTACCTTCGTGGTGTTCCTGGCCAGTGACGAATCCTCGTTCTCAACCGGATCGGAGTACGTGGTCGACGGCGGTCTGATCACCGACGTCCCGCACCGCGCCATCTGAGCCGCCGATCGCCGGGCACCGAAACCCGCAGCACCGGCCACCCCTCAGCGTCGGCCAGTGCGGCAAGGCGGGGCCGCGGGTTGACCGGCCGTGGGTACCCGACCAGAGCCATCAGTGCGGCGTCCTCGTCGCCATCGGCGTAGAAGTAGCTGTGCGCGATCTCAAGGTCGCGCGCGGCGCAGAACCGTTGTACCGCAGCGGCTTTCTGCCGTCCCCAGATTATCGGCTCAGTCACCCGGCCGGTCAGGGTTCCGTCCGGCGCGAGTTCGAAGTCATTGCACACGACGTCCTCGATGCCCAGTGCGCGTGCCACGGGCACGGCGTGGATTGCCAGCGCCGAGGAGCTCAGCACCACCGTGTGTCCGTGCCGGAGATGTGCTGCCACGATCTCGCGCATCAGCGGGTAGACCCGGTGAACGTGACGCTCCGCGTAGAGTCGCTCACCGATCGCGTGCAATTCGGCCAGCGACTCTCCGCGCAGATAGCCGGCGGCTCGGATCAGCAGTCGCTCGAACTGCATGCGCCCCAGCTTGTACCGCAGGGCCGCCTCGATGACGCCGAGTACCTCGCCCACGCGTGCCTGCCCGCGCCGGAGCCGGTCCCCGGCGTGCGCGGTAGCGGTGAATCCCGCGACCAGGGTTCCGTCGAGGTCGAAGAACGCACCCACCCCCGGCCCGGCCGGCCCCGCGGCGATCGGGGTCAGGGGATCTGAGGAGGACACCCCACCATCATGCGGGTCAGTTCATTCGGCGCTGCGTGGAGGCTTCCAACGTGTCCTCGAATGCACCCTCGTCGCGGCCCAGAGCGATGGTGGCGGCCGCCATGGCTGCCAGCGCGGCACCCAGCACCACCGCGCCCGATGCGCTGACGATCAGGTGCTCGCCGAGCAGTACCTGTCCGAGCAGGACGGCGACCACCGGCTCGAGCACCAGCATGGCCGGTACCGAGGCGCGCAGGGACCCGGCGTGGAAGGCCGACTGCTGCAGCAGTGTCGCGGCGACGGCGGTTGCGATCAGGGCGTAGGTGACCGGTGAGCGCAACGCCCGGCCGACGCCATCCTCGGTGAGGAGATTCATCTCGATCTTGGTCAGCACGGCCACCACACCGAAGAGCACCCCGACTGCAAGGGCCAGCAGGATGGCGCGGCGCCAGTCGCTGAAACGCACGGCGGCCAGCAGGAAGCCGCCGACCAGGACGAAAGTCGATGCGGCGACCACCGCCGCGGCCAGTTCGGTGCCTTCGTAATCACCGGGCGCGGTGTGGGCCAGGGCCACGAAGACCGCCAGCGCAACGGTGAGCAGCAGCGCCCAGCCCCACTCACGGCGAGTGACACGCCGGTGCGACACCCAGGCGCTGAGCGGAAGGGCGAACAGCAGGGCCGACACCAGGAGCGGGGCGACCAGCAGCAGTGAACCCCTGGCCAGGGCGATCGCGTAGAAGACGTAGCCGATCACCGCCGCGGCGGTACCCGCCCACCATCGCGGCCGGCGCAGCAGGGTGTCGAGCATCACCGGGCTCAACCCGTGTTCGGCCGGCACATCCAGGGTGGCCCGCTGACGCACCACGATCCCGATTGCGGTGAACACCGAGCCGGCCAGGGCGGCGGCCACCACCAGAGCCTGCTCCAGCACTATCGTCCCTTCCGCTGTCGAAATCGAATGTAGGTGACAAGCCGCTCAGCGCACAGGCACGACCACCGGCGAGCCGTTGTAGGCGGTCACCCGCACCCACCCCGGAGTTGGGCCGCCAGCCGGAACGTGGCCGCGGATCTCGGTGGTCTCGCCGGGAAAGACCGTGACGTAGTTGTCGTCGTACTCGACGGGCAGGATCTCGTCGCCGTCAGGTGTGGACAGCAGTTCAGCGCGTTCAAAGAAGGCGATCCGATCCGACGGGTTGCGCAACCGGACGGTGACGTCCCGGCCGCCACCACCGTCGGGGGTCGCACTCACGTCGAGGGCCACCTTCGGCATACCGTTGAGTGCGGTCATATTGGCCCAGCTGATCTGCTTGGAGTCGAACGCTGAGTCATTGGCCGCCGGTCCCACGTCGTCGATGGTCTGCGATTGCCAGTAGACGTTCTCGGTCACGACGGCCCCGCCGGAATCCAGCACCTCGGCGCGGACGAAGAAGACCGGTGAGTCCGCGGGGCCGGGCGGAATGGTCAGTGCCTGCACGGCGCCGCCGGAGGGAACCTCGACACCTTCGGCGGCGCGGACGTCGCGAACCCTGCCGGACAGGTCATAGGTCCGGATCCGCACGCGCAGATCGGATTTCGTCTCGGAGCTCTGGTTGACCACGCTGATGCGGCCCTGCCGGTGGTTGCCGGTGGCGTAGGAGTCGAACACCACCGATAGCGGTCGCAGGCCTTTCTTCGCGCCGTAGTACGCGCCACCCGGCTTGAGGTAGTAGTCGAAGATGTTGGCGAAGAACGACGGCCAATGACTGTTGAGCATCCAGTAGATGGTCATCTTGTGGCCGTCCCAGCCGCTGGCGGCGAAGGACTCGAACTGGGCGCGGGTGGCTTCGTAATGCGCGAGTTGAGCTTTGTCGGCGAACATCTGAGCACTGTTGGAGGGGCCGTAGCGCCGGTCGATCACCCGGCGGACGTTGGTCAGGTTGGAGTTCTGCGGCGATGAACCGGCATGAAAGAACCAGGTGTCGTTGATCGGCCACAGCCTGTCCGGCGGGATGAAACGGCGCAGGCTGGCATAGGGCGGAATGTGCTCGTTATCGCCCTGCTCGGCAGAGGCGCCGCGCGCTGCACCGTAGCGGCCGCTGAACCAGTACGACGGCGGACGCCAACTGTAGGGGCCGGCCATCTGAATGCCGTCCCACAGCGGTTTGCCGCCCGCGTCACGGGCGAAGGACGACACCGTGTCGACGACGGCGTTCTGCCAGCGCCGGTCGGCGAGGACCTGCCAGTAGGCGGCCCGGATATCGTCGGGCGGACGGCCGTCGCTGCCGTTGGCCCAGACGAACGCCGAGGCATGCGATCGCAGCAGATCGATCTGGGAGCGCATGCTCTCCTGCGCGACCCGGCGGTCCTCGGCGTCCCACTGCTGCCACTTCTCCCACTGGTTACAGCACATCCAGCCGTACATCAGCGGGATGCCGAGTTCGTCGGCCTTCGCGGCGAATTCGGCGGAGGGGATCTTGGACTCCAGTCGCAGCATGTTCAGGCCCAGATCGCGCGCGTACCTCAGGATTGCCGCGTCCCGTTCGGGGTCATAGCGATACAGCAGATCGGGTGTGTAGGTGGCGCCGCGGACCAGGAAGTCGCGGCCGTTCACTTTGAGGAAGAAGTTTCCGCCCCCGCCCGGCACACTCGCGATGTCGGCGGAGTCGCGACCCTGGGTGACGGTGCGGATACCGAATCGCAGCGCCGAGGTATTGGTGATCGTTCGGTTC
Organism: Mycobacterium sp.; assembly: GCF_051006775.1. Taxonomy (GTDB): domain Bacteria; phylum Actinomycetota; class Actinomycetes; order Mycobacteriales; family Mycobacteriaceae; genus Mycobacterium. The sequence goes on from NZ_JBPCSX010000141.1 coordinate 6,533, forward strand.
TGGACAAAGTCCAGCCGCAGGTCGTACAGGTCGGGATTGCCCATCGTGTAGGGCCACCAGAGGTCGGGATGAGCGATGGTGAGTGTCGCGAAATCGCCAGGGCTGAAGGTTATCTCGCGATCTTCGCGCGGTTGCAGCGTCATCGCCTGCGCTACCTGGATCGGCGTCGTCCCGGGCCGGGAGATGGTTGCCCGCAGTACGCCGGACACCGGATCATCGGTGAAGTTGCGCACGCTGGAATAGATGGTCAGCGCGGCCGTGTCGGTGTCGGGCAGCGCCAGTGCGGTGTTGACCGCCGAGGCCCCGATTCCGACCGCCCCGAAGGAGTGCAGTCGCACCGGCTTGAAGATGCCGGCGTTGCGATCGGGCACGAACGAGTTGCCGTTGGCCGGATTCTTGCCCGGCCCCTGGTAGCCCAGGTAGCGCCAGTTGATCCAGTCGTACCAGCTGTCGGCCAACTCGACGCCGTTGACATCCTGGATAGCTTGTTCGGGGGTGACCTTGACGGCCAGTGTGTTGGCGGCGCCCTTGGCGATCCACGGCGTGACATCGAGTCGGTGGTTGTTGTACATGCCGACGATGTGGCGGTTGTCGGCGACGAGGTTGCCGTTGAGCCAGATATCGGCGCGGTAGTTGATGCCGGGGAAGTCCAGTTGGTACGTGCGGAAGTCCGCCGGTGCCGTGAACGTGGTGCGATACCACCAGTCTTGCTTGTAGAGATCCTGGGGAACCTCGGTGAGCAGGTTCTTGCCGTAGTACAGATCCGGATAGACCCCGGCGTCCTGGAGGGTCTGCAGGACCGTGGCGGGCATTCGGCGCACCGGTACCCAGCCACGTTCCTCGTACCCGGCATTCGACAGTGCCGCACCGTCGGCGGCCAGACCGGTGGCCGACTTCAGCGCCCAGCCGTGAGTGAGTTCGATGTCCTGGGCGGCCGGCGGCTGCAGTCGGGCGAAGACCCGGTAATCACCGGCGCAGAGCAGCAGGAGTACCACGGCGAAGATCCTCAGGAGGTTCCTGGGAGAGATCGCAGCCACGACGTCCGGCACTCCTCGCGCTGTTGGGGGACGGTCCATCTTCCCACCACAGGTCGGGGCCTTACGCTTAGGTCATGACCGATCAGGACCGCACCGTCACCCGGCGTGCCATCGCCGATGCCCTCATGACCGCACTGGAGCGTCGTCACGAAGTTCTCGACGCGATCGTCGAGTCCAGTGATCGCCAGGCGGCCATCGACGCGATCACCGAGCTGCTGGGCAAATCCCGCACCGGCGCCGAGGCCGTCATGAACATGTCCTTCCACCAGTTGACCAAGGATTCCCGCAAGCAGATCGCCGCGGAGCTCGACGATCTCAACAGCAAGCTCAGCTTCGCCGTCGGTGAACGGCCGGCCAGCGCTGACGAAACCCTGCGGCTGCGGCCGTTCTCGCCGGATGACGATCGCGATATCTTCGCCACCCGCACCGACGAGGTGGGTGCAGCCGGTGACGGGTCGGGGTCCCCGGCCGGTGCCCTCGATGACGAGATCGCCTGGGCGCGGGACCGGCTCAAGGCCGAGGAGGCCGCCTGGTTCATCGCCATCGACGGCGAGGACAAGGTCGGCATGGTGTTCGGCGAATTGACCGGCGGCGAGGTCAACTTCCGGATCTGGATCAACCCCGCACACCGCAAGAAGGGATACGGGACCGCCGCATTGCGTCGGTCGCGTTCAGAACTCGCGGCGGCATTCCCCGCGGTTCCGCTTGTCGTCCGAGACCCCGGCGCAGGCCGCTGAGCCCACCAGACCCCGACATCCCGTCGGCATTTCTGTTTCCGGAGGCCAAGGCGGGCTCCGGTCATGCCCGGCTGCGCGAGCGGGTGCTGCGGCACACCGGGATTGATCTGTTCCCGTCCGATGAGATAGCCGCCGCGTTCAAGGCCGGGCTCACCGAGGGCGACCCGATTGCCGAACGGTTCGTCGCCGAGACATACCACGGTGAGATCGGCGCCCGGCGGGCCCGCGAAATGGTCGAGCAGGCGTTGCAGTTCGGCGTGGATTCGGTGCCGGACGCCCCCGATTCCCTGCGTGCGCTGATCGCCGACTTCGACCATGTCCCCGATTGGGTGGATCCCGATCTGGTCGAACAGGGGGCGGCCGTATGGCGGCGGTGGGCCTACTCGCTCGGCGCGGTCGGCAACGCCGGCACCATGGACACCTACACCGAGGCCTGGCTGGCACTGCCGCTGTCGCTGTCCGGCGGATATGCCGGTGAACGGGCGCTGCACCGCTACCTGGAGACCTCACGGTGGTGGATTGAGGTCAGCAGGCCGGGAGCGGTGCTGGCGCGCGGATCACTGGCCCGGGCGATCTCCCTGCATGTCCGGATCATGCACGTCAGCGTCCGGGCCCGGGTCAGGGGACACCCGGAATGGAGCGTCGACCGGTGGGGCCTGCCGATCAGTCAGTCGGCGATGTTGCTCACCCTCCTGGGCGGCAGTGTCGCTCCGGCACTGGGGCTGACCACCCTCGGGTTCATCACCTCCCCACACGAGATGCGCGCGGTGCTGCACTTCAACCGGTACTGCGGCCATCTGGTTGGGGTGCGCTGCGACGGCTATTTTCCGCAGACCGTGATGGATGGCTGGCGAATTCTGTTCATGGCCGATGCGGCGCGTAGTTACGACGCCGGTCCCGACGGCGCCGAACTGGTGGAGTCGTTCGGTCCGGCGTTCGCGCCGCGGGCCGGTCAGCGCGGTCTGGACCGGTTGCGGGCCGGCTACCACTATCGAGTTCAGGCGGGCTACGCCGGACTGTTCATGCTGCCGCGCAACCGCCGCAGTCACCGGATGCCCTCGCCGGTCGCCGGGATCGCCGTGCTCCTGCTGCGTGCACCATTCATCGCTGCCGTCGAGGTGGGGCGGCGGGTGCTGCCCGGCCTCGATCGCCGGTGGCAGCGGTCGGCGGTGCGGCGCTGGGAACGCTGGTATGTCTGGCAATCCAGCGGCCGGTCGGCCGAATTCGAGGCCGCGACCCCACTGCGCCGTTAGGCCGCTCAGTAGTCTGATCCCGGTGAGCGCACGCGCAGGAATCCTGGTCACCGGTACCGAGGTATTGACCGGACGGGTCAGGGACGAGAACGGTCCCTGGGTGGCCGATCGGTTGCTCGAACTCGGCGTCGAGTTGGCGCACATCACGATCTGTGGCGACCGCGCCGCCGACATCGAGGCCCAGTTGCGGTTCCTCAGCGCCGAGGGTGTTGATCTGATCGTCACCACCGGCGGTCTCGGACCAACCGCAGACGATATGACGGTGGCGACGGTGGCCCGGTTCTGCAGCCGCGAACTGATACTCGACGTGGCGATGGAGACCAGGATCGCCGAGATCGTCGCGAAGTGGATGTCCCGGTTCACCGATGTGGATATGGACGCAGTACGTGAGGCCAACCGCAAGCAGGCAATGATTCCCGACGGCGCCACCGTGCTGAATCCGGTCGGAACCGCTCCCGGAGTGGTGGTACCCGGTGCGCGGGACAACACCGGCCCGACCATCATCGTGCTGCCCGGGCCGCCGAAGGAGTTGCAGGGTATGTGGCCGGCGGCGATGGCGACCGAGGTTGTGCAGCAGGCGATCTCGGGACGCACCATCTACCGTCAGGAGATCGTGCGGATGTTCGGCCTCGCCGAGGCGGGCCTTGCGGAGACACTTCGTGAGGCAGAGGGTATTCCGGGTTTCAGTGATCTTGAGATCACCACATGCCTGCGGCGCGGCGAGTTGGAGATAGTGACCCGTTACGAACCCGACAGCGCGGGGGCATACCGGGCGCTGATGGACCTGATGCGCGAACGGCACGGTTCGGTGATTTTCTCCGAGGACGGTGCGACCATCGATGAGCAGGTAGCGGGGTTGCTGGCGGACCGGCGTATCGCGACCGCCGAATCCTGCACCGCCGGCATGCTCGCGGCACGGTTGACCGACCGGCCCGGATCCTCCGCCTACGTGATGGGTGGGGTGGTGTCATACGCAAATGAGGCCAAGATCGAGGTGCTCGGTGTCGACGCCGGGCTGATTGCCGAGCACGGCGCGGTCTCCGAAGAGGTGGCGACGGCGATGGCACACGGTGCGCTGCGCCGTTTCGATGCCGACACCGCGGTGTCGATCACCGGCGTGGCCGGACCCGGTGGCGGCACCGCCGACAAACCGGTGGGAACGGTGTGGTTCTGTGTCGCGCTGGCCGGCGGTCCGGTCATCACCCGCCGCATCCTGGTGCCGGGGGAGCGTGCCGATATCCGCGAGCGGTCCACCACGGTGGCCATGCACATGTTGCGGCGGGCGCTAACCGGAGATTGAGTCGCCCGAGGTCACGGGGAAGTCGAAGAACGTCTGCCCGAACGGCTCCGGTTGGAGGGTGAAGTGCCACCACTCCTTGTCGTAGTTCGCGAAACCCTGTTGCTCGAGACCCTCGAGTAGCAGGGTGCGGTTCTTCATCTGCTCACCTCCGACCCGGGGATCAGAGGTGTTGGCAAGGGTGTCGAAGCAGTCGAATCCGGTTCCCATGTCGATCGAGTTGTCGGCAAACCGTTCCTGTTGGGGCGCAGTGCAATCCACCAGCGCCTGACCCGGGATGTACGGGGCGGTGTCCACGGCGGGCAGTTCCACCAGTGTCAGATCGACGGTGCTGCCGCGGCTGTGGCCGGAGCGCTCGGCGATATAGCCGTCATCGAATAACGTCGTCTTGTCGACCCGCGGGTAGAACTCCGGTTTCATTCGCTGGTCGGCGATGTTGTCGGCCCAGCTGACGAAGGCGTCGACGGCTCGCTGCGGGCGGTAGCAGTCGTAGACCTTCAGCGTGTAACCGCGTTCGACGAAGTCCTGCTGCGCCCGGCCGAGAGCCTCGGCCGCCTCGCGGGTGAGGATGCATATCGGCGCCTGATAGCCGTCGATCGGATCACCGGTGAAGTTGTGCGGGGTGAAGTAGCGGATGTCGGACAGAATGGTCGGCGCAACGTCGTGCAGGTCGACGAAGTCCGCGGGTCCGGCGCTGTCAGCAGCGGCGGGTGCGGCCGGCAGCGCGAGGGCGGCGATAGCCAGGATCGGGAGCAGTTTCACAAGCGCAGATCCGTATCGAACACGTAGTGCACCCGGTTGCCGCCGTCGCGCCGTGCCTGCGCCATGGCCTCGGTGGCCCGGGCGATCACTTCGTCGAGGACGTCATAGGGCGGGCGCTCGGTGAGCGGGCCCAGTGCGGTGCTCACGACGCCGATGCTTGCGGTGATCCCGGACGGGGTCGAGGCGACGGCCCCGCGTAGTCGCTCGCCCAATGGGGCGGGGTCCGGTGTGGTGAAGGTGTCGGCGACCAGAAATTCCGTCTCACTGAAGTGGCCTGTGACTGCGCCACGACGCACCGTTTCGCGCAGCGCCTGAGCGGCCGCCACCGTCGCTCGATTCGCAGCGCGGGCGCCGTGCATTCCGGTGATGGCGTTCAGAGTGTCGATGGTGATGGAGGCGATGACCAGGTACCGGTCATCGCCCCGGTTGCGGGCGCCCATCAGGGTTGCGGCCTGCTCGTAGAACGCCTCGCGGGTGAGCAGGCCGGTCACCGGATCAACTTCGGCGGGATTGCCATCGGGCACCGCAACGGTGGCAACGGTGCGGCAGGCGTAGGTGGTCACAACGCACAGCAGCACGATGGGGATGGTGACCGCTACGGCGGTCGCGATCTCATGACGGGCGATCCGGCCGAACAGCATGATCACTGTCAGCGAGGTCACGACCGACACCATGGTCAGCAGGCGGGAACTGTGGAACAGCGCGCAGAACCCGAGGACGAAGGGAAAGGCCGCTGCAGTCAGCATGCCCGCCATCGGATCGATGGTGGCCAGACAGCCGGCCGCGAGCGCAAAGTTTCCGACCACGACCACGGCGATCGATTCGCGGCGTGTTGGCCAGCGATACCGGAACCAGGGCACCGCCAGTACCACGCAGCCGAGGGCGATCCCGATGTACGCCAGCCGGAAACCCGGCCACGGTGTCGTGCGGGGCTCCACTCCAGCCAGCAGGGCGGACAGTCCCAGCGCCAAGATGCAGCAGCCCACCACACGCATGGTCGTAGGCTGATAGCCGGCCGCGGCCAGTCGCGCGGTGAAGGCGTTGTACCGGTCCGGAACGGGGCCCGAACGCAGTCTCATCGGCAATGTACCGATACCGCGTAATCGCCGCCGGCGTAGGGCTTGCGGTCCCAGGTCGACCAGCGGTGCAGCAGCCGCAGACCCGCGGCAGCCGCCAGGTCGTCGTAGCGGTCCACCGACAGCTGATCGGGTCTCAGGCTGAAACCGGCTACCAGCAGACCGGTGGGAGCCAATCGTCCGGACAGTCCGGTCACCACCTGCTCCTCGGTCCCGGGCTCGAGGAAGATCATCACATTGCCGGCCAGCAGGACCATGTCGAAAGGTCCGGGGAGAGTGTCCGGCAGTGCTGCGAGATCGACCTGCAGCCAGGGCAATTCGGGTGCCTTGTCCCGCGCGGTCGTCAGCATCTGCGGATCGGAGTCAACGCCGATCACCGAATAGCCGCGCCGGGCAAGTTCGATCCCCACCCGTCCGGTTCCGCAGCCTGCATCCAGAACCGAGCCGCCCGACCCGGGCAGTAGTGACTCCACCAGGTCGGCCTCGCCGTGAATGTTCTTCCCGATCGCGGCCAACTTCCGCCAGCGCGCGTCGTAGTCGTCGCCCCGGGGAACCTCATCGGTCTGCTGCCAGCGGGAGGTCATCAGCCCATGATGCCTCAGGCCGGGACCAGGATGGTGAGTTCGTCGCCGTCGCGCTCGACCCGCATTCCGGCGCGCTTGGCAACCGCAGCCACTGCGGCGGCGTCATCGGGTTCAGTGGTCGTCGTGGCCAGCACCCTGGCCAGGCGTCCCTTATGTGCCTTGTTGAAGTGGGTGATGACGGTGCGCCGTCCGTCCGGGTGCTCGGCCAGCACGTCGACACGTACCGCTGCGTCAATTCGCCCGAGGCCGACGTAGGCGCCGGAGCGCAGATCCACGACCAGTTCGCGAGCCGCCAAGTCGGCCAGCACCGGTTCCAGCACGGGACGCCAGCGGCCGGCCAGGCCGGGCCGGCCGGGCAGTTTGGAACCGGCCGACAAACGATACGCGGGGATACGGTCGGTGGCCCGCAGCAGACCGAACAGTGCCGATCCGATCGCCAGCCGCGCCATGGCCCGCGCGGCCGCTGCACCGGTCAGGGATTCGGCATCCAGGGCGTCGTACAGCACACCGGTATAGCGGTGGATCGCGGGCATCGCCGGCGCGGTGCGCAGCCTGGCGTTGCGGGCGATCTCCTCATCCTGGGCAGCTGAGATTCCCAGCGCCCGGCGACAGGCCTGTGGATCAGCGGCCAGATCGACGAGGTCACCGATGATTTCGGAACGCATCCCGGTGAGCGCGGGCGTACTCAGCGCGCGCAGTCGCAGCGCCGGCTTGTCCCCGCCGGAACGTTTGGTCTCCGACGGGGGCAGCAGCACGATCACAAACCCGATCGTAGGGTGGGGCGGTGCTGAGGGGTGCAGGCTGGGCGGTGGCCGCTCTAATGGTGGTGAACAGCGGTGCGGGGGCGGCGCATGCCGACTCCGCTGCGTTGTGGCAGCTGGTGAGCGGTCAGTGTGTCGCCGACGAGGTGGCGCACCGCGATCCGGCGCCGTGCGCGTCGGTGGATCTCGAGGGTGGCTGGGCGGTGCTCAAAGACGCCGTCGGTCCCCGGCAATACCTGCTGATCCCCACTGCGAAGGTCCCCGGAGTCGAGAGTCCGGAACTGCTGGCCGACGGGGCGCCGAATTACTTCGCCGCCGCGTGGGAGGCGAGGTCGTTCACCGAGGCCGCGGCCGGTGGCGCACTGCCGCGCGATTGGATCGCGCTGGCCGTCAACTCCGCGGTGTCGCGGTCGCAGGATCAGTTGCACATTCACATCGACTGTCTGCGAGCCGACGTGCATGAGACGCTGGCCCGGCATGCCGCCGATATCGGCCCGGACTGGGCGCCGTTCCCCGCCCTGCTGGCCGGACATACCTACGATGCGATCGCAGTCGACGGAGATCAATTGGTGGTCAACCCTTTCCGCCTGCGAGCCGATGCGCTGGAGGATCCCGAATTGGAGATGGGTATTCAGACGCTGGTGGTTGTTGGCGCCGTCCGGGACAGCCACCCGGGGTTCGTCATCCTCGCTGACCGCGCAAACGGGGAGACCGGCGACTTCGCCGGTGGGGAACAACTTCAAGATCACGGCGCCTGCCCGGCGGCTGCCGGGAAGTGAACTACCGGACGCCGATCAGTACGGGGGAAGCTGTCCGTTTCCGGACTGGCCGGCCAGGCCGTTGAGAACGTCGAGTTGATGCCGCAGTTGCAGTTGTGAGAGCCAGGGCGAGGATTCGCCGGGTGGTTGGGCGTCGGTGGGCTGCCACGGCTGACAGCCCTTGGTCTTGAACGCGACGTCGGTGGCCTCGATCACGATGATCTGGGGCTGCTTGGTCATCGCGTTGTTGAGGGTGGCGTCATCGGCCCCGATGCGGCGCCAGTAACAGACCCCGCCGGTCACCGGACCCGCGGAGGCGTAGACCCCGGGTGCGATATCGGCGCCCACGGTGAAGGTGCCGTCGGTGGTGATTCCCAGGGTGGGAGCCGGCGTCGGAGCCGGGGTCGGAGCTGGTGTCGGATCAGCTGTCGCGGTCGGGGAGCCGGTCACCAAGCCGGCTGCGCACAGCAGCGCGACTGCCAGTCCGGACTTGCGACGCTCCACGACTGAAAGGGTACGCGGGACCCGATCAGGCAGTTCGGCCCAGCAGGCCGCGCCTGCGCAGGATCGCATCGTCGAACCGGTGCTCGGCCTCGGCCACGGTGGCGCGAACGGGGAGGTCCGCACCGCGGATCCGCCGGGCCAGCGCATCACCGGCGACCAGAGCCCACTGGCCGGCGACTGCCGCGCAGCGGTCGTCAACGGCGGCGAACAGCCGCATCGCCGCCGGGGTGAAGACGCTCACACGGGTCAGGTCGAGTACCAGCGGCGCGTCTTCGTGGATCAGCCGGGTGCTGCGCGCGATCAGATGATCGACATTGCGGGCGTCGACGCGGCCGGTGACCGTCACAACGGTGGCGGTGTGCCGGCTGTAGGCGCGGATATGGACACCCTTGTAATCGTCGGCGGGATTCCCGTAGCGGGAGGTGAAACTGGTCATGGTGCCCCCTTGCTGGTCGTGCTACCGAGGTTAATCCGGCAAACCTGTTGGGGGTATGGCGAGAGTCTAAAACTCCTGTGAGAAAAGGTTCTTAGGGTTCTGCCAGCTAATCTTCAATGAAGCGCCTCCGATACCCGCTGAGGCGGCGTGCGACGTCGTCGGCATCCAGGCCGAGATCACTGAGGTCATAGGTCACCTCGCCGTGGCGGCCGCGCGGATGCTCGGCGATGAACGCCGACATCGCCGCCTGCACGCCGTCGTCGTAGGGCTGGCCCGCCAACGCGTAGACCGCCCGCAGGGTGCCCTGCTCGTCGGACATGAAGTCTGCGAACCGCACATCGATCGACTGCTCGGCCGGTAGGACTTCGCGGTCACGGAGACATCCGTTGAGCAGGTCCTCGGCGCGACCCAGCCAGTACCGGCCGATCGTGTGCGGGTCGGGGTTCGCGCAGGCCATCCTGGACCCGTAGGCGACCATGGTGGCCATCGAGCGGGTCACTTCGGCCGGATCGCGATGGGTCACGACGAAAGTCGCATCCGGGAATGTGTCGTACAGGGTGGGGAACTGTTCGAGGTGTTGCGGCGATTTCAGCACCCACCTGTCGCCGCCGCGCAACCACTGCAGGGCCTGCAGACTCCGTTTGAAGTAAGCGTAGGAGGCATGCTGGTCGGCCGCTTTGTAGTGAGCGGCGAAACTCGGTATGTAGTAGGTGGTCTCGAAGAGCATGCCGGAGATGTCATTGGCCAGCAGCTGGATCTCTTCGTGCGCATGATCGACGGTCATCTCGTGCATGCGCTTGAAATAAGGCATCGACGTCTCGACCATCTCCAGGCCGACCGCGCAGCGATCCTGCCGCGACTGGTCGCCGGCGTCATCGGGTGCCGGGAACGGCTCCAGGCTCTCCCAGTAGGGCAGGGCGCGGATCGCCGGATCGGCGGCGATCAGGTTGTGCAGGTGGGTGGTTCCACTACGGGGCAGCCCCGCGATGATGATGGGCCGCAGAATCGGTATCGATTCGATCTCGGGATGAGCGGTGATCAGCGCCTCCAGTCGCAACCGGTTGACCAGGTTCGACGTCAGTTGCTCGAAGACCACCCCGACGCCGGTGTCGGAGAGATTGGCCTCGTTTCGCAGCGCCGCGCACAGCACCTCGAGGCGCTCCCGAAAAGACGGATCTCCGAAGTCGGTCAGCCCGGTGCGTTCGGATGCGGTGGCCAGCAGCGCCGCCGGAGTCAGGTCCAGGGCACGGCCGTAGCCGGCCAGGGCCTCGCGGATCGGTTGGGCGGCCGCCGGGTAGACCGGGTGACCGAGGTCGTCGATCCGGACCGGCCCCGGACGGGCCGCACTCACGTCGGCACCCCGTCGAGGTCGACCACCCGGCAGGTCGGCCGTTGCGGGGTCTGTTCGGGCAGAAACCAGCGCAGCCAGATCAGGCCGCGCTCCCGGCCGGCGGTGGAGACCCAGTTCGGGTGGCCGGGATCGCGGTCGCTGACCACGATCCGCCAGGAGCCATCCGGCTCGTACTGCACGTGTGCGCCGTTGATGGTGACCCGCTCATAGGCGGAGTCGTAGGTGTGCAGGAACGGGTTCCACAGACACAGATTCCAGAAGACGCATTCCGGTGAGGTGCCCTCGATGATCAGCGCCTGATCGGGCCGCAGATCGTAGGCGCCCATGGCGTAGGCGGCATCCGCCGCCGACCAGCCGTAGGCGTTCTGCGGCACCGGGAACGGCTCGTGGATGTCATTGGGCGGGGCGATCCGGGTGGGAATGAATGAGAGTTGTTCCGATATCCAGGTTTTCGCGGCACGCAGCCGCCGAGTGAGGTCGGCGGGGTCATCCCGGCGCCGCGCGGGGGGATCGAGAGCCTCGATAGTCCAGGTCGCCCGTCGATCGCTCTCCGGGTTGTCGAGGTAGTCGCGGGTCAGGGCCACGACGGCGTCGGGATCAAGGCCGGAGAGCATGAACTCGAAATTCCCGTCGTCATCGAAATCGATGGAGCGGTGGTTGAGCGTCCGCTCGATCCGGGTGCTGTAGTGGCCGTCGTCGGGACCGCCGTAGACGGTGATCGACAGGTACACCGAGTCGCCGCGGTTGCCGCTCACCCGGTAACTGCGGGCGGGATCGACCGGTGCGAGTTGATAGAAGGCGTCCGAGTTGTCCCCGCCCCACTTCAGATAGGGGCCGATGACGTCTACGAAGCGGGGGTTGTCCTTGTCGCCCCACACGTAGGCGTCGACCGCCACCCGCAGCAGAGAGAAGGCCAGCCGGTAGCCGTCGAGCAGATCAGGCTCATCCAACGGCGGTTCTGCGGTGCGGAATTTGTGCTCGATGGCCCGCAGTTCGTCGAGCAGTTCTCCGAAGGCCTGGGATAGATCGTCCGACATCAGCCCACCGTAAGCCCGCGGAGGCGGCCGTCTTACGCATTTCTGACCCTCGCCCGACCAGGTGGTCGGTGACGCCGCAACACTCCTAGGGTGGGAACCATGAAGACATATGCGATGAGGACCCTGACCATGGTGCTGGCGGTGCTGGCGCTGACCGTCGGCCTCGGCAAGCCGGCGATCGCCTCGGCGGATGACCTCAACTTCACCGGCACGACGCTCAGCGGCGCTCCGTTCAATGGGGCCAGCCTCAAGGGCAAACCGGCGGTGCTGTGGTTCTGGACACCGTGGTGCCCGTTCTGCAACCAGGAGGCGCCCAGCGTCAGCGCCGTCTCGGCGGCGAATCCCGGCGTGACGTTCGTCGGCGTCTCCACCCGCGCTGACGTGGGTTCGATGGAGAACTTCGTCTCGAAGTACAACCTGAACTTCACCAACCTCAACGACGCGAACGGGTCGATCTGGGCTCAGTTCAACGTGCCGTGGCAGCCGGCGTATGTGTTCCTGAAGGCCGACGGGACTTCGACCTTCGTCAACAACCCGGTATCGGCGATGTCGCAGCAGGAACTCACCGACCGGGTGCGGGCGCTGACGGCTTAACTGCCGTGAATGGTGAACTGATCGGATTGGCATTCGCCGCCGGAATGGTGGCCGCATTCAATCCGTGCGGGTTCGCCATGCTGCCCGCGTACCTCACCTTTGTGGTGCAGCGTGATGACGTCGAGAACACCGGCCAGCTCGCGGCCCTCGGGCGTGCGCTCGGCGCCACCGTCACCATGGCGCTGGGGTTCCTCACGGTGTTCGGGATGTTCGGGTTGCTGACCGTTTCGGTTGCCTCCACCGTCCAGCGCTACCTGCCGTACGTGACGCTCGTTGTGGGAATATCCCTTGTGGCACTGGGTATCTGGTCACTCAGCGGCCGGGAGTTGGTGATCCGATCGGCTGCCGCCGGCGCACGGTGGGCGCCCACCGCGCGACTGGGATCGATGTTCGGCTACGGGGTCGGTTATGCGATCGCCTCGCTGTCATGCACTGTGGGCCCGTTTCTCGCCGTTACCGGGAGCAGTCTGCGAACAGGATCACTGGCCAGCGGCGTGAGTGTGTACGTCGCCTATGCGGCCGGCATCACGCTGGTGGTGGGCGTCCTGGCGGTGGCTGTGGCGGTGGCCAGTTCGGCGCTGGTTGATCGGATGCGGCGGGTGCTGCCGTACGTCAACCGAATCAGCGGTGCTGTGATGGTGATGGTCGGCCTTTACGTTGCCTGGTACGGCTGGTTCGAGCTGCGGCTGTTCGGCTCGAGCACAGGCGTCGAGGACCCGGTGATCGCCGGTGCCCGTCGGATCCAGGGCGCGCTGGCGGGTTGGGTGTACAGCCACGGCGCCTGGCCCTGGTTGGTGGGCTTCGCGGTGGTGGCCGGGTCGGCGGCGTGGGGGTGGGCGCGGCGTCGGCGTTCAGTGCAGCAGGACCGGGCGCGATTGGAGCCGTCGGTGTGATGACGCCGATCCGACGCCTGCTCTCAGGTGCAGACAAACGAAAACCCCCGCGGAGTCCGCGGGGGTTTTCGTTTCTGCGAGTCAGCTGTGCAGATCGTACCGATCGTTGTCCATCACCTTGACCCACGCCGCGACGAAGTCCTTGACGAACTTCTTCTTGGCGTCGGAGGTTGCGTAGACCTCGGCCACCGCGCGCAGCACCGAGTTCGACCCGAACACCAGATCGTTGGCGGTCGCTGTCCACTTGACCTTGCCGGTCTTGCGGTCCTTGCCCTCGTAGACGTTCTCCGAGGCCTTCGACACCGACCACTCGGTGCCCATGTCGAGCAGATTGACGAAGAAGTCGTTGCTCAGCACGCCGGGGGTCTTGGTCAACACGCCATGCTTGCTGCCGCCGTGGTTTGCACCCAGCGCGCGCAGCCCACCGACCACCGCGGTCATCTCCGGGGCGGTGAGGTTGAGCATGTACGCCTTCTCCAGAAGCAGCTTCTCCAGCGGTAGCTTCTCGCCCTTCTGCCAGAAGTTGCGGAAACCATCGGCCCGTGGCTCGAGCACCGCGAACGAGTCGACGTCGGTGTCCTTCTGGCTCGCGTCGGTGCGACCCGGGTGGAACGGCACCTTGACGCCGGAGACTCCGGCGTCGGCGGCTGCCTTCTCCACCGCGGCCGAACCGGCCAGCACGATCAGATCGGCCATCGAGATCTTCTTGCCCCCGCCGGAACGGTTGAAGCTGGCCTGGATCTTCTCCAGAACCGGCAGCACCTTCGCCAGACGCTTGGGCTCATTGGCCTCCCACTTCTTCTGCGGCTCAAGGCGAATGCGGGCACCGTTGGCGCCGCCGCGCTTGTCGGTGCCGCGGAAACTGGCCGCCGAGGACCATGCGACCGCCACCAGATCAGCCACCGACAGACCGGACTTGAGCACCTTGGCCTTCAGTGCGGCGATGTCCTTGGCCGAGACCAGCTTGTGGTCGACCGCGGGGACCGGGTCCTGCCACAGTTGCGGCTCGGCGACCCACGGGCCGAGGTAGCGCGAGACGGGGCCCATGTCGCGGTGCAGCAGCTTGTACCAGGCCCGCGCGAAGGCGTCGGCCAACTCCTCGGGATGATCCAGCCAGCGCCGGGTGATCTTGCCGTAGGCCGGGTCCACCCTCATCGACACATCGGTCACCAGCATGGTGGGCTTGCGGTTCTTACCGCCGAACGGATCGGGGATGACAGCGCCGGCCTTGGTCGCCTCGTACTGCCACGCACCGGCCGGGCTCTTGGTCAGATCCCATTCGTAGCCGTAGAGCGTCTCGAGGTAACCGTTGTCCCACTTGGTCGGATTGGGCTTCCACACCACCTCGAGGCCGGAGGTGATGGCGTCCTTGCCGACGCCGCTGCCGAAGCTGCTCTTCCAGCCGATCAGCTGTTGCTCGATCGGAGCGGCTTCCGGATCCGGGCCCACCAGGTCGGCATCGCCGGCGCCGTGGGTCTTACCGAAGCTGTGTCCGCCGACGATCAGCGCGGCGGTCTCCTCGTCATTCATCGCCATCCGGGCGAAGGTCTCGCGGATGTCGTGCGCGGCGGCCAGCGGATCGGGCTTGCCGTTGGGGCCCTCCGGGTTGACGTAGATCAGTCCCATCTGCACCGCACCGAGTGGATTGGCCAGGTCACGCTTGCCGCTGTAGCGCTGATCGCCGAGCCATTCCTCCTCCGGACCCCAGTAGACCTCCTCGGGCTCCCAGATATCGGGGCGGCCGAATGCGAAGCCGAATGTCTTGAATCCCATGGATTCCAGCGCGACGTTGCCGGCCAGCACGAGCAGGTCGGCCCAGGAGATCTTCTGGCCGTACTTCTGCTTGAGCGGCCACAGCAGCCGGCGGGCCTTGTCCAGGTTGGCGTTGTCCGGCCAGGAGTCCAGCGGAGCGAAGCGCTGCGAGCCCTCACC
>NZ_JBPCSX010000142.1:0-8902 GCF_051006775.1 Mycobacterium sp.
GTTCACCGGCGGCGGTGCGGTCGACGCCGAGGAGGCCAGCCCGCGCCAGACCGTCGTCGTCGAGGTCGGCGGTCGACGTCTTGAGGTCTCACTGCCCGGCGATATGGCGCTGGGCGGTGGCGGCGGATCGGCCGATGCCAGCGTGGTCCGTAAGAAGCCCAAGGCGCGCAAGCGCGGCGGTCACGGCGCCGCAGCGGCATCCGGTGTCGCTGTCACCGCACCGATGCAGGGCACCGTGGTCAAGGTCGCCGTCGAGGAGGGTCAGACGGTCGCCGCCGGCGAACTCGTCGTGGTGCTGGAGGCCATGAAGATGGAGAACCCGGTCACCGCCCACAAGGATGGCGTCATCACCGGGCTGTCGGTGGAGGCGGGTGCCGCAGTCACCCAGGGCACCGTCCTGGCCGAGATCAAGTAGGGCCCACGTGAGGCACCCCGATATCAACGCGGGCGCGTGGTACCTGCGCGCGCGACTGGACGGCTCCTGGGATGTCTGCGAGCCGGTCACCGGCGTGGCCATGGCGGAGGTGACGGCCGACCCGGCCGGCGAGGAGATCACCGTGCGCGGTGAGCCTGCCGCCGCGCGTGCCGGTGCCGCCGCCGTGCGCCGCTACCTACTGCAGTTGGTCGCCCAGCAGAGTCAGTAGCTCCGCTTGTATGCCCTAGGGGAACTTCGCGAGGAGTTCATGTTCGGAGATCACGAACAGCGAGCCCTCTGAGACGGCCTTTTCCCGACTGGTCAGCAGAATCGTGTTGTCGGGCAACGGTACTGACCTGTCGGCCCGCGCCACCAGACCGGCGGTGCCGAAGTCCCAGGCCTGCGTGAGGATCTGCGGGGGATCGTCGAGGTAGTACATGACCGTCGAGGGTGCCGGATAGAACGGTTGCAGGCCGAGCAGGTACTCCAGGGCCGCATTGATCCGATAGTTCTCGTAGGGCATCGGCAGCAGTGAGTCATCGCCCACGCAGCGCAGTCGAGTGGCGACGTAGTAGTTATCGATCCAGTCCCTGCCCGCGAGAGTTCGTACCCTCAGAGCCACCTGCATCCGCATGCGCGCGAAGTGATCGATTGCGCGATGGCACCACGCAAGATTCTCCGCGTCCAAGAGGTGTGCGACGCGAGAGAGGATGTACTCCAGACCACCGCGGTAGCGGTCCCAGCCCGACTTGACTTCTTCGTGCCCGTACTGGCTTCGCGACTCGCCCTCGAAGTATCGGGTGATGGAGCGATAGAAGGGTTCCGGGCTAAACGTCACTGCCGCCCGATCGACCATTCGAGCGATCTGTACGAAGAAATAAAAAGCTAGCGGCGTATCGGTGTTAAGCACGTCTTTGACAAGCGATGTTCGGGCCACATAGATCTCCGGAAAGACATGACCTTTCACCAAGAAGTCAAAAAGGGCGCCATGATCCCCGGCCGCGATTGTCGTCTCGTGGTCAACGGCATAAAACTGATCGATGTCCTGCGCCGCAACGCGGTCATGGATGAACCAAGGTGCATAAACCGCGCCAACGTCGGGATTGGCTTCCAGGTAGGCGATGTGACGTCCGAGTGCAGCAGGAATGAGCAGATCGTCATCGGCGACGTAGACGAGATATCGGCCCCGCGCAGCTCCGAAGAGCCGCACGATATTTGGCGCAGCACCCACGTTCTCTGGCCGCCGGATGTAGCGCATTGCCAACTTGTCCTCATACTTGCCCACCACATCCGGAGTGTCATCCTCCGAAGCGTTATCGCCGATCAGCAGTTCGTAGGAGTATCCGAGTTCGCCGATGTGGGCGACGAGATCTGCCAGCAGACAATCGAGATACCGCGCCCGGTTGTAGGTGGGCACACAGATAGTCAGAACAGGCGGCCGCACAGAATCGGGAATAGCTGCAGGGTTCACGACTCTCCGAGTTTCTCACGAAAAAACGTCCGCACATCCGAGACGAACAACTCCGGCTGTTCGAAGGCGGCGAAGTGCCCTCCCCGGGGCATGTCCGTCCAATGGGTGATGTTGTACTTCGACTCGCACCAGCGGCGCGGGGACCGCAGGATCTCCTTCGGAAACGCCGCAACACCCGTCGGCACCTCGACCCGGCCAAACTCAGCGAGGTTCTTGAAGCTCTCCCAGTACAGCCGCGCCGACGATGCACCTGATGCGGTCGCCCAGTACATCATCACGTTGTCGAGCATCTCGTCTCGGGACAGCACGTTCTCCGGATGCCCGTCACAGTCGGTCCACGCCCAGAACTTCTCCACGATCCACGCCATCTGGGCCACCGGCGAGTCGACCAGTCCGTAGCCCAGCGTCTGGGGCCGGGTGGCCTGCTCCTCGGAGTAACCCATCCCCCAGCGCTGATGGTAGGCAAGCCCTTCCAGCGCAGACTGCTCCGCAGGTGTGGGGTCTCGCATGCTCTCCGCGGTCGGCAGACCGAGTGGCATATTGGTGTGAATGGCGATGCACCCGTTGCCGTCGCCCGCCGAGGCGTTGCACCCGATCTGGGTGGTTACCACCGCACCCCAGTCACCGCCCTGCGCGCCGTAGCGCTCATAGCCAAGCCGCTTCATCAGGGTGTCCCAGGCCGTCGCGATGCGTTCAATGTTCCAGCCCGCACCGGTCGGCTTGCCGGAGAATCCGTAACCCGGAAGCGTCGGGCACACGACATGGAAATCCTCAGCGAGCGGCTCGATCACCTTGCTGAACTCGACAACCGATCCGGGCCAACCGTGTGTGATCACCAGCGGTAGCGCATCAGGATTGGCACTGCGCTGATGAATGAAGTGAATGTCCAGGCCGTCGATCTCGGTGACGAACTGATCGAACCGGTTCAGCTCAGCCTCCCGGCTTCGCCAGTCATAGCCGTCCGCCCAGTAACTCGCCAGTTCACGGGTGTAATCCAGCGGGATGCCCTGACTCCAATCCGACACACACTCCCGCTCAGGCCAGCGGGTGCGCTGCAACCGCTGCCGGAGGTCGGCCAGATCCTCGTCGGGAACCGAGATGCGGAAGGTCCGGATGTCTGCCATGCCGCTGATTATCACCTGCCGCACCACTACCCTCGGTAACCATGCGACTGGTGGTCGATCTCAACAGGTGTCAGGGCTACGCCCAGTGCGTGCCGCTGGCCCCGGAGGTGCTCAAACTCGTCGGCGAGGAAGCCCTTGCCTATGACCCCAATCCGGACGAATCCCAGCGCCAGCATGTCCTGCGCGCGGTGGCGGCCTGCCCGGTGCAGGCGATCATCCTCGAACTGGATCCCCCGGCCGACCGGGACACCCTGTGAGCGGAATCTACTCATTCGACGAGATCCTCCGGACGTTCCGGGCACAGGGTCGCATCGTCATCGTCGGCGCCTCACTGGCCGGGCTGCGCGCAGCAGAAGCGTTGCGGGAGAAGGGCTTCGAGGGCTCACTGACGATCATCGGGGACGAAGCACACGAACCCTATGACCGCCCGCCGTTGTCCAAGCAGGTCCTCAAAGGCTGGGTCCCGGCCGACCACACCAAACTTCCCCGGCTGCACCGGGTTGACGCGGACTGGAAGCTCGGCGTGGCCGCGGTGGGCCTGGACCGGATCAACCACGTGGTGCAGCTGGGTAATGGCGAAGAGGTCGGTTATGACCGGCTGCTGATCGCCACCGGCACCCGGGCCCGGCCCTGGCCCAACCCCGAAGAGGGTGCGCTGCAGGGCGTGTTCACGGTGCGGACCGTGGAGGACGCTGCCGGGTTGCAGGCCGCGCTGAAGGCCAAACCACGCCGGGTGCTGATCGTCGGGTCGGGGTTCGTCGGGTCGGAGATCGCCTCGGTGTGCCGCGACCTTGATCTGCCGGTCACGGTGACCGAACGCGGCAGCGGGCCGCTCAAGGGTGCCCTGGGCGGGGTGATCAGCGATATCGCGGCCGACATGATGCGCGACGCCGGGGTGGATCTGCGCACCGGCGTCTCGGTGAAATCCCTTGCCGGTGACGAGGCCGGCCACGTCCGGTCGGCGACGCTCTCCGACGGCACCGTCCTGGAGGTCGACGTGGTGGTCCCGTCCCTGGGTTCGATCCGCAATGTCGAGTGGCTCGAGGGCGCCGGTCTGGCCGCCGGGCAGTGGGGCGTCGGCTGCGATGCCGGTTGCCGTGCGTTCGACATCAACGGCGTGGTGACCGACCACATCTTCGTCGCCGGTGATGTGGCCCGCGCACCGCACGTGCTCTACGGCTACCAGTACCTGGCGCTGGAGCACTGGGACAACGCGATTTCCGGTGCCGAGGTGGCCGCCAACAACATGCTCAACCTCGAGGTGGGTCGTCGCGCGCACCTACCGTTGCCGTCGTTCTGGTCCGGCCAGTTCGGTGTCAACATCAAAAGTGTCGGGGTGTGCTCGTTCGGCGACGAGATCGTCTTCACCCAGGGTTCGCCTGCGGACCGTCGTTTCGCGGCCGCCTACGGCCACAACGGCCGCATCGTCGGCGCGGTCACCTTCAATCACGGCAAGTGGCTGCCCTACTACGCCGACATGATCGAACGCTCGGCGCCGTTCCCCCCACCACCGCCCGGCTACGACCAGCCGGCCAACCACGAGGTGATGCCCGCCCGCTTTCCTGATCCGCGCGAGCCGGCGGGCAATCCCGATGTGGTGCTCACCGGACACGACCCGACCGACCGTCGCGCCGAATTCCGGCCGCGCGCCCACTAGCAGGAGTAGCGATGGATCCCGCAGCCGCCTGGGCCGAGGCGATGAAGTTCGCCAACCGCCCCAACCCGTTTCCGTTCTACGAGGAACTCCGCCGGACGCCGGTCGCCAAGGTCTCGGATAAGACCTACGTGGTCACCGGATTCCCGGAAGTCATTGCACTGGCGCATGATCCGCGGATCAGCGTCGATGTGAGCCGCAGTCCATCGGGGTTCTTCGGTGAGAAGTCCGTCCAACTAGACCCGGCGGAGGCCGCCCAGACCCGCAACCTGAGCATGCTGGTCTCCGACCCACCCGAACACGACGTGATGCGGCGGCAATTCATGCGGTACTTCGGGCCACCGCACTCCCCCAACATCATCCCGAGCATGGCCTCGTTCGTGACGGATCTGGCCAACGAACTGCTGGACACGGTGAAGGCCCGGGGCGGCAGCCGAATGGACGTCGTCGAGGACTTCTCCTACCGGATCCCGGTCTCGGTGATCTTCCGGATCATGGGCGCCCCGATCGAGGACGAGCCGAAGTTCCACGGCTGGGTGACCGACTTCATGCAGGCCGCCGACGTCGGTCCGGAACGCGACAGCCCGGAGGGCCAGGCCGCAATCGCGAAGGCCCAGAAGAGTTCCGCCGACCTGAATGACTGGCTCGCGGATCTGGTCGAGAGGTTCATCAGGGAGCCGGGACCGGGCCTGCTATCGGCGGCACTGCACGACGACGGCCCCGACGGTCCGATGTCGGCCAGGGTGGCGAAGTCCAATGCTCTGCTGCTGATGATCGCCGGCCACGACACCACGGTGAACACCATCACCAACTCGGTGCTGACACTGCTGCGCAACCCCGGATCCTGGGATCTGCTGCGCGACAATCCGGAACTGATCCCGCGCGCGGTCGAGGAGGTGCAGCGGCTGCAGGGTGCGGTCCAGTTCACGGTGAACCGCTGGGCGATGGCCGATATCGAGATCGGTGGCACCCGGATTCCCCAGGGATCGGCGGTGTTCCTGGTGCTGGCGGCCGCGAACCGTGATCCCCGGCGTTTCCCCGAGCCGGACCGGTTCGATCCCATGCGCAAGGACAACGAGCACGTCGGCTTCGGCAGCGGTATCCACACCTGTTTCGGCGGTCCGCTGGCCCGGCTGGAGATCAACCTGGCTCTGGAGGTGTTCCTGCGCCGGGTCCGCTCGCCGAGACTGGTGGTCGATCCCCCGCCGTACCGGCACAACCAGGTGTTCCGGGGTCCGCGGCACCTGTGGGTGGACTTCGCTGAGATCCTCGACTAACCCCACCCGCGCGAGCGTGCATGAAATGCACGCACGGGCGGCGTGTCGGCGTACCGACACGCACGCTCGCGGATGGGCATGGTGACTGGCAGGCTGTCGGTGTGAGTCTCGACCGGTTCGCGCCCACCACCCGGCGCTGGTTCGAGGGCACCTTCAACGCCCCCACCCCGGCCCAGTCGCAGGCCTGGGCGGCGATCGCCGATGGCGAGCACACCCTGGTGGTCGCACCGACCGGCTCGGGAAAGACACTGGCCGCATTCCTCTGGGCGATCGACCGGCTGGCGCACGAGCCCAGCGAGGCCGGGGGCACCCGTGTCCTCTATATCTCCCCGCTCAAGGCCCTGGCCATCGACGTCGAGCGCAACCTCAAGACCCCACTGGCCGGCATCGCGCGAATCGCCGCTCAGGAGGGACTGCCCGTTCCGCAGATCAGCGTCGGGGTGCGCTCCGGGGACACCCCGCCGCCACAGCGCCGCCAGCTGATCATCAACCCGCCCGACATTTTGATCACCACACCCGAATCACTGTTTCTCATGCTGACCTCGGCAGCCCGCGACACCCTCGCCGGAGTTCAGACGGTGATCATCGACGAGGTGCACGCGGTGGCCGCCACCAAGCGCGGTGCGCACCTGGCACTGTCACTGGAACGACTCGACGCCCTGCTAACTCAGCCCGCCCAGCGCATCGGGCTGTCGGCGACCGTCCGCCCGCCCGAAGAGGTGGCCCGATTCCTCACCGGCGGCAGACCCGCCCGCACCATCAATCCTCCGGCGGCCAAGACCTTCGAACTGTCCGTTCAGGTGCCGGTGCCCGATATGACGAACCTGGAGAACAACACCATCTGGCCTGAGGTGGAGACCCGGATCGTCGATCTCATCACCTCCCACAGATCCACCATCGTGTTCGCCAATTCGCGACGGCTGGCTGAACGGCTCACAGCCCGCATCAACGAGATTCACGCCGAACGCAACGGCGTCGAGTTGGACAGGCCACCGGCGCACATGCTGGCGAGCAACCAGATTCAGGGCGCTGAACCACTGCTGGCCCGCGCCCACCACGGCTCGGTGTCCAAGGAACAGCGCGCCGCCGTCGAGGACGATCTGAAGACCGGACGTTTGCGGGCGGTGGTCGCCACCTCAAGCCTGGAGCTCGGCATCGACATGGGCGCGGTTGACCTGGTGATCCAGGTGGAGGCGCCGCCCTCGGTGGCCAGCGGCCTGCAACGGGTCGGCCGGGCCGGCCATCAGGTCGGTGAGATCTCCCGCGGCGTCCTGCTGCCCAAGCACCGCACCGATCTGATCGACTGTGCGGTCACCGCCCAGCGGATGCTGGCCGGAACCATCGAAACCATGCGGGTGCCGGCCAATCCGCTCGACGTTCTGGCCCAGCAGACGGTCGCGGCCTGCGCGCTGGAACCGATCAGCGCCGACGTGTGGTTCGACACCGTGCGCCGCAGTGCCCCGTTCGCAACGCTGCCGCGTAGCGCGTTCGAGGCCACCCTGGATCTGCTGGCGGGTAAGTATCCGTCCACCGACTTCGCCGAACTGCGACCCCGGCTCGTCTACGACCGCGACACCGGCACACTCACCGCACGCCCGGGGGCGCAGCGGCTGGCGGTCACCTCCGGCGGCACCATTCCCGACCGCGGTCTGTTCACCGTGTATCTGGCCACCGATTCCGAAAAGCCCTCCCGGGTAGGCGAACTCGACGAGGAGATGGTCTACGAATCCAGGCCGGGCGATGTCATCGCGCTGGGCGCGACGAGCTGGCGGATCACTGAGATCACCCACGACCGGGTCCTGGTGATCCCGGCGCCCGGTCAACCGGCACGGCTACCGTTCTGGCGCGGGGATGAATCCGGCCGCCCGCCCGAGCTGGGCGAGGCCATCGGAAAGTTCACCGGTGAGCTCGCCGGTCTGGACCATGACGCCTTCGGCACTCGCTGCTCCGAAATCGGCTTCGACGAGTTCGCCATCGCCAATCTGCGCACGCTGATCGACGACCAACGCGAGGCAACGAAGGTGGTGCCCAGCGACACCACCCTGGTGGTTGAGCGCTTCCGCGACGAACTGGGCGACTGGCGGGTGATTCTGCACTCGCCGTACGGACTGAAGGTGCATGGCCCGCTCGCCCTCGCGGTGGGGCGCCGGCTGCTCGAGCGGTACGGGATCGACGAGAAACCGACCGCCAGCGATGACGGCATCGTGGTGCGACTGCCCGATACCGAAGACACCCCGCCCGGTGCCGACCTGTTCGTGTTCGAGGCCGACGAGATCGAGGCACTGGTCACCGCCGAAGTCGGCGGGTCGGCACTGTTCGCCTCCCGGTTCCGCGAGTGCTCCGCTCGGGCGCTGATACTTCCCCGGCGGCACCCCGGAAAGCGCTCACCGCTGTGGCATCAGCGTCAGCGGGCATCCCAATTGCTGGACGTGGCAAGGAAGTACCCGGACTTCCCGATGGTGCTGGAAACCGTCCGGGAATGTCTCAAGGACGTTTACGACGTTCCGATGCTGACCGAACTGATGGCGCGGATCGCCCAGCGCCGGGTTCGACTGGTCGAGGTGGAAACCCCCACTCCATCACCGTTCGCCGCCTCGCTGCTCTTCGGCTACGTCGGGGCGTTCATGTACGAAGGCGACAGCCCACTGGCCGAGCGGCGGGCCGCGGCACTCTCCCTGGACACCACACTGCTGGCCGAGCTACTGGGCCGGGTGGAGTTGCGCGAGCTGCTTGACGCCGACGTGGTGGCCGCCACCGGCCGCCAACTTCAGCACCTCGACGACGACCGCAAGGCCCGCGATGCCGAGGGCGTCGCCGACCTGCTGCGCCTACTGGGCCCGCTCACCGATGACGAGATCAGCGAGCGCTCAACGGCTCCCGATGTCGGCGCCTGGCTCGACGGCCTACTCGCCAGCCGACGGGTGCTTGCGGTCTCCTATGCCGAGCGCCGCTGGTGGGTCA
>NZ_JBPCSX010000143.1:0-5576 GCF_051006775.1 Mycobacterium sp.
CTTCTGCACCAGGAAGTTCCCCCACCAGGCCCGCGCTGCCTCACTGCCGGCGCCGGCTTCGACGGTGGCGGCGACCAGTTCGACGGCGCCCGCGTTCACCAGGTCCCGCATCACCTCGTCGGAGACGCCCCAATCCTGCTGGATGCGTCTGCGGGACAGCCATGGCAACTCCGGGATCGTCTCGCGCAGCCGCTCGACCAGCTCGCGGCTGGGCGCGACGGGTTCCAGATCCGGCTCCGGGAAGTAGCGGTAGTCCTCAGCGGTCTCCTTGTCGCGGCCCGGCGAGGTGTAGCCGTCCTCGTGGAAGTGCCGGGTCTCCTGATGGACCTTCCCGCCGGCGTCGAGCACCGCCGCCTGACGGCGCATCTCGTAGCGCACCGCCACCTCGACGCTTTTGAGCGAGTTGACGTTCTTGGTCTCGGTGCGGGTGCCGAACTCTTTTTGACCCATCGGTCGCAGCGAGATGTTGGCGTCGCAGCGCAGCGAACCCTGATCCATCCGCACATCGGAAACATCCAAGCCGCGCAACAGATCCCGCAGCGCGGTCACATAGGCGCGCGCCACCTCGGGAGCGCGCTCGCCGGTCCCCTCGACGGGTTTGGTGACGATCTCGATCAGCGGCACCCCTGCCCGGTTGACGTCCAGATGCGAGGTGGTCGCGCCGTGGATGCGGCCGGTGTCGGAGCCGAGGTGGGTCAGCTTGCCGGTGTCCTCCTCCATATGCGCGCGCTCGATCTGGACCCGGAAGGTGGTCCCGTCATCCAGCGGCACATCGAGGTAGCCGTTGAACGCGATCGGCTCGTCGTACTGGGAGATCTGGTAGTTCTTCGGCTGATCGGGATAGAAGTAGTTCTTCCGGGCGAACCGGCACCAGGAGGCGATCTCGCAGTTGAGCGCCAGGCCGATCCGGATGGCCGACTCCACCGCGGCCGCGTTCAGCGTCGGCAGCGCACCGGGCATACCGAGGCAGACCGGGCACACCTGGGTGTTGGGCTCGGCCCCGAATGTGGTGGCGCAGCCGCAGAACATCTTGGTGGCCGTCGACAGTTCGACGTGAACCTCCAGGCCGAGCACCGGATCGAATCGTGCCACGACATCGTCGTAGTCGATGAGGTCGGTCGTCATGGCGCAAATCCTAGTGGGGCCAGGTACCGCCGCTCGCGCCGAGCGTCGTCAGACCGGCAGCGTCCTCAGACGAAGTTCGCGACGAAACCCGCGGCCTGCTCGTTGAAGGGCGGGAACTCGTAGATGTTGTGGGCCGTCCGGTTCCGTCCGCCGTTCACACAGATCGGGTCGCCGCCCGCGCACAGGTCGATGGCCCGACCGGCGAACATCCCCGTCGACGACAGCGGTGTCCCGAAGCGGTTGCCCGGGTTTCCGAAGACTGCGACAGCGGCGATCCGGCCGGCGAGATCCGGCGGCAGCGGCGGGGCCGATCCGATGGAGCCGATCCGCTGCCCGACGGGCGGCACGCCGGCGAGCATGGAGACCACCGAGGCGCCCTGGGAGAAGCCGCCGAGGACCACCCGGGTGTTCGGACAGTTGCCCGCCATCCACGCGATATGGCCTCTGGCGTCATCGGCGCCATTGGAGGTGTTGAGGAAGTTGATACCGGCCGGGTAGTTGACCCCGTAGGTGGCCAGGCTGCGGCCGCCGAGCAGCGGCGCCAGCGCATCGGCCAGCGCCTGACCCACCCGTCCCGGGCCGGGGGGCTCACCGGTGCCGCGGGCGAAGACCAACTCCACATCGGGGCAGTCGTCGGCGTGTGCCTGCGGTATCGGGACCATCAGCACCGCCACCATGAGCAGGAGGACCGACACGTAACGCATCCCGCGATGCTAGTCCGCTGGGATAGGGTTCCCCGACCGGAAAGGACCGACCCCATGAAGGACGAGCAGGGCGATATCGTCGCCGGAGTGCCACGCAGCCGCATCGTGCTGGCATCCATGGTCGGCACCACCGTCGAGTTCTACGACTTCTACGCCTACGCCACCGCCGCGGTGTCGGTGTTTCCGTTCCTGTTCTTCCCCAAGGGCAACCCCACCACGGCACTGCTGGCCTCACTGGCCACCTTCGGCCTGGCCTTCGTGGCCCGTCCCGTCGGCTCGATCCTGTTCGGCCACTTCGGTGACCGGGTCGGCCGCAAGGCCACCCTGGTGGGCTCGCTGCTGCTGATGGGTGTGGCCACCTTCCTCATCGGTGTGCTGCCGACCTACCACCAGGTGGGCCTGCTGGCCCCGGCACTGCTGGCCCTGATGCGGTTCTGTCAGGGCCTGGCGTTGGGCGGCGAGTGGAGTGGCGCGGCACTGCTGGCGGTGGAGACCGCCAAACCCGGGCGGCGGGCGTAGGCGGCGATGTGGCCGCAACTGGGTGCGCCGTTCGGCTTCCTGTTGGCCAACGGCGTGTTCCTGAGCCTGCTGATCTGGCTGGGACACTCCAATGCCAAGCCGAATCTGGACGGTCCGTTCCTGACGTGGGGCTGGCGGATTCCGTTCCTGCTCAGTGCCGTGATGGTGGCGATCGGTCTCTACGTGCGGCTCAAGCTCACCGAAACCCCGGTGTTCGCCCGCGCCGTCGAACGCGGCGAGAAGGTGAAAACCCCTGTGGCCGAGGTGTTCCGGACAAACTGGCGTCAGCTGATCCTGGGAACCTTCGTCATGCTGTCCACCTACACGATCTTCTATATCGTCACCACCTGGGCGCTGAGCTACGGCACCGGCAAGACGCCGCCGAACGGTACGGGTCTGGGCTTCAACTACATCGACTTCCTGAAGATGCAGATGATCGCGGTGCTGTTCTTCGCCGCGACCATCCCGATCGCCGGACAGTTGGCCGACCGCTGGGGCCGCCGGCGCACACTGCTCATGGTGACGGCGGCGATCATGGCCTACGGCGGCCTCTTCGCGGTGCTGCTGACACCGGGGCGGGCCTCGCACGGCTCGGTGCTGGCGTTCCTCATCATCGGCATGACGCTGATGGGCTTCACCTTCGGGCCGATGAGTGCCGTTCTGCCCGAACTGTTCCCAACCAACGTCCGCTACACCGGGTCAGGGATCTCGTACAACTCGGCGAGCATCCTGGGCGCGGCGGTCGCGCCGTTCATCGCGACCTGGCTGTCGAGCACCTACGGGGTCGGCTGGGTCGGTGTGTACCTGCTGTGCGCCGCGACGCTGACGTTCATCGCGCTGCTGATCATGCGTGAGACCCGCGAGGTGTCGCTGGATGCCGAGCCGGTGCCGGTCAGTCCGTAGGGTCGCTCAGCCGAAGAAGGCGGCTGCATCGTCATAGCGGCTCTGCGGCACCAGCTTGAGTTGGCTCACCGCATCGGCCAGCGGAACCCGGCCGATGTGCTCACCGCGCAGCGAGACCATCATCCCGTACTCACCGGCGTGTGCGGCGTCGGCGGCGTTGACACCGAACCGGGTGGCCAGCACCCGGTCATAGGCGGTCGGGGTGCCGCCGCGCTGGATGTGGCCCAGCACGGTGACCCGCACCTCCTTGCGGATGCGCTTCTCCACCTCCCAGCCGAGCTGCTGAGCCACCCCGGTGAACCGTTCGTGGCCGAACTCGTCGATACCGCCGGAGCGCAGCTGCATGGTGCCCTCGGCCGGCTTGGCGCCCTCGGCGACCACGCAGATGAAGTGCGAGGCCCCACGCTGGAAGCGCTGCTTGACCAACCGGCAGACTTCCTCGACGTCATAGGGCTGCTCGGGGATCAGCGTCATATGCGCGCCGGAGGCCAGCCCGGCGTTGAGCGCGATCCAGCCGGCATGTCGTCCCATCACCTCGACCAGCATCACCCGCTGGTGGGACTCCGCGGTGCTGTGCAGCCGATCGATCGCCTCGGTGGCGATCTGCAGTGCGGTGTCGTGACCGAATGTGACGTCGGTGCAGTCGATATCGTTGTCGATGGTCTTGGGCACGCCGACGACGGGCACCCCCTCCTCGGTCAGCCAGTGCGCGGCCGTCAGCGTTCCCTCGCCGCCGATCGGGATGAGCACGTCGATCCCGTTGTCTTCCAGGGTCGCCTTGATGTCGTCGATACCGGCGCGCAGCTTCTCCGGGTTGGTGCGCGCGGTACCGAGCATGGTGCCGCCCTTGGCCAGCAGCCGCTCATTGCGATCGTCGTTGAACAGCTGCACACGGCGGTTCTCGAGCAGGCCACGCCAGCCGTCCTGGAAACCGACCACCGATGAGCCGTAGCGGGCATCGCAGGTCCGCACGACCGCGCGGATGACGGCGTTGAGGCCGGGGCAGTCGCCACCGCCGGTGAGAACTCCGATTCGCATGGGACCTATCTAACCGCCTCGACCCCAACCATGGAGCGATAACGTCGCTGGCGTGATCCCGATCCCGCGTCGCGACTTCGTCCGGCTGGCCGCCCTTGCGGTGCCTGCAACCCTGGTCAGCGGCTGCGACACCACCGAGCCAGAGCGGGAGTCAACCCCGACCCCGACCTCCGCGTCCGGTCCTGCCTCGACCGAACGCAACGCCGACGTGCTCGTCATCGGCGCCGGAATCGCGGGATTGCGGGCCGCCGAGGTGCTCGTCGCCAACGGCCGCCGCGTCATTGTGCTCGAGGCGCGGGATCGCCTGGGCGGTCGCATCCACACGGACCGGTCCTGGGGCGTTCCGGTGGAACTCGGCGCATCCTGGATTCACGGGGTGGACAACAATCCGATCGCCGCTCTGGCCGCGGCCGAGGGCATCAAGACACAGCCCTTCGACTACGAATCCATCGTCTACGGCCCCGACGGACGGCGCCGTGCGGCCGGCACGTTCGATGATCTCGAGTCGCAGGTGGCCGAACTGGTCGAGGCCGGCCGCGAGGACTCCCCCGTTCCCGACGAACCCCTGCGCACCGCACTCGACCGGGCCATCGCCGACGCCGATCTCGACGCGGCCGAGCGGCTGGATATCGAGTGGGGTATCTCCGAATCCATCGAGCACGAATACGCCGGTGACGCAGTCGATCTCTCCGCCAACCACTTCGACGACGGCGGGCAGGAGAGCGGAGGCGACGTACTCCTGCCCGGCGGATACGACAAGATCCTGCAGGCGTTGGCGAAAGCGGTAGACGTTCGTTTCAGCCATGTCGTCGCCAGTATCGACACCTCCGGCGATCGTGCGGTAGTCACCACCTCGCTGGGCAAGTTCTTCGCCAACGCGGTGATCGTCACGGTTCCACTCGGCGTTCTCAAGGCCGGTTCGATCCAGTTCCTGCCGCCGCTGCCGGATTCGAAGTCGACGGCCATCGACCGGCTCGGGATGGGCGTGCTCTCCAAGACCTGCCTGCGCTTCGAGTCTGCGTTCTGGCCTTCTGAGGCTGAATTGATCGACATCATCCCCGACGCATCGCGGCGCGGTCAGTGGGTGGAGTCCGTGAATCTTCTGGGCCTGGTCGACGTACCGGCGCTGATGATGTTCAACGCCGGGAAGTTCGCCCGCACAGTCGAAGCCATGACCGAGGCCGAGGTGACCGCAAGCGCCACCGCCGCATTGAAACCCGCGTTCCCGAATGTTCCCGCGCCGACCGGGCTGCTGCGTTCAGCGTGGTCGCTGGACCCGTTTTCACT
>NZ_JBPCSX010000144.1:0-8436 GCF_051006775.1 Mycobacterium sp.
CATCTTGGGCGGGGGGCCCCCTCTAACGGGGGCCCGCGACTTTTTTCGTGCCTACTTCCGACCGGAACGGCCGATCGGCACCCGCAGCACCACGTCGGTTCCGCCGCCCGCGGAGGCTCTCATCTGCAATGTTCCGTCCAGTTCCGCGGACACCAGCGTCCGCACGATCTGCAGGCCGAGCTGCTGAGAGTCCTCCAGGCTGAACTCGGCCGGCAGCCCGCGGCCGTCGTCGTGCACGACGATGTCCAGCCAGCGGGCCGAGCGATCGGCGCGAATGGTCACCGAACCCCGCTTGTCGGCGGGGTCGAAGGCGTGCTCGATGGCGTTCTGAACCAGTTCGGTGACCACCATGACCAGCGGGGTGGCCCGGTCGGCGTCGAGCACTCCCATGCTGCCCTCCCGACGGATCCGCACCGGCGAATCCACCCGGGCGACGTCGTTCATATTCGGCAGGATCCGGTCGATCACCGCGTCGAGGTCGACTTCCTCGTCCACCGACATCGACAACGCCTCGTGCACCTGGGCGATGGCGCCCACCCGGCGCACCGACTCCATCAGCGCGTCCCGGCCCTCCTGGCTGGTGGTGCGGCGGGCCTGCAGCCGCAGCAGGGCCGCCACCGTCTGCAGGTTGTTCTTCACCCGGTGGTGGATCTCCCGGATGGTGGCGTCCTTGGACAGCAGCGCCCGGTCCCGGCGCTTGACCTCGGTGACGTCCCGGATCAGCACCGCCGCCCCCTCCGAGGCGCCGTTGACCTGCAGCGGCAGGGTGCGCAGCAGTACCACCGCACCGCCGGCGTCGACCTCCAGGCGCATGCTGGGCCCGCCGGTCAGCGAGTCGCCGAAGTGCCCGGTGAGCTCCTCGGCCGCGAACGGATCCGAGATCAGCGGTCCGGTGATGGCCAGCAGGTTGTGGCCTTCCAACTCCGAGCTCAGGCCCATCCGGTGGTAGGCCGACAGCGCGTTGGGGCTGGCGTAGCCGACGGTGCCGTCGACGTCGAGGCGGATGAAACCATCACCGACCCGCGGGCTGGACCGGGCCAGCGCCAGCTCGCCGATGTTGGGGAAGCTGCCCTCCGACACCATCTGCAGCAGCAGCCCCGCGCAGTCCAGGTAGGCCTTCTCCAGCCGCGACGACGTGCGCCGGCTGTCACGGGCGGTCTGATGGGTCAGCATCGCCACCACCTCACCCCGGTGGCGCACCGGAACGGCGCCGGTCAGGCCGTCCCCGTCGACGACGGTGCCCACCGCGTCCTTGATCAGCAGGGTGGAGGCGGTGGTGGGGCGGCACTGGGCCACGCAGACCACCATGCCGTCATCGCGACGGACCCACATCAGGTAGTCGCCGAAGGACATGTCGGCCAACAGCTGCCATTCGCTGACCAGGGCGTGCAGATGGTCTACCGCGCTGCCGGGCAGGACGGTGTGCTCGGCGAGCAACTCACCGAGGGTGGACATGAATCAGTCGATGACGGCGATCAGGTGGCCGGCCTGGATGACATCGCCGACGGCCACATTGACCTCGGTGATGGTCCCTTCAACCTCGGCGATCACCGGGATCTCCATTTTCATGGACTCCAGCAGCACCAGGGTGTCGCCGATACCGATCCGATCACCGGTGCTGACCACAACCTCAAGCACACTGGCCACGATCTCGGCGCGGACGTCCTCGGCCATGTCACTCTCCTGGTGGGCGTAATTCCTGGTGCTGGTCTACCTAACCACAACAGCGGATTCGCGGACGGTCACGGGGCCGTGAGACACTAAGGCCAACGATCGACGAAGATTTCCGAGCACGGAGGTACCACCATGGCCAAGCGTGGCCGTAAGAAGCGCGACCGCAAGCACAGCAAGGCCAACCACGGCCGTCGTCCCAACGCCTGATCGCACCGCCTGATCGAGCTGCCCCACCCCGCCCGTCCACACCGCCCCACGCCGCCCAGTGTGAAGTTAGCTTCACGTTCGGCGCCGAGCGTGACGATAGCTTCACAATCGGCGGAGTAGTTGGCGGGCTGGGCCTCTAGGCCTCGTAGTGGCGGATGATCGTCGTACGACTGATCTCGATCCGCACCCGCTGCACCAGGTGTTCCGGCGCCTTCTCCCCGCTGCACTTGGTGGCGATGAGATTCTTGACCCGCTCCTCCACGCCGTAATGACGCAGGCAGTCCGGGCATTGGTCGAGGTGGCGCTGCAGCCGGACGGTCTCGGACTCGGTGCACTCGCCGTCGAGCAGCATCCACACCTCGGCCATGACCACCGCGCAGTCGGTATCACCCGTGCCTGGATCGGTCATCACAGCACCTCCTCAGCGGGTTCGCCGCGCAGCATCCCGCGTTCCCGGGCGACATCGGCCAAAGTCGTGCGCAATTGCTTGCGGCCACGGTGCAGGCGGGACATCACCGTCCCGATCGGGGTATCCATGATGTCGGCGATCTCCTTATAGGGCAGGCCCTCGACGTCGGCGTAGTACACCGCCATCCGGAACTCTTCTGGTAACGCTTGAAGAGCCTCTTTGATTTCACTGTCCGGAAGATTCTCCAGAGCCTCGACCTCCGCGGAGCGTAGACCGGCCGAGGTGTGCTGGGCATTCTTGGCCAGCTGCCAGTCGGTGATCTCCTCGGTGGGGTACTCCGCGGGCTGGCGCTGCTTCTTGCGATAACTGTTGATGTAGGTGTTGGTCAGGATCCGGTAGAGCCACGCCTTGAGGTTGGTGCCGGCCCGGAAGGATCGGAACCCCGAATACGCCTTGACCATGGCTTCCTGCACCAGATCCTCGGCGTCGGCGGGGTTGCGGGTCATCCGCATGGCCGCCCCGTAGAGCTGGTCCATCAGCGGGATCGCGTCGCGCTCGAACCGCGCCGTCAATTCGGCGTCGGTCTCCTCGCGCTCGGGTGCATCCATACCGTCGATATCGGTCATCGCCACTGATCCTAAGCTGTCGCTCATGGGAACCTTCTCCGGCAAGACCATGTTCATCTCCGGTGCCAGCCGCGGTATCGGCCTGGCCATCGCCAAACGGGTGGCCGCTGACGGCGCCAACATCGCGCTGGTGGCCAAAACCACCGAGCCGCACCCCAAGCTTCCGGGCACCATCTACACCGCGGCAAAGGAGATCGAGGAGGCCGGCGGCCAGGCCCTGCCGATCGTCGGCGACGTGCGCGACGGTGACTCCGTCGCCGCAGCAGTCGCAAAGGCGGTCGAGCAGTTCGGCGGCATCGATATGTGCGTCAACAATGCGTCGGCGCTCAACCTGGGCTCCATCGAAGAAGTTCCGCTCAAGCGATTCGACCTGATGAACGGCATCCAGGTGCGCGGCACCTACGCCGTGACCCAGGCCTGCATCCCGCACATGAAGGGCCGGGAGAACCCGCACATTCTGACGCTCTCACCACCGGTGCTGCTGGAGCCCAAATGGCTGCGGCCCACCGGTTACATGATGGCCAAGTTCGGAATGACGTTGTGCGCCTTGGGTGTTGCCGAGGAGATGCGCGAATACGGGATCGCATCGAACACCCTGTGGCCGCGCACCGCGATCGCCACCGCCGCGGTGCAGAACCTGCTCGGCGGCGATGAGATGATGTCGCGCTCCCGCAAGCCCGCGGTGTACGCCGACTCGGCCTACGCGGTCATGAGCCGACCGGCCCGCGAGTTCACCGGCAACACGCTGCTGTGCGAGGACGTGCTGCTCGACAGCGGTGTCACGGACCTCTCGGTCTACGACTGCGTTCCGGGTTCGGAGTTGGGGGTCGACTTCTGGATCGAATCCCCCAACCCCCCCGGCTATACGGCTTAGCCCTTTTTGCCGAACCGGCGCTTACCGCGGCCGGAGAAGGCCCGGATGGCCGCGCGGGCGAAGTTCGACTGCTTCTGCGGCGAGGAGTACCAGAGCATCTCCGACTTCTGGGTGGGGATGCGCGGTGCCGTGATGGCCTGCTGACGGCAGAACTTGATCAGCCCGGCGGCGCCGCCGCCGCGGTAGCCGATGCCGGACTCCTTCCAGCCGCCCATCGGCAGCGAGAAGCAGAACACGTTGGTCATGGCGTCGTTGATGTTGACCGCGCCGGCCTCCAGGCGCCGGGCGATCCGCTCGCCGCGGGCGGTGTCGCCGGTCCACACCGTCGCCGACAACCCGTACACCGAGTCGTTGGCCAGCCGGATGGCCTCTTCCTCATCCTTGACCTTGACCACCGGCAACGTCGGCCCGAAGGTCTCCTCGGCCATGCAGCTCATCGACGGCGTGACATCGGCCAGCACGGTCGGCTGGAAGAAGGTGCCCACGCCGGTGGGCTTGCCGCCGACGAGCACCCGGGCGCCGGCCGCGGTGGCCTCGCTGACGTGCCGGTCGACGATGTCACGTTGGGCCGGGGTGGCCATCGCGCCGGTGTTGTAGGTGAACCCCGAGGCGGCCGCACCCTTCTCCTGACCCTGCGCGATCTTGCCGACCTGCTCGGAGAGCTTGGCGACGAACTCGTCGTAGATCGGGGCCTCGACGAAGACCCGCTCCACCGAGATGCAGACCTGGCCGGAGTTGAACATGCCGCCCCAGGCGATGCCGTTGGCGGCGCGGTCCACGTCGGCGTCGGCCAGCACGATCGCCGGATCCTTGCCGCCGAGTTCGAGGCTGCACGGGATCAGCCGCTCGGCGCAGGCAACCGCGACCTTGCGGCCGGTGCCCGTCGACCCGGTGAAGTGGACGTAGTCGGAGTTCGCGATCACCGAGGCACCGGTGGCGCCGTAGCCGGTGGCCAGTGCCAGCACCGGCGGGGCGCCGATCTCGTTCCAGCCGCGGACCAGCTCGACGGCCGAAAGTGGCGTCACCTCAGAGGGTTTCAGCAGAACCGCGGCACCGGCGGCCAGTGCGGGAACCAGGTCCAGCGCCAGCATGGCCAGCGGGAAATTCCACGGCTCGATCATGCCCACGAGCGGGTAGGGCCGGTAGACCGTGGTGAGCTTCTTGACCTTGAACAGCGGGCTGTGCGCGCCGGGATGCTTGTCGGAGAGGAACTCCTCGGCGTTGCCGGCCCAGTACTTGATGGCGTCGGCGATCAGGACCGCCTCGACGCTGGCGTCATTGCGCGACTTGCCGGTCTCGGCCATCAGCACGTCGGTCAGCAGGTCGGCGTTGTCCAGGACCCAGTCCTGCCACTTGAGCATCCACTTCTTGCGCCCGCGGGGGCCGATGGCCTCCCACTCCGGCTGGAACAACCGCAGCTCGCGCGCCTTCGCGGCGACGGTGTCGGGTCCGTCGACCGGAACCGAGCCGACGACGTTGCCGTCGGCGGGGTTGTACACGGTGATGGAGTCGGTCTTGGGTTCAACTGCGGTCATTGCGGGTTCCTCTCACGACGGTCTACGCCGATGTTATCGCCATCACAGTCCGGGGAAAACGTCGAGGTCATCATCGGCCCCCGCACGGATCACACCGGCTCGAGAAGTTCCGGTCCGTTGTTGGCGACGCGGTTGACCAACGTCGACACCTCCCGGATCGCGATGACGCTGATATCGGGCGGGCCGGCGAGCAGGTCCTCCGGCGCGGCTTCATCGGGGTCGAGCCAGCGGTCCCAGTCGCGCCCGTCCAGGATCAGCGGCATCCGGTCGTGCACGGTGGCCAGCTCGCCCACCGCGGCGGTGGTGATGACCGAGAAGGTCAGCAGCGGCTCGGCTGATGTGGCGACGGCTGGATCCGGCTTCCACACCGACCACAGTCCACCCACCAGCAGCGGTGACCCGTCGGCGCGGTGGAAGTAGTACGGCGTCTTACGGCCCTTGGGGTCATCGGCGTTTCTCTGCCACTCGTAATAACCGTCCATCGGCACCAGGCAGCGCTTGCGGGCCGCCGCCGACCGGAACGCCGGCGAGGTGGTGACGGTCTCCGCGCGGGCATTGATGAGCTGCGGCCCCTTGACGTGCGGGGCGCCATCCGAGCCGGCCTTCACCCAGGGCGGCAGCAACCCCCAGCGCATCAGCCGCAGCCGCCGGGTCGCCTCATCGTCGGGAGAGTCATGGCGGGCGACGACGGCGGCGACGCGCGCGGTCGGGGCGATGTTGTAGTTCGGTCCGCGCACCTGCCCTCCGGTCTCGTCGATCGCGTCGATCTGCGCCGCCAACCGGGCCGGATCGGTGGTAACCGCGAAGCGTCCGCACATGTCTCTATGGTGCCCTCGCGGCGGCAGGGCAGGATAGAGACCCGTGAGCACCGATCTGTGGACCGCGCCGTACGCCCCGGCGCCCGTCCGCGCGGACGTCACGGTGCCGGGGTCGAAGTCGATCACCAACCGAGCGCTGATCCTGGCCGGCCTGGCCGCCGCGGCCGGCGACCAATCCCGGATCAGCGGCGCCCTGCGCAGCCGTGACACCGACCTGATGATCGCCGCACTGCAGAGCCTGGGCCTGCGCATCGACGGCGACCACGCCGAGTTGAGCGTCGGCGGCTCGCTGGACCCGGACCCCCAGACCCGGATCGACTGCGGACTGGCCGGCACGGTACTGCGGTTCGTGCCGCCACTGGCGGCGCTGAGCACCGCAACGGTCACCTTCGACGGCGACGACCAGGCCCGCTCCCGGCCCATCGCTCCGCTTCTCGACGGGCTGCGCGGTCTCGGCGTCGACATCGAGGGCAGCGGTCTG
The DNA here is from genome assembly GCF_051006775.1 of Mycobacterium sp. GTDB lineage: Bacteria > Actinomycetota > Actinomycetes > Mycobacteriales > Mycobacteriaceae > Mycobacterium. The sequence goes on from NZ_JBPCSX010000144.1 coordinate 6,625, forward strand.
CCGTTCCTGGTCCGCGGACACGGGTCGGTCCGGGGCGGCACCGTCTACATCGATGCCTCGGCCTCATCGCAGTTCGTCTCGGGTCTGCTGCTTTCCGGTGCGGCATTCCGGATCGGTGTGACGTTGATACACACCGGATCGTCGCTGCCGTCGACTCCGCATATCGCGATGACGGTGTCGATGTTGCGCGAGGCCGGTGTCGAGGTCGACGACACCGTGCCCAACCAGTGGCAGGTTGCGCCCGGCCCGATCCAGGCGCGGCACTGGCTGATCGAACCGGACCTGTCCAACGCCGTGCCGTTCCTGGCCGCCGCCGCCGTGACCGGCGGGATGGTGCGGATCACCGGTTGGCCCGCGGTCAGCGTCCAGCCCATGGACCAGGTCTTCGCGATCCTGAAACTCACCGGAGCCACTGTGTCCGAACAGGATTCGACGTTGGAGATCACCGGCGCAGGCGGCTACCCCGGCTTTGAGGTGGACCTGCACGACGTCGGCGAGCTGGCGCCGTCGGTGGCCGCGCTGGCCGCACTGGCCGAGCCGGGTTCGGTCTCCCGGCTGACCGGTATCGCACACCTGCGCGGGCATGAGACCGACCGGTTGGCCGCGCTGCGCACCGAGATCACCGGGTTGGGCGGTCAGTGCGACGAGACCGACGACGGCCTGGTGATCACCGCCGGTCCGTTGCACGGCGGGGTGTGGCACTCCTATCACGATCATCGGATGGCGATGGCGGGGGCGATCGTGGGCCTGCGGGTCAGCGGTGTGGACGTCGAGGACATCGCCACCACCGCCAAGACGCTCCCGCAGTTCCCGCGGCTGTGGTCGGACATGCTGGGGTCGGCTTGAGCGCACGCGAATACGACGAGTCCGACGTCAAGATCCGTTCCGGTCGGGGCTCGCGTCCGCGCACCAAGATTCGCCCCGAGCACGCCGACGCCGAGTCGGGCATGGTGGTGACGGTCGACCGCGGCCGCTGGGGCGTCGTGCTCGGTGGTGATCCGGATCGGCTGGTGACCACGATGCGGGCCCGTGAACTCGGCCGCACGCCGATCGTGGTCGGCGACGAGGTCGACGTGGTCGGTGACCTCTCGGGCCGGCCGGACACCCTGGCCCGGATCGTGCGGCGCGGCCAACGCCGTACGGTGCTGCGCCGCACCGCCGATGACACCGACCCAGCCGAGCGGGTGGTGGTCGCCAACGCCGACCAGATGATGGCCGTGGTCGCACTCGCTGACCCGCCGCCGCGCACCGGTCTGGTGGACCGCGCGCTGATCGCCGCCTACACCGGCGGCCTCACCCCGATCCTGTGCCTGACCAAGACCGACCTGGCCGATCCGGCAGCGTTCGCCGCGCAGTTCGCCGATCTGGATCTCATCGTGGTGACCGCGGGCCGCGACCAGCCGCTGGCACCGGTGCAGGAACTACTCGACGGTCACCTCACCGTACTGCTCGGCCACTCCGGCGTCGGTAAGTCGACCTTGGTGAATCGCCTTGTCCCCCAGGCTGATCGGGCCGTCGGGGTGGTATCCGGGGTGGGCAAGGGCAAGCACACCTCGACCCAGTCGGTAGCCCTGCCACTGCCCGCCGGCGGTTGGGTCATCGATACCCCGGGCATCCGGTCCTTCGGCCTGGCCCACATCGCGCCCGACGACGTCCTCACGGCGTTCTCCGACCTCGGCGAGCTGACCGGGCACTGCCCGCGCGGATGCGGACATCTGGGGCCACCGGCGGACCCGGAATGTGCGCTGGATCAGCTGACCGGTGCCCAAGCCCGCCGCGTCGAGGCGGCCCGCAGACTATTGGTCGTACTCA
>NZ_JBPCSX010000145.1:0-3744 GCF_051006775.1 Mycobacterium sp.
GGTGGGGCGAGGTTCCGGAGAATCCCGCGCTGTCGATACAGATCCCCTCCGTCCACGATCCGGAGTTGGCGCCCGACGGCAAGCACACCGCCAGTGTGTTCGCCTACGCCTTCCCCACCGAAGCACCCCGCGAGGAGCACGGCCGACTGAAGAACGAGATGGCGCAGCGGGTAATCGACAAGATCAGCCGGTACGCGCCGAACTTCCGGGACATCGTGCTCCGCCAAATCACCTTCGCGCCGTACCACATGAACACGATGTTCGGGGCCCCCAACGGTGACTACTGTCACGGGCTGCTGCAGCCCGAGCTGATGGGCCCCAACCGGCCCGGCCCCCGGGGTTTCCTCGACGAACCGATACCGATCGAGGGTCTCTATCTGGGCGGGGCAGGTTGTCACGGCGGGCCGGGGATCACCTTCATCCCCGGTTACAACGCGGGCTACCAGGTGCTCGCGGATGCGGGGCGCTGAGATGATATCGCTGATCATTCACGCCATCCTCGGGGTTCTCGTCGTCGCCTTCATCATGCGGTCGAATCCGGCTATCTTCCGCAGCACGAGCCCGGCGTTATCGGGATTGGAGGGGTTGTTCTACGTCATCGGCGTCGCCTCGATTCCGCTGTGCTGGTACTTCAACTACCGCTACGTGGCCGAGTACGGTGCGGCGTCCACCAATCCGTTCGTCGGACCCGGCAGTTGGATGCAGTTCATCGAACTCGGCTACGCCAACCCGGCGTCCAGCTCGGCGAGCGCGGATTACACAATCGCCAATGTGCTGCTGCTCCCGCTGTTCACCATCGTCGACGGCCGCCGCCGCGGGATCAGGCGTCCGTGGTTGTACTTCGTCGCGAGCCTGTTCACCAGTTTCGTGTTCTCCTGGGCGTTCTACCTGGCCACCGTCGAACGCCAGCGTCGTCTGGGCACCGTGTAGCGTCTCGAGTCGTGAACTTCACCGCACCCATCGCCCTGGCGGCCAGCGCCGCCGCGCTCGTCACGATGATCTCCGGCTGCTCATCAAAGACCGAGACCTCATCGCCGAGTTCGGCGTCGGTTACCCAGATGGCCACCACACCGGCGTCGCCCGACGGAGGCTGCCCCTCGCTGGCACCGGACAAGACCGGCGCAGCGGAATGGACCCTGACCGGGACCACCGGCAGCGTCGCGGTCACCGGATCCACCGACAGCACCGCGCCCAGGGTCGACGTCACCGCTCCCTTCGAGGTTGCTGCGACGCAGGTGCACACCCTCAAAGCAGGCAGCGGACCGGTCGTGGCGCCCACGGCGACCGTAACTGTCTGCTACATGGGCGTTGACGGACGCGACGGGCACGTCTTCGACAGCAGTTACAACCGCGGCGAGCCGGCTGAATTCCCGCTCGACGGCGTCGTGCCGGGCTTCCAGAAGGCCATCGCCGGACAGACGGTCGGTTCCACCGTCGCCGTTGCCATGACCGCAGCAGACGGCTACCCCCAGGGCCAGCCCCGAGCAGGCATCGCGCCGGGCGACACCCTGGTCTTTGCGATCAGGATTCTCAGCGCCTCGTAGCAGGGTCAGCTGGCCTTGACCAGACCCGGGCTGCCGACGCCGATGGTGATCCGCGGCGACTGCGCCGGGTCCAGCCAGGTCAGCACCGACTTCATCTCGTCGCGGCCGATCGCCACGCAGCCCCAGGTGGGTGAACCATCGGTGACGTGTAGGAAGATCCCCGACACCTTGCCCGGGATGCGATTCGGGTTCACCGCGATGTTGACCGCGTAGTCATATACCGGGCCCGAGTCATACAGGTTCTCGGTGATGGCTGACGGATTATTGGCGGAGCGCACGTGGGTGTTGTAGGTCGGCGAGGACGCGTCCTCGTCCCACCAATCCTGTTTGGTCGCCTGGAAATACGGCAGTTTGGTGCCGGGGTTCGGCTGACGGCCGAATGCCTGGTCGAAGGCGAAGGTCCCCACCGGGGTGCGATGCACGCCGTCGGCGCCCTCGCCGACGCCGACATCGCCCACCTTCGCGGTGATCGGACCCAGGACGGCCTTCCACTCCTCGCCCACCTTCTGGTAGGCGGTCAGGGTTCCACTGGTCGCGCTCGCGGCCGGCACTCCGACGACGATCCACTGCTGCGGTGCCGCGGCAACAGGCGTTGGTTCGGCCTGGGCGGGGGCAGCGAACGGGAGACCCAGCAGGGCGATGCCGATGGACGCGAACATTTTGGACAGCTTCACAGCACTCCCGGGTTGGTCGATTAACTCATACGAGCCTAATCGCCCCTGGTCACAGAACTGTTTCAGCCAGGTCGCGTGCCGACCTCAAGTCCAGCGAGTTCGGAGGTACCGTCGAACAGGAGCCGCCCCCGTTCGCGCACCGTGCACCGCATGCGCGCCCCCAGATGCTCGAAGTCGGTGTCGATATTCTGCCGCTCCGCCGGCATCGGAACCGGAAGCACGTGCGGCGGCAGGTGGCGGCCGTCGCCCTCCAGTTCGATCTCGTATCGCGCTGAGCGGCCCCGGATGATCCAGTGGTTCTCCCCCAGTTCCGAGCGCACCAGCACCGGCGGGGTCATCCGGATCACCTTCGAACCGATCCGGACCACCACTCCATTGACATCGCGTGCGATCGGGCCCAGTGAGAGCAGCCCGCCTGAGAAAGCGACACACACATCGTCGTCGCCGAAGTCATGCGCCTGTCCCCACCACCACCGCAGCGGGAAACCCGCGCCCCAGTTCCGCTCCGCGTAGACCTTGGCGCCGTCGAATGTCCAACTCTCCCCAGCGTATTCGACGGTTCCGGAGGCCTTCCCACCCAGATGATGCGGGTGCCAGTACTGGTTGAGGAACGGAATCGCCGAGAAGATCCCGCCGCCACCGAAGGCTTTGGGCCAGACGACCGGGTCGCGGACCTCCATATCGAGGCGAAGATCACCGAGTTCGAAGTGGATGCGGTCCCGTGTGACGGTGAAGCGTCCGTTGTCGTCGCCGGCGGTCACGGCGTACGGCGAGTTCTGGGCGCGAGCGTTGGGCAGTGCGCCGGAATAAACCACATCGCCCGGGTGAACGCATACAGCCGCAGTCGACCAGTCGCCGTCGGGATGGCGGTTGACGCTGCACAGCGCCACCAGCACCCGGCCACTGGCCGCGTCGGACACGCGCCAGAACCAGCCCTCCATCTCAGTGCCGTGCGAGGGCATCGGATCACCGAAGGGCACATCGGCACCGGTCCGGCGGTACAGGTCAATCAATCGTGAGGCCATCGCTCCTAAACATAACCCGCGGGTCGATACCCGAACGGCTACCGCTGATGACCTTTTAGTGACCCCTCGAGGTACTGCGTGCGGCAGGCGCGGCGTGCCAGCTTGCCGCTGGTGGTGCGCGGGATCGAACCGGCCGGGAGAATCCGGATATCCGCGACAGTGACGCCATGCCGCTGGTGCACCGCTGTCCGGATCGAATCGATCGCCGGTACCGGATCGGATCTACTTGTCCCCGTGGCTCTTTCAGCGATGATCACCAATTGCTCTCCCCCATCGCCGCTGGGCGCGCTGATTGCCGCGACGTACCCGCGGCGCACCAGCGCCGACGCCTCGGCGACCGTTGCCTCGATATCCTGCGGGTAGAAGTTGCGGCCGTCAATGCTCAGCAGATCGACGATGCGTCCGGTGACGTAGAGCTGTCCATCAACGAACATTCCCAGGTCACCGGTCCGCAACCAGGTGGCTTCCGGCTGCACGCCCTCGGCACGGCTGGCCGTCGGC
>NZ_JBPCSX010000146.1:0-49688 GCF_051006775.1 Mycobacterium sp.
CACGCGCCAGGCGCATAGGACCGCCAGTTGGGTCGAGGCGGGTCCGGGCAGCAGGTTGCACGCCACGACGGCGTCCTCGAACTCCGCCGGCGATATCAATTTACTGCGCCCGACGCACAGATCACGAAGCAGTCTGATGTGTGTCGGAGGCCCCCCAAACCCCAGGCAGCCGATGCGGCCCCACTCCAGCAGGATTGCGATCAGGCCGGGTCGGGGTCGTGGATTCTCGCCGCCATCCTCCCCGCCCATCACTACAGAATAGGAATATTCGTGCCGCAATCACGGTGATCACGGCCTACATGTGCACCCGACGTTCACGTCGCGTTCATCGTCCGGTTCTGCGATAGCGCCTAACGCCTTCCTAGCATCGAGACATGCGGTCCGCCTATGGTGCGCAACTCGCGGCCCTCACCGACGAGTTGGCAGAGGTATGCCGACTGGTGGGCACCGCAATGGAGCGCGCCACGCACGCCCTACTGCACGCCGATCTGAGCGGAGCAGAGGATGTCATCGGCGGTCACGAGAAGATTTTCACCGCCGGCGCCCGGGTGGAAGAGGCCGGCCTCAATCTCCTGACGGCACAGACCTTGGTTGCGCGGGATCTGCGCGCGGTCATCTCCTCGATTCAAATCGTCGCCGATCTTGAACGCATGAGCGCGCTCGCTCTCCACGTCGCCGAGATCACCCGACTGCGCCATCCGCAGCCCGTCCTGCCCGATGACGTCAGCGGCTATTTTGCCGAGATGGGCCGAACCGCTGTCGATTTGGGCGGCAAGGCCTCCCATGTCATCCAGTCGAGTGACCTCGGCATGGCCAGATACATCCGGGATGCCGACGATGCGATGGATGACATCCATCGCCACCTGTTCACGGTGCTGATGGACCGGGAATGGCACCACGGGACCACCGCAGCGGTGGATGTGACTCTACTGAGCCGCTACTACGAGCGATTCGCCGATCATGCGGTGGAGATCTCGCGGCGCATCATCTTCCAGGCCACCGGTCAAAGCCAGAGTGCCGAGTGGACCGTTGCGCCCAAACTCACGCCACGGTCCGCGGGATTTGACAGCGTGTCGCCGGCACAGGGCGATCCCCGCCCGTCAATTCCATAGCTCCGCCACACGTCCGGGTTGGCCTCAGGCACGCACCGCGGACATACCGCCGTCCAAGCCCATGACCTGACCGGTGATCCAGCCGCTGTCCGGGGACAGCAGGAACCGCGCCAGGGCTGCGGCGTCGCCGGGGGTTCCGACCCGCTTCAGTGGATAACGCGCTGCCATGGCCTCGCGCTTATCCGGAGTGCCGAGCATCCGTTCGACCAACGGGGTGTCCACCAGAGCCGGGGCGATTGCGTTGACGCGCACCTTGGGGGCCCATTCCGCGGCCAGTGAGCGCACGAGCCCCTCGACCGCTCCTTTGGCCGCGGCGACCGAGGAATGCATCGGCATACCCTGGCCAACCGCGACCGTGCTGAACAGCACCACGCTGGCCGGTTGCCCGTCAACGCCCTGCAGTCGGGGCTGGCAGGCTTTGAGAAAGCGGACCGCACCAAGCAGATTCACTTCCCAGTCGCGCCGGAAGTCATCTTCGGACAGCGCCCGGAAGCTCTTGAGATTGACCGTTCCGGGGCAGTACACCGCCCCCTGGATCGATTCGGGCGGCTCGGGCAGCGGGTCTGCCGCGGTCACATCGCAGGCGAGGTGGCGAACCGGCCCTCCAACAGCCAGTTCGCCGACCTCCCGCGACCAGACGTCGACGCGGTCAGCCGCAGGTACCAGGAGACGAACCAGTTCAAGCCCGATACCGCGACTGCCGCCGGCGATGAGATAGGTATTCATCGGCTGATGATAGGGGTGCGCGGTGAAGATCCAGGGCCATCGGCGGTGGTCCTGCTCGATGGTGGTCCCGGCCGGGATCGAACCAGCGAGGATGGCTTTCCGCCACTACCGGCCCACCAGGTTTTTTAACCCACTGAGCTGCGGTTACACGGCATGTCGACTGCGATAGAAAAGGACAGATTCGACGGGATTGGACATCTACACAGCACGCCGGACAGCACGGCCATGGGTGTGCGATCAACGGTGAGGGGGCAGTTCATGGCAGGGAACAAGGGCCAACGCGGCTGGGGGCTGGATCAGGCGGCTGCCTTCCGGCAGGCACCGGGCCGTCTATGTCGAACCCGATGTCCTGCGCCACAGGGCGCCTCAGACCTTCTCCCGGCGTTTGGACTCCCTTTCAAGCCGGAGCCATTCCGGCGGCGGTTTCCGCGGAGATACCCGCGTGCAGGACTGCCACAGGACAACTCGCGTGTGCGAGCACCTTCTGACTGACTGAACCCATGACCAGACCGGAGAACCCGCCGGAACCGCGACTGCCCACCACCAACAGCGCCGCACCGACGGCCTCGGCGAGCAGTACCTCGGCAGGCCGCCCGGTCCCCGCGACGAAGGACACCGGCACGTCGGGGAAGGAGGCGGCGGTGACGATCACGGGGGAATGGAAGGCGCTGGTATCCGAACCTGGTGTGGCGTTCTCCGGGTCGATCTCCTCGGTCTCCGGTTCACCGCGACCTGCTTCGACACTGACCGCAACCACAGCGGTCCCGATCGCCGCCGCGTGCCGGAATGCGAAGGCGGCGGCGCGATTCGAGGCCGACGAACCGTCGTAGCCCAGGACCACCTGCCCCGGATTTCCCGGGTAGCCCTCGGTGTCCTCGAATGGCAGGCCGCCCTCGAGACCAGAGTGCACCACCACTACGGGACACTGCGCGTAAGGGGCAACGTGCATGGCCGTCGAGCCCAGCAGCAGGCCCCGGAAGCCCTCCACACCGCGCGAACCGAGCACCACGACATCGGCGTTCTCCCCTGCGGCCAGCAGCGACTGCACCGGGGCGTCGGGCATCTGCAGCGCGTAGATCTCCAACTCGGGCTGCTGTTCGCGGGCCACCGCCACCGCAGCGGCGAGCACGCCGGCGGGATCCGAGACAAACATCGGCTCGGCCATCGCGTCGGGACGGGCGTAGAGCACCGTCAACGGCAGGCCGTAGGCCATCGCGGTGTCCGCAGCCCACTGCAGCGCGGCGTTACTGTTCTCCGACCCGTCAGTGCCGACCACCACGCCGTTCTCGGCAATCTCGACTTCCTCAGTCATGTCGGCCCCCTAAGTCCGATGAAACATCATCAGGTGAATTCATTCGCTGCCATGTGGTGTGGTGCCAGCGGTACAGTACGGCAGCGCTGTCAAATTCAGAAGTATCCGGGCGGGGGCCATGGAAGAGACGCACAACATCCATCACGCTCCCGAGACCGACCTTCAGCAAAAGGGCCTATCCCGCAACTCGCTGGGAGTATTCGGCAGTGTGGTCCTCGGGATCTCCTGCGTCGCACCGGCCTACACGCTCTCGGCGACGATCGGGATCCTGGTAACCCAGGCCGGCTACAAGACCGCGGTAGTGATCATCGCGGGTTTCTTGCCCATGTTCTTCGCCGCGTACGCCTACCGCGAACTCAACAAAGTCATGCCGGACTGCGGGACGTCATTCACCTGGACCAGCAAAGCTTTCGGGCCCTACATCGGTTGGCTGGGGGGTTGGGCGGCCATCCTGGCAACCGCCATCGTCCTGTCCAACCTGGCCGGAGTCGCGGTGGAGTTCTTCTATCAACTTCTCGGAGACATCTTCCACAGTGCGACCCTCGGGAGCCTGTGGGAGAACCACGCGATCAATGTCGCAACCTGCCTCACCTTCCTGTGCATCGCCACCTTCATCGCCTACCGCGGTATCACCACCACCGAAAAGGTTCAATTCATCCTGGTCGGATTCCAGCTAGCCATGTTGTTCGTGTTCGCGGTGGTGGCGGTCGTCAAAGCCAACTCCAGTGGAAGTTTCAACTGGCGCACGGCGATGGTCGAGACGCCGGACCTGGCGGCGCCCCCCGAACACTTCGCCGGCCTGCTGTTCAGTCCGGCGGGGCTCACGCTGTCAGCCTTCATCGCCGGGCTGTCCGGGTCGATCTTCGCTTTCTGGGGCTGGGACACCTGCCTGACCGTCAACGAGGATTCGAAGGGCTCCGACAAGACCCCCGGACGCGCGGCCCTGCTGACCGTGCTGTCGATCCTGATCACCTATCTGCTGGTGTCGATCTCGGCGGTGATGTTCGCCGGCATCGGCACCGAGGGTTACGGGCTGGGTAACGAGAAGATCGCGCACAACGTCTTCGGGGCGCTCGCTGAACCCGTTCTGGGCAATCCCTGGCACCTGATGCTCTACCTGGCGGTGCTGGCGTCCAGCGTGGCGAGCCTGATCACCACCTTCCTGCCCGCGTCACGCACCATGCTCGGTATGGCCACCTACAAGGCGTTGCCCGCTCGATTCGGCGCGATCCACCCGCGGTATCTGACTCCGTCCTATGCCACGGTGGCGGCCGGCGTCTTCGCCGGCGTCTTCTACTCGGTAATGATCCTGCTGAGCGAAAATGCGCTGACCGACACGATCTACTCGCTGGGCATCATGATCTGCTTCTATTACGGTCTGACGGCGTTCGCCTGCATCTGGTTCTTCCGGCGCGAGTTGTTCGTCAACGCCAAGAGCGTGATCTTCAAACTGCTCTTCCCACTGCTGGGCGGTCTCGGCTTATTCGCCGTGCTGATCGTCACGTTGCATGACAGCGCATCCCCGGAATACGGCAGCGGCGCAAGCATTTTCGGTATCGGACTGGTGCTCGTCCTCGGCCTGGGCCTGATCGTGCTCGGGTTGGTGCTGATGATGGTGTGGCGTTCGGTGTCACCGACGTTCTTCCGAGGCGAAACGCTCCACAAGGACACGCCGGTCGTCGTGGATTAGAACGCCACACCGACCCTCATCCGTTGTGGCAGGCTCCCCCACCGCCCTTGGCGGTCGGCGGCGCATCGATCGACGGATTCCGGTCGAAGAAGCTGGATGGCTTGAGCCAGAACGACACCGTGTCGACCGACATGATCGGCCACTCCTCCATCCGGGTGATGTGGTGGATGCCGAACACGTACCAGAGCACCACGTCGGTGTTAACCAGGGAGGCGTCGTCCTTGATCCACTCGGTCATCCCAGTGTCGAACTCGGACTGGACCGGGTAAGCCCCCGCCGGCCAGCGCTCTTCCGGACTGTTCTTGGTGACCCACAGGGTGTGGCCGATCACTGGAGCGCGCAGATACTGGGGTGCCAGCTCGTCCATCATCGGCGGGAAGCACGCTCCGGGAACCAGTTTGTAGCTGACGTTCGTACCGTGCTTGTTGACCTTGTTGGGATTGACCACTTTCCAGCTCCGCTGAGTCGACCAGTCATAGTCCCGGGCGGACTCCGCCTCCGACATGACGGGGGTCGACTCGGTCACCAGAGCCAGTCCGTAGGGGTTATCCCCGGACACCGGCGGCGCCACTGAGTCGATCTCCATCACAGTGTTGTCCTCACCATCGACATCCAGGTCCAACCGGGCGACGAGGAAGTGCTGATGGAACGGGGCGTAGGTGTTCTTGTCGACGACCGTTCCGTAGGGCGGCGGGGTAGAACCCTGGGGGAACGGAGTGGTCACCATGATGCCGGTGGCGCGGATCTCGCACTCGATGTTCCCGTCCTGGTAGAGGCGCCAGTAGATCAGGTACTCGTAGTTGGCCACCGTCGCGTGGCAGGAGATGACCATCCGGCGCTGGCGGCGAACTTCAGCTCCGGTTTTGTAGTCGACGTGCTTCCAGAGAACTGCGTTGTCCTCCTCGTGCAGGCAAATCGCGTTCTTGATGGTGTAGGGCTCGCCCCGGGTATTTGCCAGATTGGCGTCGACGTAGACGATCTCGCCGAGACAGTCGCAGCCCAACTCCAGCGAAGTCGTCATCACACCCAGGCCCCACTCCCCGATATCGAAAGCTGTGCGGCGGTAGTGGTCGAACGAGGGATCGCGATATGGAACCACCATCTCGGCAAGCGACTTGCGATAGGCGACATCACGTTTGGTGCCGTTGTCATCGAAGGTCAACTGGTAGATGACTGGGCCTTCGCGGTAGTTGAAGCCTAATCTGCAGGTCCAATTGAGCCATTTCAATTCTGACCCGTCGAGGGTGAACGACGGACCATCGGGCTGAGTGATGTGCAGCGGTTTGACGTCTGTCCGTGGCTCGATGCCCCGAACCGAGGGCACGTACTCGCAGTCCACATCAGGCTGTCCGTAGCTGTGGTCATTGTCGATTTCGAGCAATTCATGGGTGTTCATGTCAACGACCAATTGCAGGCCGGAGACCGGATGGCCGTAGGGGTTGCCCTCCGGTGTCGCCCGAGCCCACAGGTCGCACCACCCGAGCCTGCGGTTCGGGTACTTCTCAGTTCGGCGGAGAACCGCCCGGGCGAGTTCCACCGAAGCCGGCATCAGAGCCTTGGCGTACGCCCAGGTGTCGATCAGGATCAGGCTCATGTCGGTATAGCCGCGCTCGGCAAGCGCGGCGATGACGTCGGGATGCTTGCGCATCGCCTCGTCCATCTCGTAGAACTCGTCGATGGTGAAGTTGGGTTGGACGCCAGGTATGTGTTCGAAAGAAACGATCTTGCCCCCGGTCAGATCGACGGTGACCTCGTAGGTTTTGTTCTCCGTCCGGTCGAGCAACACCGCGAAGGACGTCCGCGGCACCGGATCACCGGGCCGCCACGCCTTGACCCACGCCTTCTCCGGTTCTTTGAGTTCGATCGAAGTAAAACGCCAACCCGCATTAACCCGGCCTTCGGCACGAATGATCTCGGCGGTGCGCCGGAATTCCTCCGCTGACAGCGAATCCAATGGATGCTGCGCCATTCAGGTCTCCTTCGTTGGATCCACTCCCCCACTGTTTCCAGGTCAACACGGCCAGCGGCGTGAGAGGATCGCGGCAGAGCCGCACGACCGGGAGGACCTGACGCATCAGATGATATCCAGCGTGTTGCGATCCCGAGGACTTAACGGGATCCCTGAAATCCGGACTTTCTTCCGGACCAACGAACAACCCATATTCTTCGTCGGCCCCACGGCATTCAATCTCCTGGGGATCGACCGGTGGGTGCGCGGCTTCGAATACATCGTCTACCACGACTCATGGGCGGGGGCGCACCCCCGGGTCTTCACCCCAACGAGCAAGCCCTATGTCGAGTTCACCAGTTCCGAAGAAATCAATAACTACCTTCTGCGGGACCCTGAAGTACAGAAGCACATCGAATCTCGCTGTGCGGCAAGTCAGTTACGCCCCATGATCGCGATGGTTTTCTTCGATGAGGAGACCGAACAAATATGCCGCGAACTCGACTACAACTTGATTCTGCCGCCTGACTCACTGCGTCGGCATCTTGACTCCAAGATCGTCACCACTCGACTCGGCGAGGAGGCTGGCGCCCCATCGGTGCCAAATATCCTTGCTCGCGCAGACAGTTACGAGCAACTGAATCGGCTGTCCACGGAGGCAGGACTGGGTTCGGATCTGGTGGTCCAAACCCCCTACGGCGACTCGGGAAAGACGACGTTCTTCATCACCAAAGAGGCTGACTGGGACCGCGACTCCGACAACATGATCGGCCAGGACCTGAAGATCATGAAGCGGATCAACAATCGTGCCGTGGCAGTGGAGGCGGTCAACACCGAGCACGGGACCGTTGTCGGGCCGTTCATGACGGACCTGACCGGCTACCCGGAATTGACCCCCTACCGAGGTGGCTGGTGCGGTAACGACCTCTACCCCGAGGCCCTTTCCGAGGCGCACCGCAATACCGCGATCCAGCACGTGCGGCGCCTGGGAGACCGGCTCCGCCAGGAGGGATACCGCGGATTCTTCGAGGTGGATGTTCTGGTGGACCTGGACTCCGATGAGGTGTACCTCGGCGAATTGAACCCGAGGATCTCGGGGGCGTCCTCGATGACCAATGTCACCGCGGGCGCCTATGCCGACATTCCGTTATTCCTGTTCCATCTTCTCGAATTCATGGATGTCGACTACGAGGTCGACGTGGACGAAATCAACGAGCGTTGGCGGGAACTCGCCGCCGTGGACGTCTGGGCCCAGTTGATCATGAAGGAGCCCAATGACTCAGTGGAGCGGATTCTGGCCGCACCGGAGACCGGTCGGTACCGACTGACCGAGGACGGCTCGCTGCGCTTCATTGGTGTCACCAACGACTGGCATGACGTGACCCACGAGGACGAGTGCTTCTTCCTGCGCGTCTACGGACCTGGTGACTACCGGTTCAAAGGCGCCGATCTCGGCATCCTGGTCACCAAGGGCCGGATGCAGACGGAGGACGGACTGACCCGCCGATGCCGAAGCTACATCGACGGAATCCGGGGGATGTATGTCAGCGAACCGCTGCCCGCTCCTCCTGCGGTATACCCGATCGGCTTCGTGAAATAGCGCCTCAGCCGTGGCCCCGTTCACGGCCCTCGACCACGCCGATCGGCCCGGTCAGCATCGTCCGGTCGCGGCCGGGACCGGATAGCCCGGCTAGGTAGCGGCCCGCGGCGTCGAACGCGCGGATGGTGCCGACCAGATGAGCTGCAGACTGGGCGGTCGGCCACGACGACATCTTCACCGACACCGTTCTGGTCGCCCGATCGACCACGACCATCTGCCCATGAATACCCAGGCATACCTGAAGATCGCCAACCGACCCCGGCACGTACCAGAACTGGTTGCGGTACCAGCCCCCGGTCAGCGACGACTCGGCGGACGATGCTACGAAAGCGCCCCGGATATCGGGGTCAAGTGTGCGCGACGGCACCAGCCATCCGCTCGGCACAACCGGAACACCGCCCACGAAACCGTCATCGAGAAGCATCTGTCCGAACCTGGCGATATCACGCGCCGTCGCCGACATCCCGCCGTCGTGAATCGCCGAACCCACTCCGTCGCAGGTGATTTCAGCATCTGACTCAGCGCCTATCGGCTGCCAGATGAGCGCAGAAATCAAGTCGGCCATCCGCACTCCGGCGGCGCGCTCGCAGACCCATCCCAGCATGTCGGTATCGGCTGATCGATAGACGAACGGCCCGCCGTGATAGCTGACGGCGGCCATCGACACGAGAAATTGGTACATGCCGCCGATCTGTCCGGGACTCGCCCCGGGCCGCCAGCCCATGTAACGCTCCATCACCCGAACCTCGGCGTCAGGATTGGTGTACTCCTCACTGAAGAGCACCCCGGTACGCATGTCGAGGAGGTCGCGCACCCGTGCACCGCCGTATCCCGAACCTGTGACCTCTGGCACGTAGTAGTCGACCAGTTGGTCGGGATCGAGATGACCGCGGTCGACCAGCACCCCGGCGACACACCCGACGATCGACTTGGTGACTGACATCAGCAGATGCACCGACTCCGGAGCCATACCGTCGTAATAGCGCTCCAGGACGATCCGTCCTTCGTGGACGATCACCACCGCATCGGTCCAGGTCTCCTCGAGCACAGCAGCAAGACTCGATTCCCGCTCACCGACCTGCCGGAAGGTGACTGCCGCCGGATCGAGCTCCGGACCATGGTGCGACAGGGGCCGAACCGATCCTCGGCCAGCCAGGATTCGCTGGGTGGGAATGAGCTCTCGCACGTGCTGAAAAGACCAGCGGTTGAACGGCGGGTCCTGCCAGTTGACCAGGTTGACACGCAGCCCAGGGTCGGACGGAAACCCTGACATCAGCGGGACTTCAGGCATGCGCTGACCCTACCGCGCACGACATCGATTCCGGTCGAGACCTGGAAGCTCACCGGCGCAGGGATGAGCATTCCGGCCGCGGCGGTCAACTCCTCTGCCGACGGTGTTCAGCCTTTGCGGATCAGCTTCTTGTTGACGAATTCGTCGATGCCGTAGCGGCCGAGTTCGCGGCCGAAGCCGGACCGCTTGACCCCGCCGAACGGCAGTTCAACACCGTCGGCTTCGACGACGTTGATGAACACCATGCCGGCGTCGATCCCTTCGGCGACCCGTTGCGCCTGCTCCGGGTCGGTGGTGAAGAGGTAGGAACCGAGCCCGAATGGAATGTCGTTGGCCAGTGCGATCGCCTCGTCCTCGGAGTTGACCTTGTAGACCTGGGCGACCGGGCCGAAGAACTCCTCGCGGTAGGCCGGTGAGTCTTTGGTGATACCGGTCAGGACCCCGGGCGGGAACCACGCGCCGTTGCGTTCGCCCTTGGTGGCCAGCTTCGCGCCCGCAGCGACCGCGGCATCGACCTGCCGGGCGAGGTTCTGCGCAGCCGCCTCGGACGACAGCGGTGACAAATCGTCAGCTGCCCCAAGCACTTTCGCGGTGAACTTCTCCAGAAACTCGTCGTGCAGCTTGGCATCGACGATGATGCGCTTGGCAGCGTTGCAGGCCTGACCGGTATTGCCCATCCGCGCGGCCACCGCGGCATCGACGGTGGCGTCAAGGTCGTCGGTACTGAACAAGATGAACGGATCCGACCCGCCGAGTTCCAGCACCACCTTCTTGAGGTTTCGACCGGCGATCTCGGCCACCGCGGCGCCGGCGCGCTCCGAGCCGGTCAGCGAGACACCCTGGATGCGGGGGTCGGCGATGGCCGCAGCGATCTGCTCGTTGGTGGCGTAGACGTTGACGTAGGCACCCTCCGGGTAGCCGGCGTCAAGGAAGATCTTCTGCAGCGCTTCGGCCGATTCCGGACACTGCGGCGCGTGCTTGAGCACGACGGTGTTGCCCAGTGTCAGGTTGGGTCCGGCGAACCGGGCCACCTGATATTCCGGGAAGTTCCAGGGCATGATGCCCAGGATCACTCCGACCGGGCGGCGCACGATAACGGCACTGCCCTCACCGGCGAGCAACTCGATCGGTTCGTCCGCCAGGAACCTCTCGGCGTTGTCGGCGTAAAACTCGTAGATCGCGGCGCTGAAGTCGACCTCGCCCAGCGCCTCGGCGAGCGGCTTGCCCATCTCGCGGTGCATGATCTCGGCCAAGTGATCACGTCGCTCGGTGTGCAATTCGCCGACCCGGCGGGTCAGGGCGGCACGTTCGGCGATGGTGGATTTCACCGACCAGTTCCGAAAGGCCGCGTCAGCCGACGCGATAGCGCGTTCGATATCGGCGTCAGAGGCGGTCGGGTACTCGCGCACCAGTTCGCCGGTGGCGGGGTCGGTTACCGCATAGATAGTCATCATCAATCCTCGGGTTGTCGTCGCCGGTCGGAAATTCCGCGTTCGTCGTTCCCAGGATGCCACTGCACGGCCTGCATTGGGGTGGAGATCAACCACTGTCCTGAGCAGATACCTCACCAGCAGTGGCCGCCGAGTCAGCCGGATTCAGAAGCAACCGGCGGCTCACAGCGGGATTCCCTGTCGTGGTCCCGGCTGGGATCGAACCAGCGACCTTCCGCGTGTGAAGCGGACGCTCTCCCACTGAGCCACGGGACCGGAGTGCCGACACGCCGCAAACGGCGTCGATTCCGACGTGGAAGACTAACACGCGCAGGTCTACCCCCTGAATGTGCCGCTGACCCCGACAGGGACCGAGGGGATTTGTGCCCCCTCGCTTCGGTGCACTATTGTCGATCTTCGCAGCGGGCTAACTTGCCCGAGGCTTGCGGATGTAGCGCAGTTGGTAGCGCATCACCTTGCCAAGGTGAGGGTCGCGGGTTCGAATCCCGTCATCCGCTCGGGGACGGCATGAGCCCAATGGTGGAGTGGCCGAGTGGTGAGGCAACGGCCTGCAAAGCCGTGCACACGGGTTCGATTCCCGTCTCCACCTCTGTTCGATTTCCCGGCGCGATTAGCTCAGCGGGAGAGCGCTTCCCTGACACGGAAGAGGTCACTGGTTCAATCCCAGTATCGCGCACCATAGTTTGACCAGATCAGAGCATGCTTTGTCTGTCGAGCATAGGCATCGGGGTCTCCCTCATCGTTCTCGCGGCCGCCCACCCCGGATGCCGCAGCCGATCCGGCGGTCAGTTGTGACCGCCGTCACACTCACCTATCCGAAACTCCCGCCGTTCCGAATTGTCCCCGGTTGCCAATCCCGCCACGCGGCGATTGAAGGGCGACACGCGGGGCGCCAACGGTGGCGCGCCAGAGACTAGGGGGCATCACGTAATGACTTCGATCCGAATGTGGCTGGCTTCCGGCACTTTGATGGCAGGCGTGGGTACCGCGATGCTGTGCGGCGCGGGACTGGCGGCCGCCGATACCGGCACTGACACGGGGTCCGCCATGTCCGCGGCACACGCCGCGACTCCATCACCCGGAGCCGCAACCGCAGCGAAGCCCGCACCGCGCGCGCGTCATTCCCATCCCGTCGCAGCGGCCGCCGGCAGCGTGAGGCCGGCTGCGGCCATCAACCCCGGCAGCACATCGCCGGTCGCCCAACCGGCCGCCTCCGCAGCCGCGACGCGGTCGACTCTCGGTGCCGGCCGGCCATCCCGACGGCTGGCAGGCCCAGCTCCCACACCGAAACCGGTGGTGCCCTCGCCGGATCCTGTTGACCCTGCGCAATTCGCCGGTACCTACTACGAGCAGGGCAGCGTCAAGCAGTTCTTCTCGATAGGTCTGGTGAACACCAAGGCGGTGTACACCCTCAACCCCGACGGCACGATTCGCGTCCAGAATTCCGGCAATTACTTCGTCAACGGCGGCCCGCAATCGTCGATCGTCGGATCCGCAGTTCCGGTGAATTCGACGAACACTGCGTTGAACGTGAGTTTCTTGCCGGTCAACTCGCCAACCCCGCCGGGCAATTACACAATCCTCGCTTACGCGCCCGACTACAGCTGGGTCATCGTCAGCGACCCCAGCGGATACAGCGGCTACATCTTGACGCGGAGCAAAAGCCTTGCGCCGCAGGACTATCAGCAGCTGGTCACCCAGGCGCGTGACTTAGGGGTGAGAGGAAACATCACCCCGACAACGCAGTACAACTAGCGTCCATTCGCTGTGCAACTCAGCGCACTTCGCGTTCGCCGTAGCCGCGATCGTCGCCGTCTCCATGGTCACGGCCCCAAGCCGAGCTGATCGCCGGAGCGTTGTGAGCCTGCGTCGGCTGGGCCATCGCGCGAGGGCATCAACGCCGACCGAACTGCGATATATGCAGGTGAAACAGCTGCCCGGCCTGGCCGGTCACGACTGCGCCTATGCTGGGGTCGCGGCCGCTGGGCGGCCTTGATCCGGAGGGAATCCCATGAAATTCAGTGACGCACCTCGCTGGGCTGCGGTCTTGGCAGCAGCGGCGATGGTCGCCGGAACGGCGTTGGCCACCTCGGCCTGCACCACCACCAAGACGGGTACGCCGGCCGAAGTGACGACGACTCCCCCGAACTACTCATCAACACCCGCGCCAGAGAAGGGGCAGGACGTGACCGGAGGCAATGGCGGACAGGGCGGACAAGGCGGTGCCGGTGGACAAGGCGGTGCTGGTGGTCAGGGTGGCGCCGGAGGTCAGGGCGGACAGGGCGGCCAGCCCGGTCAGGGCGGTAAAGGTGGCCAGGGCGGCAAGGGCGGCATCTTCGGTCAGGACGGAGCCGACGGCGCTGACGGAGCCGACGGCGCTCCCGGTGCTCCCGCCACCACAGTTCCGGGTTCACCGGGCTAAACATTCGGTCCGGAGTAAGACCCGATGAGTGATGTTGTCGCCTGCGCGCAGTGCGGTCGCCGCAATCGGGTGCCCGCGTCCGCGGCCGGTAAACCGCGGTGCGCGCAGTGCCAGGCCTGGCTGCCGTGGATCGTCAATGCCGGCGACGACGATTACGGCACCGTCGTCGACAAGGCGGCACTACCGGTTCTCGTCGACCTGTGGGCGCCGTGGTGCGGACCGTGCCGGATGGTGTCCCCCGCACTCGAACAGTTGGCAAGCGAATACGCAGGCCGCCTGAAGTTGGTGAAGATCAACGTCGATGAGGCACCCCAGACTTCACAGCGCCTTGAAGCGCAGGCCGTTCCGACCCTGCTGATCACCCGGGGTGGCAAAATTCTTTCCCGGCGCGCCGGTGCGGCACCGGTGGCGGCGCTGCGCCGATGGCTCGACGAGAGCCTGGCCGCGCCCGACTGACGAAGTGGAGATCATGAGCATCAGGTACCTCGCCCCACTGGTCGGTCCACTGGTCGCCGCGATGATGGTCATGGGCCTGGTCGGCTGCAACCAGTCCACCGCCGCACCGGCCGAACCGCCGTCGCCGACGACACAGGCCGTCGCCGCCGCACCCGGCGGTGCCCAGCCCCGGCTGGCGTCGGATCCGGCGAAGATGGCCGAGGACATCGTAACTGACCAACTCGCACTGCGCGACCCGTCGACCCCCGAGGGGGCCATGGTGGCCGCGGCGCACCGTCAGCAGGCGGCCTATCGCCTCATCGGCAGGCACCCGGAATGGGACGGTATCGTCCGGCCGAAGATCCCGCAGACCATGCTGGCCTTTTACGACCGCAATATCGACGCTCGCCGCCAGCTCAACGCTATGGCGACGGTACGAAACACGTTGCCCGCGTGGCGAATTGTTCCTCCTGCGCCCGCTGAGGAACTGTTGGGCTACTACCGGGATTCCGAGGCCGCCTCGGGAGTGGGCTGGAATTACCTGGCCGCGATAAATCTCATCGAGACCCGTTTCGGCAGCATCGTCGGCGACAGTACGGCCGGTGCGCAGGGTCCGATGCAGTTCCTACCCTCAACCTTCGCCAGCTACGGAAGCGGCGACGTGCGCTCCCCGCGCGATTCGATCATGGCAGCCGGCCGACTGCTGGCCGCCAGCGGATTCAGTTCCAACCCCGACCGGGCGATCTTCGCCTACAACCATGCCAACGAATACGTGCGAGCCGTCAGCGACTACGCCGCCGCACTGGCCGCGGACCCCGCGTCCTTCGGTGACTTCTATCGCTGGGATGTCTACTACTTCACCACTGCCGGTGACGTTCTGCTGCCAATCGGCTACGCCGAGTCGACGCGGATTCCGGTCGATGCGTACTTGGCAAGCCACCCGCAGTAGCGCCGATCTGGCGCATCAGCGCCGCACCCATCGGACCGTAGGTGCCTCGGTCGTCGCCGCGCAGCACCCACTCATGCTGCTCATCGGCGCGCGCCGCGATCTCGGCACAGTAGGCGGCGAAGGCAGCCCGGCGCGCCTGATCCGCGCGCAGGATCGCGCGCACCAGATAGAAGCCAGCTGTCAGTGCCAGCGCACCGACGATCCACCAGATGAACTTGACGACGAACCAGATCGCCAGAAACAACACGAAGACTGCGGCGCCGCCGCCCTCGGACGAACTATTACCCCGCGCCATCGGAAAAATCCCCCATGACCGCAACGTAGCGCGAGCCTCCGACAGAATTCGTCAGGTCAGGTTTTGGTCCACAAGCAGTGGCCGGAAAGTTTCAGGTAGAACAGCTTGGGCAGCATCGGCAGCGCGAGCGGCGCACCGGGCCCGGACTCGAAGATCTCCGGCGCCGACAACACACCGGCCTCCACCACGGTCTGCTCCTCGGCCCGACAGGTGGTCAGTGGATCCAGCGGGGTGGCGGTCCAATTGCCGCTGGCGACGTTGGGATTGCGCATGCCCTGACCGTGCAGCGTGATCGCCGGGCCGTAGCTCAGCCAGGAGTCATTCGGGTCGAACGGAGTCTGCACCGCCGCCCAGGCGAACCCTGCGGGCTGTTGCTGACACATGGCGTAGGTGACTTCGTCGGGCAGCAGTGTCATGGTGCCGTCCAAGTCGGCGGGGCATTCCGTGCCCGTCTGGGGAGCCGGAGGGTCGGCGTGGGCCAACCCGCAGGTCAGCGCGGCCAGCACTACAGCGACCGCGCCGGCAGCGGTCGGGTATCGCATCACGGTCGGTTTATCGTCCCCGCGCACGCAAGCGTTTCACCCGATGGTGGGAACCCGCCGGCGCCGGGCCGGCCTAGCCGTACAGCTCGTCGATCTTGTCGTGGAAGTTGTCGACGACGACCTTGCGCTTGAGCTTGAGGCTCGGCGTCAGATCGCCGTTCTCCACGGTGAGCTCGCGGTCGATGATCGCGACCTTCTTGACCTGCTCCCACCGGTTGAGGTGCTTGTTGAGTTCCTCGACGTAGCCCTCGACTGCGACGCGCGTCTTGTCGTCGCGGGCGATCTCGGTGAACGACTTGCCGGCCAGGCCATTACCGGCTGCCCATTCCTTGAGACCTTCGGCGTCCAGGCTCACCAGCGCGACACAGTACGGCTTGCTCTCGCCGTACACGATGATCTCGCTGGCGAACGGGCAGATACCCTTGAACTGAGCCGAAATCGCCGAGGGCGCAACATATTTGCCCTGCGAGGTCTTGAACATGTCTTTCTTGCGATCGGTGATCCGCAGGAACCCCTCGGCGTCCAGCTCGCCGATATCGCCGGTGTGGAACCAGCCGTCCGCCTCGAGTGCTTCTGTGGTGGCCTCGGGAAGATCGTGATAGCCATCCATGATGCCGGGGCCCTTGAGCAGGATCTCGCCGTCCTCGGCGATCTTGACCTCGGTCTCGGGGAAGGTCCAGCCGACGGTTCCGAACCGGTAGGCGTGCGGCCGGTTCAGCGAGGAGGCCGCTGAGGTCTCAGTCAGGCCGTAGCCCTCGAGCACCACCACGCCGATTGCGTCAAAGAACTGCGCGATCTCGCGGTCCAGCGCGGCAGAGCCGCTGATGAAGAACCGAAGCCGTCCGCCGAAGCGATCGCGGATGGTGGAGAGCACCAGCCTGTCGGCGAGCTTGTGCTGGACTGCCAGCAGGGGCGATACCCCGTGACCGGCCTGCTTGGCCCGCGACACCTGCAGACCGACTCCGACCGCCCAGTCGAACAGGGTCTTCTTGACCCCGCCCTCCTTGGCCGCCATCTCGGTGACACGACCGTGCACCTTCTCGAAGATTCGCGGGACCGCACCCATGATGGTGGGCCGGATGATCGCGAGGTTCTCGACGATCTTGTCGACGCGGCCGTCGATCACGGTCGGGAACCCGATCGCGAGCGGCAGTGCCAACATCACCTTGCCGAAGGCGTGCGCGAGCGGCAGCCACAGGTAGTTCAGATCCTTGTCGGACAGCACCCCGAGGGAGTCCATCGCCGCCGCGGTGTAGGTCCAGGAGTCCTGCGTCAGCCGAACGCCCTTGGGCTTACCTGTCGTGCCGGAGGTGTAGATAAGGGTGGCCAACTGATCGGGCCGGATGGCGTCGATGCGATCGGTGACCGCGGTGGGATTCTCGGACAGCAGTTTCTTGCCGAGCTCCTCAAGCTCGGCAAGGCTGATCACCCAATCGCCGTCGCCGCTGCCGTCGATGACCACGACCTTCCCCACAGCAGACAGCTCGCCGCGGTGGGCGAGGAGCTTGTCAACCTGCTTCTGGTCCTCGGCGATGACGATCTTGCTGCCCGAGTTGGCGACGATAAAGGCCACATCCTCGGCATGGGTGGTCGGATAGACCGTGGTGGTGGCCCCGCCGGCCGCGAGGATGGCGAAGTCGGCGACCACCCACTCGTACCGGGTGCCCGACGCCAGCGCGACGCGTTCCTCAGGCTGAATACCCAGGGAGATCAGACCTGCGGCCAGAAGCTCTACCTGGTCACCGATCTGCTTCCAGGTGACACTGGTCCACCCGCCGTCCGCCGGATACCGGAATGCCTCGGCGGCCGGAGTGGCCGCAACACGGTTGAGGAACATCTTCGGTACCGACGGCGGTCGGTTGGCGATCTTGCCGAGGTCGACGCGTTCTTGGGATTTATGCAGGCCTGCCATGGTTGAAGTCTATGAAACCCCCGCACGGTCAGGTCAGCGGATTGGCGAAACCGGCTCCCGCCGCAGGTTCGGGGGCTTCAGAACGGCTAAATCTCGCCCCCACCGTCAGTGATGATTGAGCGCAGGAGGTGTGACATGGGGGTGGAGATCCTCGTCGCGACTCCGGCTGATGCCACCGGACTGGCCGACGTCGCCGCCGCGACCTTCCCACTGGCCTGCCCGTCATCGGTAGCCGCCGAGGACGTCGCCGCGTTCATCGGCGCCGAACTCTGCGCTTCGCGCTTCGCGGAGTATCTGGCCGATCCGGACAAGCGGGTGCTTGCCATCCGCGACGGCAGCCGGATCGTCGGCTACGCCATGCTGATCCACCCGGCCGGCGAACCGGCGGCGGAGCTCTCCAAGTTCTATCTGCTGCCCGGCCACCACGGCACCGGCACGGCGGCACAGCTGATGCGCGCCGCCCTCGACTGGGCCTGCGGGACCGGGGCGCAGACGATGTGGCTCGGGGTCAACCGCGGCAACGGACGCGCGCAGGCGTTCTATCGCAAACTTGGTTTCGAGGTCACCGGCACTCGGACCTTCGACGTGGGCGGTGCCACCGAGCACGACCTCCTCATGTCTCGGCCGCTGTAGCGCCGGAAAGCTGGCTAAGCGCCAGCAGTCGCGACGTGGCGCGCAGGTACTTCTTGCGATAGCCGCCGGCCAGCATCTCCGCTGAGAACACGGTGTCCAGCTTCGCCCCGGATGCGACGACCGGGATTCCCGCGTCATAGAGCCGGTCGGTCAGCGACACCAGGCGCAGGGCCACGCTCTGGTCCTCCAGAGGGTGCACGCCGGTGATGTGCACCGCCGTCACCCCCTCGATCAGCGTCAGGTAGCGCGACGGATGCATGGTCGCCAGGTGGGCGCACAGCGCATCGAAGTCATCGAGGGTGCAGCCCGGTGTGCGCTCGGCGCCGGCGATGACCTCGGCTTCGGACAGCGGCTGGGGCGCAGCCGGCAGACCGCGATGCCGGTAGTCCGGTCCGTCAATGCGGACCGTGGTGAAAATGCTTGCCAGCGTGTTGATTTCGCGGAGAAAGTCCTGCGCGGCGAAACGCCCTTCGCCGAGTTGCTCGGGCAGGGTGTTCGATGTCGCTGCGATCGACACCCCGCGCTCGACGAGCTGGGACAGCAGCCGGGAGATCAGCGTCGTGTTGCCGGGGTCGTCGAGTTCGAACTCGTCGATGCAGACCGCGGTGTACTCGCCGAGCATCTCCACACATTCGACGAAGCCGAAGACACCCGCCAGTTGGGTCAATTCGCCGAAGGTGGCGAACGCCGTGGGGTGCGCGGCGGAGTCGGGCAGCCTGCGGTAGGCCGAGGCGAGCAGGTGGGTCTTGCCCACCCCGAATCCGCCGTCGAGGTAGATACCCGCCCCGGGCAGCGGCTCGCGGCGGCCGAACATTTTCTTGCGCCCGGCCCGCCGTCGCACCGCCTCATCACAGAACGCCTGGCACGCCGCCAGTGCCGCCGCCTGGCTGGGTTCGGCCGGATCGGGCCGGTAACTCTCGAAGCTCACCCCGGCGAAAGTGGGCGGCGGCACCAGTTGAGCGATCAACCGCTCCGGGGACGCCATGGGGTGACGGTCGGCGAGATGCCCGGGCATGTTGCAATCGTGGCATGCCAGACACCGAGCCGATGCACTTCTCGCTGCTCGGTGCCGGTGGCCCGGTGGACGATGAGCGGCTCGAGGTTCTCTACTCCTACCGCGCCGGGCTGACCCGTCCCGTGGTGCGCGGAAACGTCATCGCCAGCCTCGACGGCGCCGCGGCCACCGAGGGCACTTCCGGCGGCCTCGGCGGATCCGGTGATCGCCGATTGTTCAGCCTGTTGCGTGAGTTGGCCGATGTGATCGTCGTGGGCGCCGGCACCGCCCGCGCCGAAACCTATGCCGGAGCCAAGATGTCTGCGGACCGACGGCAGCGCCGGAAGTCCCGCGGCCAGCTCGAGGTGCCCCCGATAGCCCTGGTCAGCCGTTCCGGCGTTCTGGACCCCGGCCTGCCGGTGCTCACCGATACCGAGGTGCCGCCGCTGCTGCTGACCTGCACGGCGGCCGCCGATGGGGCGCGCGCCCGCCTCGGCTCTGCCGCCGAGGTGCTCGACTGCTCGGGCGCAGACCCCACCGCGGTGGATCTCGGCACCGCGCTGGCCCACCTCGGCGAGCGCGGACTGCTGCGGGTGCTCGCCGAGGGTGGCCCGAGCCTGCTGGGCGCATTCATCGCCGACGATCTGCTCGATGAACTGTGTCTGACCACGGCGCCGGTGCTGGTCGGCGGGTCGGCCCCGCGTGTCGCCGCCGGCGATGGTGCGGTGCTGACCCGGATGCGGCGCGCACACGTCATCACCGATACCGACGGCTATCTCTACCTGCGTTACACGCGCGGAGCCTGAACCGGCCGAGAGGCCGGTCCCGGTCCGGTCGCTACTGTGGTGGCCATGCGTCGGCTGGGTCGGGTTCGGGCTGCGGTGTGCCTGAGCGCCGTGGTCGCCTTGAGCATCACCGGATGCGCCCCGTGGCTGGCCGCCAACCCGCAGTTCGCCACCGACGGGGCCAGTAATACTGCTGGCGGCCCGGCCACCAGCACCTCGGCGGCCGGGCCGGCCGAGATCGCCGAACCGAAGAACGACCTCGGGTGGCGTGACTGCACGGCCAAGGCGACCGGCGACGCCGGTGTTCCGCCGATGCCCGGGGTGATCTTCGAATGCGCCGAGTACGACGCCGACCTCGATCCGATCAGCGGTGCGACCGGGACGTTGAACATCGGCGCGATGCGGGCCAGGTCCGTGCAGACCCCGCCGGCGGCGGGACCTCTGGTGTTCACCACCGGATCGGACCTGCCGTCCTCGCTACAACTTCCGGTCTGGCTGTCCCGATCCGGTGCCGACGTCCTCAAGAGCCGTCCAATTGTGGCGGTGGACCGGCGCGGGATGGGGATGTCCAGCCCGATCGACTGCCGTGACGCGGTTGACCGTCAGCAGATGCGCGAACAGGCCCAGTTCCAGCCCGGCGATGACCCGGTTGCCAGCCTCGGCGCGGTCACCACGACGGCGACAACCGGGTGCACCGACGCCCTCTCACCGGGCGATTCCGCCTACGACAATGCCCGCGCCGCAGAGGATCTCGACCGGCTGCGCAGCACCTGGGATGTGCCGGCCCTGGCGCTTATGGGTATCGGTAACGGCGCTCAGGTCGCCATGGCCTATGCAGGGTCGCATCCGGATAAGGTGGCGCGGCTGGTGCTCGACTCTCCCATCGCGCCCGGGGTTGCCGCCGAAACCGCCGCAGATGATCAGGCCAAGGGACAGCAGTCCGCCCTGGATGCCTTTGCGGGTCAGTGCGTGGCGATCAACTGTGCGCTCGGACCCGATCCGAAGGGGGCCGTCGACACTCTGCTGGCCGCCGCCCGCGCCGGCAGGGGCCCGGGCGGGGCCTCGGTTGCCGCGCTGGCGACAGCCATCACCACCGCGCTGGGCTATCCCAGCGGTGACCGCATCGGCACCACCGTCAAGCTGGCCAACACCCTGGCTGCGGCCCGCGGCGGCGATGTCAACCAGCTCACCAACCTGATCAACGCCGCCGAGGCGATGCGCGACAGCGACGGACAGTTCGTCAACCGCTGCAGCGACTCCCTGAGCCGGCCCACCCCGGACCGGGTCCGCGAACTCGTCGTCGCCTGGGGCAAGCAGTACCCGCAGTTCGGCTCCGTCGCGGCACTCAACCTGGCCAAGTGTCTGAGCTGGCCCAGCGGCTCCGCACCCAAGGATCCCAAAAACCTCAAGGTGAACACCCTCCTGCTGGGCGTGCAGAACGACCCGATCGCCGGTCCCGGAGGAGTGGCCGCCACCGCCGCCATGATCATCAACGCCGGGGCGACCAGTAAACGGGTGATGTGGCAGGGCATCGGTCACGGCGCCAGCATCTACACCGCGTGCGCCCTGCCTCCGCTGCTCGGATACCTCAACACCGGCACTCTGCCGCCAACCGACACCTTCTGCCCCGCCTGACCGGGTCAGGCAGCAGGGCCAGCCTGACCGGCTGACGCCGCGGACCGTAGTACGGTGCGGACGTGGTAGCCGTTGACTCCGTTGTTTCCCGGGTGCGCAACGCCTTTCGTCCGCGCTCAAGCCCACCCGGTGCGCAGGCGATCCTGCGTTCGGCCCTGTGGCCCATCGCGATCATGTCGATCATCCACCGCAGCTATGTTCTGACCTCCAACGGCTACATCACCGACGACTGGGCACCGGTATACCGGGCGGCGCGCAACTTCCGGGCCGGTGTCGACATCTATAACGAGCACTTCGACCAGGTGGACCCGCACTACCTGTATCCGCCCGGCGGCACCCTGCTGATGGCGCCGTTCGGGTACATCGACAGTGAGTTCGCCGCCCGCAACTGGTTCATCCTCCTGAACACCGTCGCGATGATCCTCGCCGCCTGTCTGCTGGTGCGGCTGTTCAGGTTCCCACTCAGTTCGGTCGCACTACCGGCCCTGCTGGCGGCGATGTTCGTCACCGAGTCGGTCACCAACACCCTGGTGTTCACCAATGTCAACGGCTGTGTCCTGCTCGCCGAGGTGTTGTTCTTTCGGTGGTTGCTTCCTTCCGAGGGCCAGGACGGGACGAGCCGACAGTGGTTGGCGGGCATCGCAATCGGGCTTTCGTTGGTCGTCAAACCCGTGCTGGGAGTGTTGCTGCTGCTGCCGCTGCTGAACCGGCAGTGGCGCGCGCTGGCGGCCGCCATCGCGGTGCCGGTGGCATTCAACGCCGTGGGCTTTGTGCTGGTCGCGGACCGGATGAACTTCGTGAAGCGGACACTGCCCTACATCTTTTCCACCCGCGACTACTTCAACTCCTCGGTACTGGGCAACGGGGTGTACTACGGGCTGCCGATGTGGCTCATCACCGTTCTGCGACTTGGCTTCATCGTTTTGGCTGCCGGCAGCCTGTGGCTGCTGTACCGCTACTACCGCGATCGCGACACGTTCTTCTGGATGCTGACCTCCTCGGGCGTCCTGCTGATCACGTCGTGGTTGGTCCTCTCACTCGCACAGGGCTACTACTCGATGATGCTGTTCCCGTTCCTGATGACGGTGGTGCTGCCGAACTCGGTACTGCGCAACTGGCCGGCCTGGCTTGCGACCTACGGGTTCCTGACCCTGGACCGCTGGCTGATGTGGCGTTGGCCCACCACAGGGCGCTTTCTGGAGTACATGAAGATCACCTACGGATGGTCGCTGATGCTGGTCGTGGTGTTCTGCGTGCTGTACTACCGCTATCTGGACGCGCGTGCCGCCGGTCGGTTGGATCAGGGCATCGATCCGCCGTGGATGACGACTCCGCCGGGTCGCGCTAGCGTGGGCTCATGAGTTCCGAACCCGCCCCGAAACTGCAACTCAGCGACGCCGAGTGGCGCCAGCGGCTCGACAAGGCCGAGTACCACGTTCTCCGAGAGGCCGGCACCGAGCGGCCGTTCACCGGCGAGTACACCGACACCAAGACCGAAGGCTCCTATCAGTGCCGGGCCTGCGGATCCGAATTGTTCCGCAGCACAGAGAAATTCGAGTCACACTGCGGGTGGCCGTCGTTCTTCGATCCAGCCGACTCCGATGCGGTGATCCTGCGCACCGACACCTCGATGGGCATGCGCCGGGTCGAGGTCATCTGCGCGAACTGCCACAGCCACCTCGGCCACGTATTCTCCGGTGAGGGCTACCCGACCCCAACCGATCAGCGCTACTGCATCAACTCGATCTCGTTGAAGTTCACGGCAGCCGACTGACCAACTCCTCGACACCGACTCGCGGGCCGGTGAAGAACGGGATCTCCTCGCGCACATGAAGGCGGGCCTCGGTGGCACGCAGGTCGCGCATGAGATCGACGATCCGATGCAGTTCCGGCGCTTCGAAGGCCAGGATCCACTCGTAGTCACCGAGCGCGAAGGCGGGCACGGTGTTGGCCCGCACGTCCTTGTAGCTGCGGGCGGCCATCCCGTGGTCGGCCAGCATCTTGCGGCGCTCGTCATCGGGCAGCAGGTACCACTCCAGCGAACGAACGAACGGGTAGACGCAGACATAGGCGCCCGGGTCCTCCCCCGCCAGGAACGCCGGGACGTGACTCTTGTTGAACTCGGCCGGGCGATGCAGTGCCACGCTGCTCCAGAACGGCGCGGTCGCCCGGCCCAGGGCCGTGGTGCGCCGGAAATCGCTGTAGGTCTGCTGCAACTGCTCGAGGGTTTCGGCGTGGGTCCAGATCATGAAATCGGAATCAGCGCGCGTGCCGGCGATGTCGTAGATACCGCGGACGACGACGCCGTTCTCCTCCTGCTGTTTGAGGAAGGTGGCGGTCTCGTCGATCACCGCGGCGCGGGACCCCTCGTCGTAGCCGAGCGCTCCGGGACGCGCGGCGAACACCGAGAACATCACATAGCGCACGGTGGCGTTGATCTCGTCGTAATTCAGCTTCGCCATGGAACTATCGTGCCACGACCGCGGCGGCGGCCCGGTCTGCGGCGGCCACACATGCCGGCACCCCGACACCGTCGAGGTAGTTACCGGCGATGGCCACACCCGGCGGCAGATCCGCGCGCACGTCCGCGGCCAGCGCCCCGTGACCCGGCCCGTACTGCGGCAGGGCGTCGATCCACCGGTGCACCAGCATGTCAACGGGTTCGGCGCGGATACCGAACACCGTGTTCAGATCCTCCAGCGCCCAGGCCAGTAGGTCCTCGTCGCCGACACTGCGGGCAATGGTGTCGCCGAACCTGCCGAAGGACATCCGCAGCAGCTCGGGCTGCCCCTTCCCCGCGGACTGGCCACCCCACTTGCGGGTCGACAGCGTGATGGCCTTGCAGTGCAGTGCCTCTCCGGTGGCCACCAGCACCCCCGATTGGGGCGGGAACGGGGTGCCGGCCGGCAGGGCCAGCGCCAGAATCGCCGCCGAGGCGATAGGCACCCGGGCGGCCGCGGCGGCACTGCCCGGCGCGATCTCCCGGAGCAGGCCGGGCAGCTGCGGGGCGGCAACCGCGACGACCACCGCGTCGGCATGACACTGCGCGCCAGCGGCGTCGGCCAGCGTCCAGCCGTCACCATCGGCAACGATCCCGGTGACGGCGGCCTGCACCCAGTCCAGCCGGGCCCGCGCGACGAGTTCGTCGAGCAGGACCCGATAACCGCCCCCGATCGCGCCGAACACCGGGCCGATACCGCTGCCCGGCGAGACCCGTCGCACCGCCTCGGTCAGTGACGACGCCCCCGCGTCCAGTGCCGCTGCGACGGTGGGCACCGCCGAGCGGATACCGATGGTGGCCGCCGAACCGGCGTAGACCCCGGAGAGCAGGGGATCCAGAGAGCGGGTCACCACCTGCTCACCGAACCGGTCGGCGACCACGGCGCCGACGGCGGGATCGCCGCCCGATTCCCAGTGCAGCGGCCGGTCCGGTTCGGCGGCGATCCGGTCGACGGTGGCGCGATCGACCAGACCTGTCATCGCCTGCGCCGATCCGGGAATGCCGTTGACGGTGCCGGTGGGCAGCGGGTGCAACCGACCCTGGCTGTAGACGGTGGTCCGCACCCCGGTGGGACTGATCAGGCGGTCGGCCAGACCCAGTTCCGCCAGCAGGGCGGGCACCTCGGGGCGGCGGGCGATGAAGGCCTCGGCGCCGATGTCCATCACCTGGCCGGCCAGCGTCTCGGTGCGCAACACGCCGCCGAGCCGATCAGCCGGGTCGAAAACCCGGATGGTGGCCGACGGTCCGGCCAGCGCACGGATGCGGTAAGCGGCGACAAGACCCGAAATGCCGCCGCCGACAACGCAATACACGCGATTCACAACGAATGCACCAGCTCCACAAGCTCAGTCAGCAGGTCCGGATCGGTAGCGGGCAGCACACCGTGGCCCAGGTTGAAGACATGCCCGCCGGCACCCGCGGCGATGGCCCGCCGGCCGTCCTCAATCACCCTCCGGGCGGCCGTCTCGACAACCGGCCACCCAGCCAGCAGCACCACCGGATCGAGATTGCCCTGCAACGTCTTTCCCGGATCGACCCGGGTAGCGGCGTCTGCCAGTGACGTCCGCCAGTCCACCCCCACCACCGTGGGGCCGGCCTCCGACATCGCGCCCAGTAGTTCGGAGGTGCCCACACCGAAGTGCGTCATCGGCACGCCATAGCCGGCGACGGCAGCGAAAACCCGTGCGCTGTGCGGCAGCACGTAGGTCCGGTAGTCGGCCAGCGACAGCGTCCCCGCCCACGAATCGAACAGTTGCACAGCATCCACTCCGGCATCGAGTTGCAGCCGCAGGAAGTCGATGGTGAGGTCGGTCAGCGCGGTCATCAACGCGTGCCAGGTCGACGGCTCGGCCAGCATCATCGCCTTGGTCCGCTCGTGCAGCTTGCTCGGGCCGCCTTCCACCAGATACGACGCCAGGGTGAACGGCGCTCCGGCGAATCCGATCAGCGGCACCTCGCCCAGCTCTGAGACGAGCAGTCCGACGGCATCGGCCACCGCGCTGACTCGCTGTAACTGCAGGCCCTGCAGAACCCGCACATCGGCGGCGGTGCGCACCGGATGGGCGATCACCGGCCCGACGTCGGGGACGATGTCGAGGTCGACGCCGGCCCCGCGCAGCGGGACCACGATGTCGGAGAACAGGATCGCCGCGTCGACTCCGTGCCGGCGGACCGGCTGCAGGGTGATCTCGCAAATCAGCTCGGCGTCGAAACAAGCCTCCATCATGGTGTTCTGGGCACGCAACGCGCGGTACTCCGGCAACGACCGGCCGGCCTGCCGCATGAACCAGACCGGGCTCCGGCTGGGCGTGCGGCCGCTGGCGGCCGCCAGATACGGCGACTGGAGAAGCTGGCGACGATTGCTCACCGGCCCATGCTGCCACGGCCGTGCCGGGGGCACGGCGCGCCTGCCTGCACGGCCTGCAGGATGCGGCTAGCGTCAACCGTCGTGACTAGTGCGGAACCGGCGCAGTTCAGCGAAGCCGTGGCCGCAATGAATGCCGCCCGGGTGCGGCCGGAGATCGAACTCGGGCCGATTCGTCCACCTCAGCGACTTGCGCCGTACAGCTACGCGCTCGGTGCCGAAGTCAAGCGCGAGGAAGCTGTGCCGCTCCCGGAGAACTCCGATGGCGATGCGTTCGGCCGGCTGATCCTGCTGCACGATCCCGAGGGCGCCGACGCCTGGGACGGCACCATGCGCTTGGTCGCCTTCATCCAGGCCGACCTGGACCCGAGCGAGGCCGTCGACCCGCTGCTGCCCGAAGTCGCCTGGAGCTGGCTGGTCGAGGCGCTGGACTCCCGCGGTGATCAGGTGACCGCTCTGGGCGGAACCGTAACCGCCACCACCTCGGTGCGGTACGGGGACATCTCCGGGCCGCCGCGAGCGCACCAGTTGGAGATGCGGGCGTCCTGGACCGCCACCACGTTGGATCTCGGCACCCATGTGCAGGCGTTCTGTGAGGTCCTCGAGCATGCGGCCGGATTGCCTCCGTCGGGAGTCACCGACCTGAGCTCGCGCTCACGCGCCTGATGTCGACCGACACTCCGGACGATCCCGCGGGCCCCGAGGCCGTACCGCTACTGTGCCCGGCCGAGGGTGTGCCGCCGTTGTCGGTCAGTGCCGATGAGATCGCCGACGCCGCCGCCACGCTGGCCTCGGGCACCGGGCCGTTCGCCGTCGACGCCGAACGCGCCTCCGGATTCCGCTACTCCAACCGCGCCTACCTGATCCAGATCCGGCGCAGCGGGGCCGGAACGGTCCTGATCGACCCGGTCAACCACGGCGGCAGCCCCATCGACACCCTCAAACCACTGGCCGACGTGCTGGCCTCCGACGAATGGATCCTGCACGCCGCGGACCAGGACCTCCCCTGCCTGGCCGAGGTGGGGCTACGCCCTCCGGCCCTCTACGACACCGAACTTGCCGGCCGGCTGGCCGGGTTCGAGCGGGTAAACCTGGCGGCCATGGTGCAGCGACTGCTGGGCCTGGGCCTGGCCAAAGGCCACGGCGCAGCCGATTGGTCCAAGCGACCGCTGCCGGCGGACTGGCTGAATTACGCGGCACTGGACGTGGAAGTGCTCATCGAGTTGCGCTCCGCGATCGGCGACATCCTGGTCGAACAGGGCAAAAACAGTTGGGCCGCTGAGGAATTCGACTACCTGCGCTGCGCCGAGAGCTCCCCCACCCGGCGCGATCGCTGGCGCCGGACCTCCGGGATTCACAAGGTCCGCACCGGTCCTGCCCTTGCGGCGGTGCGCGAGCTGTGGACCGCGCGTGACCAGATCGCCCGCCGTCGCGATATCGCGCCGGGCAGGATCTTGCCCGACGCGGCGATCATCGCCGCCGCCATGACCGACCCGAAAACCGCCGAGGAACTGATCGCGCTGCCGGTGTTCGGCGGCCAGAAACAACGCAAGTCCGCCCGGGTGTGGCTCGACGCACTGGAGGCCGCGCGCTCGAGCACCGAACCGCTGGAGGCCAACGAACCCAACAGCGGACCGCCTCCACCGGTGCGGTGGAGCAAGCGCAAGCCGGAGGCGGCGGCCCGTCTGGAAGCGGTCAGATCCGCGCTGACGGAGTTGTCCGGACAGGTGGGAGTACCGACCGAGAACCTGGTGTCACCGGAGTCGGTGCGTCGGCTGTGCTGGGACTGGCTGGACTCGGCGGTTCAGGACCCCGATGCGGTGGACGCCGTGCTGCAGACCTGGGGCGCGCGCAACTGGCAGCGCGAACTGGTGGTGCCGGTGCTGGCCCGAACGCTGGCCACCGGCCCGGCAGACAATTAGGACTAGTCGACGCGTTCGGTCACTGAATCGTCGGCAGCGCCCAGTGCGGCGACCCAACCGGTCACCTGACGGGCGATGTTCTGCTCGGTCAGCCCGACCTCTTCGAGGACCTCGCCACGGGACGCATGTTCCAGGAATCGCTGCGGCACGCCCAGATCGCGGCACGGCACGTCGATCTCCATCGCGCGGAGGGCAGCTGAGACCGCCGATCCCACACCGCCGGCCAGGCCGTTGTCCTCGCAGGTGACAACGAGCTTGTGGGCACTGGCGAGCGGCGCCAATGCGGCCGGTACCGGAAGTACCCAGCGCGGATCGGCAACCGTCACCCCGATGCCCTGCACGCGCAATCGCTGCGCGACCTTCAGCGCCATCGGCGCAAACGCCCCCACCGCGACCAGCAGTACATCGTCGCCGAGGCCGTCGGCCGGACGGGCCAGGATATCGACTCCGGAGATCCGCTCCAGGGCCGGAATATCCTGGCCCACTTCGCCTTTCGGGAAGCGGATCGCGGTCGGGCCGTCGTGGACCTCGAGGGCCTCGCCGAGTTCCTCGCGCAGTCGGGCACCGTCCCGCGGCGCGGCCACCCGGATGCCGGGCACCACATTCAGGATCGATAGATCCCAGATGCCGTTATGGCTTGCGCCGTCATTGCCCGTCACGCCGGCCCGGTCGAGCACCATGGTGACCGGCAACCTGTGCAGCGCCACATCCATCATGATCTGGTCGAAAGCCCGGTTGAGGAACGTCGAGTAGATCGCTACCACCGGATGCATGCCGCCCATCGCCAAGCCGGCCGCCGATGTCATCGCATGCTGCTCGGCGATGCCGACGTCGAAGAGCCGGTCGGGGAATTGCTCACCGAACTCCGCCAACCCGGTCGGACCCGGCATGGCCGCGGTGATGGCCACGATGTCGCGCCGTGCCCCGGCGTAGGCGATCAGCGAGTCGGAGAACACCGAGGTCCAGCCCGGCGCGGCGACCCTGGTGGCCAAGCCGGTCTTGGGGTCGATGACTCCGGTGGAGTGCATCTGCTCGGCCTCGTCGTTCTCGGCCGGCGGGTAACCCATCCCCTTCTGGGTGACCACGTGCACGATCACCGGTCGGTTATAGCCGCGGGCGTGCCGCAACGCATTCTCCACGGCGTGCTCGTCATGGCCGTCGATCGGGCCGACGTACTTCAGCCCCAGATCGGTGAACATCGCCTGCGGGGACACCGCGTCCTTGATGCCGACCTTCACGCTGTGCATGGCTTGGAAGCAGACCTCGCCGATGACCGGGATGGCCCGCACCGCATTGCGGCCGCGTTCCAGCATCCGCTCATAGGCGGGTTGCAGCCGAAGCCCGGCCAGATGTTCGGCCAGCCCGCCGATGGTGGGCGCGTAGCTGCGGCCGTTGTCATTGACGACGATGACCACCGGTCGCTTCGCCGATGCGATGTTGTTGAGCGCCTCCCAGCACATGCCGCCGGTCAGCGCCCCGTCGCCGACGACGGCCACCACATGCCGGTTGCGTTGTCCGGACAACTCGAACGCCTTGGACAGGCCGTCGGCATAGGACAGCGCGGCTGAAGCGTGACTCGATTCGACCCAGTCATGGTCACTCTCGGCCCGGGACGGATACCCCGAGAGGCCGCCCTTCATTCGCAGGGTGTCGAAGTCTGCGCTGCGCCCGGTCAGCATCTTGTGCACGTACGCCTGATGGCCGGTGTCGAAGATGATCGGGTCGTGCGGTGAGTCGAATACGCGGTGCAGCGCCAGGGTGAGTTCCACCACACCGAGGTTTGGCCCCAGGTGACCTCCCGTGGCAGCGACCTTGTGGATGAGGAACTGACGGATCTCGTCGGCCAGTTCGGTCAGCTGAGCTTGGGATAGGCGTTGCAGATCAGCGGGGCCGCGGACCTGTTCGAGCATCCGATCAGTCTACGCATCCGGACCGGCGGGGTCCCGCCCGGCGAGATAGACATCAGGCACCCCGTCCTGGTCCGGATCGGCGGTCTCCAGCTCGAACACCGCCCGGTAGTGACGGTTGCGGATCCGCAGCACCACCGCGGCCAGCAACGCCGCCAGCAGCGAACCGGTGAGCACGGCCACCTTGACCACCCCCTGGCGGGGCAGGTCCCCGGCATAGGCCAGCTCTCCTATCAGCAGCGATACCGTGAATCCGATGCCGGCCAGGATCGCGACGCCGAACACGTCGATCCATCGCAGCGAGGAATCCAGGCTGGCGTGAGTGAACGCGGCCAGCGCCCGAGTGGTGCCGAAAATCCCGAGGGTCTTGCCGATCACGAGCCCGCCGACGACCCCCAGCGCGATGGGATCGCGGAGCGCTGTCACCAAACCGTCATAGCCCCCGATGGTCACACCGGCGGCGAAGAAGGCGAAGACCGGGATCGCGAATCCCGACGAAATCGGCCGCATCTGGTGCTCGAAACGCTCGGCCAGACCCGGCCCGTCGGTGTCGCCGGCGTGATCCCCGGTATCTCTGTCACTGCGCAGCACCGGGACGGTGAATCCCAGCAGCACGCCGGCGACAGTGGCGTGAATTCCGGACTCGTGGACGAACGCCCACGTCAGTGCTGCCAGCGGGATCAGCAGCCACCATGTCCGGACCCGACGTTGAACCAGGACGGCGAACAGCGTCAGCGGGATCAGCGCCAGCAGCAGCGCGCCGAGGTTGATGCGGTCGGTGTAGAAGACCGCGATGACGGTGATGGCCAGCAGATCGTCGACCACCGCCAGGGTCAGCAGAAAGGTGCGTAATGCGGTCGGCAGATGGGTGGAGATGACGGCGAGCACCGCGACCGCGAATGCGATGTCGGTCGCCGTCGGGATGGCCCAGCCGCTGAGGGCCCCCTCACCGGTGCCGGCGGCGAAGGCGACGAAGATCAGCGCCGGTGCGACCATTCCGCCGATGGCGGCGGCGATCGGCAGCGCGGCCCGGGACGGCTCACGAAGGTCCCCGGCGACGAACTCGCGCTTGAGCTCCAGGCCGACGACGAAGAAGAAGATCGCCAGCAGCCCGTCGGCGGCCCAGCCGGCCAGCGACAGGTTCAGATGCAGGCCCAGATCATCGGTGCCGACCCGGAAACGGGTCAGTGCGTGATAGGACTCCGACCACGGCGAGTTGGCCCACACGAGTGCGATCGTTGCGGCGGCCAGCAGGATCGCGCCGCCGACGGTCTCCTTGTGCAGGATGTCGATGACACGGCGGGTCTCCGACCATGAGCCACGGGTGAACAACCGAGCGGGCATGGTGAGAAATCTATCGGCTCAGCAGGGCGACGCACTCCACGTGGTGGGTCAGCGGGAAGGCGTCGAACACTCGCAGGTGATCGACGCGGTATCCGTTGCGCTGATACAGCCCGATATCGCGGGCGAAGGCCGCTGCCTCGCAACCGATGTGGATCACCCGGGGCACACCCGTCTTCGCCAGGATCTCGATGACGTCCTTACCCGCGCCGGCTCGCGGCGGGTCCAGCACCGCGATATCGGCGCCATCGTTGTGCGAGGCCAGGAAACGTCGTGCCGACTCGGTCACGACATGTACCTGGCTCAGGTCGGCCAGTGCCGCCCGTGCCGCATCGGTCGCCGGACGTGAGGTGTCCACGGTCAGCACCAGTCCCCGCTCACCGACCGCGTCGGCCAATGTTGCGGCGAACAGTCCGGCCCCGCCGTAGAGGTCCCAGGCGCGCAGCCCGTCGATACCTGCGGCCCACTGAGCGATCAGATCGCTGTAGACCTGCGGTGCGTCCCGGTGGGACTGCCAGAACGCGGTCACGGGTAAATGCCACTGCCGCCCGCCGACCCGCTGTATGCACTCGCGGCCACCCTCGGCCACCGTCATGCCACGCTCCCCCTTGGTGGTGGCGGCCACATGGCGGTTGCCGTCGTCGTCGAGCACCACGTGGATCTCATCGCCGGGTCGCCAGCGCGGCCCGCCGAGGCCGGCCAGCATCCCTTCCGGTAGTTGCCCGCATCGCAGATCGGTGATGACCTCGGTGCTGTGAAAGCGGTGGAAGCCCGCACTGCCGTCGGGACCGACAGCCAGCCGGACCCGGGTTCGCCAGCCCATTGCGCCGCCCGTTCCGATCGGCTCGGCAGCACCCTCCCAGAGGTAATCCCCTAGGCGCGCAAGCTGATTGGCGACGACGCCGCCCTTGAGCGCCCGGACGGCAGCCGGATCGGCGAAGGCAAGGTCACAGCATCCCGCAGCATCCGGACCGGCGATCGGGCACAGCGGCTGCACCCGATCCGGCGAGGCCTCGAGGATCTCGATCGCCTCGGCATGCCAGTATGACCCCTTCTCGGAGGTGACCCGGACCCGCACCTGCTCCCCCGGCAGGGCATAGCGGACGAACACCACGCGGCCGTCGTGGCGGGCCACGCAACTACCGCCGTTGGCCGCGGGGCCGGTGGTCAGTACCAGCTCTGTCTGCGCCGCCGCCGTCACTCCGTGAAGCCCCGGCGCACGTCACCGGCGGCGCTCTGTCCTTCAGGCTGCCTGACACGCTCCGATGAATTCAATTGCCACGGAACCGAGGTCATCATCACGTTGGGGATGAACAGCAGCCGCGCCTTGAGCCGCAGCGCGCTCTGGTTGTGCAGCAGACTCTCCCACCAGTGGCCCACGACGTACTCCGGGATGAACACGGTGACCACGGTCCGGGCCGATTCCTTGGTGATCCGCTTGATGTAGTCGACCACCGGTCCGGTCACTTCCCGGTACGGAGACGCCAGCGTCTTCAGCGGAACCGTGATGTCGCTGTCCTCCCACTGGTGCACCAGCTTGCGAGTCTCGGCGTCATCAACGTTGACCGTGAGCGCCTCCAGCTTGTCGGGCTTGGTCGCCCGGGCGTATGCCAGCGCTCGCAGAGTGGGCAGTTGCATGTTGGAGACCAGCACCACGGCGTGGTTGCGACTGGGCAGTACGACCGAGCCGGCTTCCTCCTCATTCGGGGTGAGCTCACGCGACACGGCCGCGTAGTGCCGGTTGATGCCCTTCATCAGAAGGAAGAGTGCCGTCATCGCCACGATCGCGATCCAGGCCCCCGCCATGAACTTGGTGACCAGCACCACGATCAGCACCGCTCCGGTGGAGAGCAATCCGATGATGTTGATCAACCGGGAGCGCATCATCCGACGGCGTTCCTGAGGGTCATCCTCGGTGCGCAGATGGCGGTTCCAATGCCGCACCATGCCGATCTGGCTGAGGGTGAACGATACGAACACTCCGACGATGTAGAGCTGGATCAGTTGGGTCACCTCGGCGTTGAAGGCAACGATGAAGGCGATCGCCGCGAACGCCAGGAACAGGATGCCGTTGGAAAAGGCCAGCCGGTCGCCGCGGGTGTGCAACTGGCGGGGCAGGAAACGGTCCTGGGCCAGGATCGAGCCGAGTACCGGGAACCCGTTGAACGCCGTGTTGGCGGCCAGCACCAGGATTAACGCGGTGACGCCGGTGATCAGGTAAAGCCCGAGCGGGAAGTCGTGGAAGACGCTGGCGGCCAATTGCGCGACGAGCGTCTTCTGGTGGTAGCCGGGCGGCGCACCGATCAACTGCTCGGGACTCTCGGCGAGTTTGGCCCCGGTTTCGATCGCCAGGACGATCATGCCCAGGAACATGGTGATGGCAAGTCCGCCGAGGAGCGCCAGCGTGGTCGCAGCGTTGCGGGACTTCGGCTTGCGGAAGGCCGGCACCCCGTTGCTGATGGCCTCGACGCCGGTCAGTGCCGCACACCCGGATGAGAATGCCCTGGCCACCAGGAAGATCAGCGCGAACCCCATGACGTCGCCGTGTTCGGAATGCAGTTCGAAGCCGGCCGACTCCGCTTTCAGGTCGTGACCCAGCACGTAGATCTGAAAGAAACCCCAGATCAGCATCAAGAACATGCCGCCGATGAACGCATAGGTGGGGATGGCGAACGCAGTGCCGGACTCCCGGATGCCACGCAGGTTCATCGCCGTGAGCAACACGATCGCGGTTACCGCGAAGATCACCTTGTGCTGGGCGATGAACGGCACCGCCGAGCCGATATTGGACATCGCCGAGGCCATCGACACCGCAACCGTGAGCACATAGTCGACCAGCAGCGCACTGGCCACTGTCAGCCCGGCGGTGGGACCCAGGTTGGTGGTGACCACCTCGTAATCACCGCCACCGGAGGGGTAGGCATGCACGTTCTGCCGGTAGGAGGCGACCACGACCAGCATGACCAGGGCCACCGCCACACCGATCCAGGGCGCCATCGCATAGGCCGAGAGTCCCGCCACCGACAGGACCAGGAAAATCTCCTCAGGGGCATACGCCACCGACGACATGGCGTCGGAGGCGAACACCGGCAGGGCGATGCGCTTGGGTAGCAGGGTGTGGGCCAGCTTGTCGCTGCGGAACGGCTGCCCGATCAACACCCGGCGCAGACCGCTGGAAAGCTTGGACACGAGAGCCAAGGGTAGGCCTTCATCGCGGAGCCGGTAGCGTTCCCCTTGCCGTGGCGGCCCTCCGGCGGGCCGACGGGCACGTGACCGATACTCAGCCGAAAGGAACCTGGGGTGCGGGTTGTGGTGATGGGGTGCGGCCGCGTCGGCGCCTCGCTGGGTGACGCGCTGAGCCGAATCGGGCACGAGGTGGCGATCATCGATCGTGATCCGACCGCGTTCAACCGGCTCTCCCCGGAGTTCTCCGGCGAGAAGATCCTGGGCATGGGTTTCGATCGGGAAGTGCTGCTGCGGGCCGGAATCGAGCGTGCTGACGCCTTCGCCGCGGTCTCCTCCGGCGACAATTCGAACATCATCTCGGCACGGGTGGCCCGGGAGATGTTCGGCGTGCAACGGGTGGTGGCCCGTATCTACGACGCCAAACGTGCGGCGGTCTACGAGCGGCTCGGCATCCCCACGGTCGCGACCGTCCCGTGGACCACCGACCGTCTGCTCCACACCCTGACCCATGAGACGGAGACCACAAAGTGGCGTGACCCCACCGGCACCGTCGCGGTCTGCGAAGCCGAGTTGCACGAGGCCTGGGTCGGCCACCTCGCGACCACCCTGGAGGAGACAACGGGCGCCCGGATCGCCTTCCTGATCCGCTTCGGCACCGGACTGCTGCCCGAACCGAAGACCGTCATTCAGGCCGGCGACCAGATCTACCTCGCCGCGGTCTCCGGACACGCCGCCGAGGCCCTGGCCATCGCCGCACGGCCGCCGGCGGAAGGAGTCGGGGAATGAAGGTCGCCATCGCCGGAGCAGGTGCGGTGGGCCGCTCGATCGCCCGCGAACTGGTCGAGAACGGCCATGCCGTCACCCTCATCGATCGCAACTCCAAGCACATCGACCCGGAAGCGATCCCTGCGGTGGAATGGCTGCTCGGCGATGCCTGCGAGCTGAGCCTGCTGGAGTCGATGCACCTCGAGGAATACGACGTGGTGATCGCCGCGACCGGCGACGACAAAGCAAACGTTGTGCTCTCGCTGCTCGCCAAAACCGAGTTCGCCGCACCGCGCGTGGTGGCCCGGGTCAACGATCCGCGCAACGAGTGGCTGTTCGACAACGCCTGGGGCGTGGACGTCGCCGTGTCGACCCCGCGGATGCTTGCCTCACTGGTGGAGGAGGCCTTCGCTGTCGGAGATCTGGTGCGGCTCATGGAGTTTCGCAAAGGTAATGCCAATCTCGTCGAGATCACGCTGCCCGAGGACACTCCCTGGGGCGGCCGTCCGGTGCGCAAGCTGACCCTGCCCCGAGATGCCGCGCTGGTCACCATCCTGCGCGGTCAGCGGGTCATCGTGCCCGATGCCGACGAACCACTCGAAGGCGGTGACGAACTGCTGTTCGTCACCTCACCGGACGTCGAGGGCGAACTGCGCACCCTGCTTGGTGGAACGGGCGAGTAACCGCCTCAGGTCTGCGGATGGCTGCCGGCGTGCGCGGCGTGGATCGCTCGCTGCGCCGCCCGGATCGCCAGGTAGGTGGCAATCGCTGCTATCGCCGTCAGCGGCCAGCCCATCGCGATGCGGGTGACTCCCAGCCAACCGGTCTTATCGGCGTCGTAGAGGTGGTGCTGCACCAGAAACCGGGCCGCGAAGACTGCGACCCAGGTCAGCGTCGCCAGATCGAATGCCAGTACTGCCCGGCGGGTTTTGCGCCAGGCTCGGTCATGGCCGTTGACCCAACTCCAGATATAGCCGACGATCGGCCGGCGGATCAGCACGGACAGCGCGAATACCGCCGCCCAGATCAGTGAGGTCCAGATCCCCAGCAGGAAGTAGCCCTTCGACGCGCCGACGAGCCAGGCGATCAGCGCGCTGACACCGACCCCGAAGAATCCGGCCAGCGCCGGCTGCACGGAATCGCGCCGGATCAACCGCCAGATCAAAATCGCCAGCGCGACGCCGACTGCCGCGCCGATCGCGGGAAGTAGCCCGAAGGCGGTGGAAACCGGAACCAGGACCGCAACCGGGAGTGCCGAATAGATCAGGCCGCTGAGGCCACCCATCTGGTCCAGCAGCGCCTGACCGGGCGTGCGCTTCGCTGTGGTGTCGGCCTTCGCTGTGGTGTCGACTGCGTCGTCGGGCCCCGCGGTTTCAGCCGGGGTCAACGCTGAATTTCGTAGTGCGGGTTGTAAATCGCCTTGCTGCCGTTCTCCAGCATGCCCAGCCGGCCGTGCACGCGCAGGGTCCGACCGCAGTCGATGCCGGGGATCCGCCGCTGACCCAGCCAGACCAGTGTCACGGTGTCGGTGCCGTCGAACAACTCTGCCCGCACGCCGCCGGCGCAGCCCTTGGCATTTGCCT
The DNA here is from genome assembly GCF_051006775.1 of Mycobacterium sp. Classification (GTDB taxonomy): domain Bacteria; phylum Actinomycetota; class Actinomycetes; order Mycobacteriales; family Mycobacteriaceae; genus Mycobacterium. The sequence continues at coordinate 37,302 of NZ_JBPCSX010000146.1, forward strand.
CGACGGTGCGCAACTCGCCGACCATGGTGACTTCCTGACCGCGCTGGCAATCGACCGCGCGCTGGGCGCCGGAGGTGTCGGCGTCACCGATGGGTTCTGCGACGTCACGCCGCTGGGGGGTCTCCGCCATACGACGGGTAAGGCGACGTACAAAACCTTCGGCCGCAGCCATGGTCTCTCCTGCATGCTCGTTCTCGTTGCCACCGCAACCGTAGACCTTGCGCTGCCCCGGCGCCACGAGGCCTACCCAGGCTGCCACCCCCATTGTGCACCGGGCACGATCGTGGCATGGCGGTCGACATGCGCGGGGTGCTGACGGTCCTGCTGCCCGGGACCGGCTCCGATGACGATTACCTGCGCAGAGTGTTCGCGGGCCCACTGGAGCGGGCAGGTGCAACCCTGGTGGCCGTACGACCCAACCCCGACGACCTGCTGGGGGGATATCTCGCCGCGCTGGAGTCAGCCGCCGCCGGCGGCCCGATCGCGGTCGGCGGCGTGTCGCTGGGGGCCGCCGTGGCGGCCTCCTGGGCTCTGGCGCACCCCGACCGGACCATCGCGGTGCTGGCCGTTCTCCCGCCCTGGACGGGGGCGCCAGGGGACGCTCCGGCCGCGTGCTCCGCCCGGCACACCGCCACGATGCTGCGTAACGACGGCCTGGACGCGGTGACGGCTGCGATGCGGGCATCAAGCCCGGTCTGGCTGGCCGACGAGCTGGCACGCTCCTGGCGGCGGCAATGGCCGGGGCTGCCCGGGGCGATGGAGGCGGCCGCCGGATACCCGGCGCCGGACACCGCGGCCCTGCGGCGGCTGTCGGTCCCGATGGCGGTGGTGGGCGCGCCCGATGATGCGGTCCACCCGCTGGCGGTGGCCCGGCACTGGGCCCAGACTGCTCCGCGGGCGGCGCTGGGCACGGTGACCCTCGAGCAATTCGGTCCGGACCCGCAATCCCTCGGCACGGCCTGCCTGGCCACGCTCCGGGAGTGCTGAGCTTTCAGCTTTCGACGCCGCCGGACTGCTGCATGGCCGCGTCCTCGGCTGCCCGGCGCGCCGCCTCCTGCTGCGCGAGCATCTGCTGCTGAATCTGCTGCTGGTGCATCATCGCCTGCTGGGCGGCCATCGCGGCCTGCTGAGCGGCGGCCGCCCGCAACTGGGCGGCCATCTCTTCGGGCAGCTGCACCTGCAGCGGGGTACGCACCGGGAGCGGAGTCTCACCACGACGAACCACGGTGTCCGCCAAGGCTTCCCGCGCCTCCGCGGCCACCGCGTCAATCGACTCGGCGGTACCGTTGGCAACGCAGCGAATCATCCACCGGTAACCGTCGACACCGATGAAGCGGACCACGCCGGTGCCGGTACCGACCACCTCGCGACCCCATGGACCGTCCTCGATGGTCACCGACGCGTTGTCGTTGCGCAGCGCCTCGGCCAGTTCGCCGGCCACCTCACGCCACAGGCCTGGCGACTTCGGGGCCGCATAGGCGGCAATGGTGAAGCGTCCGTTCGGAGTGACCACCCAGATCGCGTTCGGCAGGCCGTTGGGCTGCATCTCGACCTGGACCTGGCCGCCCGGCGGCATCGGGATGAGCACAGATCCGAGGTCCAGACGCGCCAGTGCGGCGTCCTCGGGGTTGTCGAAGTCCTCGATTTCGAAGGGTCCGCGATCGTCGTCACCGGCCCCGTCCCCGGCGATCCGCACGGCCACCTCGGCGACCGTCACCTCAGCGCTCTCGTCGACCGCCACGTCGACGTTCCCAGCGACGTTCCCGGCAGCCTTCGCGGCGGCCTCGTCCTGATCCTGATCGCGCTTACGTCTGCCGAATGCCATCACAAACTCGCATGTCCGCCGGAGGAACCGTGGCCACCTTGGCCACGGGTTGTGTCATCGAGTCCGGCATCCTCAAACGAGGTCACCTCGACCAGTTCCGGCAACTCGATCTGCTGAACCAGTAACTGGGCGATACGGTCACCGCGCCGGATGGTGATCGGCGCCGCCGGATCCAGGTTGATCAGTGACACCTTGATCTCACCGCGATAGCCGGCGTCAACCGTGCCCGGGCTATTGACGATCGAAAGACCCACGCGCGCAGCCAGACCTGAACGCGGGTGGATCAGGCCCACCATGCCGTGCGGGATGGCTACGGCGATACCGGTGGGAACCAGGCTGCGTTCTCCGGGTGCCAGTTCGACATCCTCGGCGCTGTAGAGATCAACACCGGCATCGCCGTCATGGGCACGGCTGGGCATCGGGAGATCGCGGTCCAGACGAACCACCGCAAGACTGGTGGGCACGGGGGGAAAGACTACCCTTGGCCGAGTGTCCGACTCGCGTGTGACCTCGCAAACCCTGCGGTACCGCGAGAGGTTGTGGGTGCCGTGGTGGTGGTGGCCGGTCGGCCTGGGATTCGCGGCGCTGCTCGCCGCGGAAGTCAACATGAGCGTTCTGCAGCCACCGGTCTGGGTTCCGTACGCGGTGCTCGGTGTCATCGCGGTGGTTGTGCTGGTGAGCCTCAGCCGCACGGAGTTGCGGGTGGTCAGTGACGGAACCGATATCGAGCTGTGGGCCGGGCCGGCACACCTGCCCGCCTCGGTGATCGAGCGCTCAGCCGAGGTCCCCAAGTCGGCGAAGTCCGCTGCAATGGGCCGGCAGCTCGATCCCGCCGCCTTCGTTTTACACCGCACCTGGGTGGGCCCCATGGTGCTGGTGGTGCTCAACGATCCGGACGATCCGACGCCGTACTGGCTGGTCAGCTCCCGGCACCCAGACCGGGTGCTGTCAGCGCTGCGTTCCTGAGCCGTTGAGCGGCGGCCCTACGCGGCACAGTCGGTGCAGATCATCTCGCCGTTCTTCTCGCTGGCGAGGCGGCTGCGGTGATGCACCAGGAAGCAGCTGGAGCAGGTGAACTCGTCGGCCTGCTTCGGGATGACCCGGACCGAGAGCTCCTCGCCGGACAAGTCGGCACCGGGCAGTTCGAAGGATTCGGCAGACTCGGACTCGTCGACGTCGACGACGGCGGACTGCGCCTCATTTCGGCGCGCGGTGAGCTCCTCAAGGGAGTCCTCGGCCACCTCGTCGGTCTCGGTCCGCCGTGGGGCGTCGTAGTCAGTAGCCATCGTCACTCCCTTTCGTCGTACCCGTGAGCGTCAAACCTGCGCACAGCTTTGTACCAGCGTGGAACGCCTGCGCAAAACCATTCCTGCCCGGGAATCGGCGAGTTTGAGTATGATTTTCATCACATTCGTTGAATCCGGCTGATCGACGTGTTCTATCAGCCTCGCGGCGCGGCCACTACAGTGCTCTCGTGGTCGCTCACATCACCGCAGGGTCATCCTACGACAAAGACGGGCAGCCGTTCCGTCGGCGCAACTACCGGCCCGGGATCATCGCGGTGGCGGCGCTGTTCGCACTGACGCTTTTGGTGTGGGCCCTGGTGCTGACCCGTCCGGTCGACGTCCGCGAAGCTGCCGCCTGCCCGGCACCGCCGACACCCGCCGATTCCTCAGCACCGCGGCTGGGCGAACGGGTGTCCGGTTCGACCCTGGTCGATGTCGCCCCGGCGAAGCTGGCCGACACCAAGGTCCGGGTGCTCAACGCCAGCGGTCAGGGCGGTCAGGCCGGGGAGGTCGCCGGGGCGCTGCGCGACCTGGGCTTCGCCGCTCCGACCGCCGCCAATGACCCGATCTACGCGGGTGCACGGCTGTCCTGCCAGGGCCAGATCAGATTCGGCCAGAGCGGTAAGTCGGGAGCCGCAGCGACCTGGCTGGTGGCGCCGTGCGTGGAGCTGTATCAGGACGACCGCAAAGACGACTCGGTGGACCTGGTGATCGGCACCGACTTCAACTCACTGGCCAACAGCGACGATATCGCCGCGGTGCTGTCCGGCCTGCGGCCCGGCGCCAATGAGCCGGCCGACTCGGCCCTGGTGGCCAAGATTCACAACGGCACCTGCTGAGCCCGGCCGCTCAGGGCAGCGGGTCCAGCCCTCCGTGTTTCTCCAAGGCTGCGATCAGCGCGGCGGCGACACCGGGCGCCGCAGCCACCAGCAGACCCGCTCCGGCCACCTCGGCGGGCAATACGACCACCGCCCCGGCCTCCGCGGCGATCAACGCCCCCGCCGCCCAGTCCCAGACATTGAGGCCGTGTTCATAGTGGGCATCGAGGCGACCGGCGGCCACCGAGCACAAATCCAGCGCCGCCGAACCGATCCGGCGGATGTCGCGCACCTCCGCGATCACCCTCGCGGCCAACGCGGCCTGCGCGGCGCGCCGACGCGGGTCATACCCGAATCCAGTGCCCAGCAGGGTCATCGAGAGCTCCGTCGCCGCACTGCAGCGCAGCGCGCGGCGCCGGTCACCGGCCCGGACACGGGCTCCCCCACCGACCGACGCGGAATACACCTCGCCGCTGCACACATCCGCGACGGCCCCTGCCACCGATACCCCGTCGACCTGGGCGGCCACTGAGACGGCATAGGCCGGAATGCCGTAGACGAAGTTCACCGTGCCGTCGATGGGGTCGACCACCCAGCGCACAGAGCCGGGTGCGGCGTCTTCGCCGCCACCCTCCTCGCCGAGTATCAGTTCGCCCGGCCGCAGCTCGGCGAGCCGGTCCCGGACGAGTTGCTCGGTCTCGGTGTCGGCGATCGTGACGGGGTCGGTGGGGCCACTTTTGGCGCGAACGGTCATCGTGTTCGGCGAGGCGTGCCGCGAGTCGGCATCGCCGGTCCCGAAGAGATCCGGGCGCCTGCGCCGCACATAGTCGGCGGCCTCGGCGGCGACTCGTTCGGCCACGTCGCGAAGTTCGGTGGGCGGGTTGTGGTTCACCGCGCCATCGCAACACAATCGGCACCTCACCGGACCGCGCACCCACTAGTGTCGGGTTTCGTCGGAGCCGTCCCGCCAGCAGCCCAGGGAGACCAGCAATGACCGGAAACACCTTCACCGGCCAGGCCCTCGGGGTCGACGTCGGCGGCAGCGGGGTCAAGGGCGCCGTCATCGACCTGGCCACCGGCCAGATCGTCGGTGAGCGATTCCGGCTCGAGACACCCCAGCCGGCCACACCGGAGGCGGTGACCGCGACGGTTGCCGAGGTGGTCCGGCACTTCAACTTCTCCGGGCCCCTGGGCGTCACCTACCCCGGCGTGGTGGTCGACGGTGTGGTGCACACCGCGGCGAACGTCGACCGGTCCTGGATCGGCACCAACGCGGCCGAGCAGTACAGCCGGGCCCTGGACGGCCGCCCGGTGACCGTCCTCAACGACGCCGACGCCGCCGGCCTCGCCGAACAGCACTACGGAGCCGGGCGCAATCGCAAGGGCGTCGTCGTCCTGCTGACCTTCGGAACCGGGATCGGTTCGGCGGTGATCCACAACGGAATGTTGTTGCCCAACACCGAGTTCGGCCATATCGAGGTCGGCGGAAAAGAGGCCGAGCACCGCGCGGCATCATCGGTCAAGGAGCGCAAGGATTGGTCCTACCAGCGGTGGGCCAAAGAGGTCACCAAGGTACTGGTCGCCGTGGAGAACGCGATCTGGCCAGACCTGTTCATCGCAGGCGGCGGAATCAGCAGGAAAGCCGAGAAATGGATCCCACTGCTGACCAACCGAACCCCCGTCGTGGCGGCCGAATTGCTCAACACGGCAGGCATCGTCGGCGCCGCGATGGCGGCCGCCGAAGCACAGTCAGAGCACTGAGGCGGGCCGCAGTGCTCAGCGGACCTCCAACGAGTCGTTACAATGGACCGCGGCGGCCGCAAATGACAGCGGTGAGTATCTCTGCAGATCACGCTGACATTTCCCATAGCTAACGCTCTCGGCGAGGCACGTCCGCGCCCACGCCGAGAGCCTGCATGACCGAAAGGGCGTACGTGGCAGCGACCAAAGCCAGCCCGGCAACCGAGAAGCCGGTGAAGCGCACCGCCACCCAGACCCCCGCGAAGAAGGCCGCGAAGAAGGCCGTGGCCAAGGCCGCCAATCGGTCGGCGCCGACTAAGCGGACAGTCAAGGCAGCCCCCGTCAAGGCTGCCGCAAAAGCAGCTCCCGCCAAGGCCGCGAAGGCAGCTCCGGCCAAGGCCGCTGCCAAATCCGCACCCGCCAAAGCCACTAAAGGCGCCGCGAAGGCAGCGCCTGTGAAGGCAACCAAGGCCGCAAAACCAGCACCCACCAAGCCCGCCAAGGCGGCACCGGCGAAAGCGACCAAGGCGGCACCGGCCAAGGCCGCAGCCCCGAAGACAGCCGCCAAACCCGCCAAGGCAGCACCCGCCAAGGCTGCCAAGGCCGCAAAGGTTGCACCGGCCAAGGCCGCACCCACGAAGGCGGCCGCCAAGCCGGCTCCGGCGAAGGCAGCACCGGCGAAGGCAACCAAGGCGTCTGCGGCGAAGGCGACAGCGCCTGAGCCGGCGAAAGCGGCGCGCGGACGGGCCAAGAAGGCCACCGCAGCGGCGGCCACCGCCGTCAAGGACGACGACGTAGTCATCGACGAACTCGACACCGATCTGACCGTCGAGCCGGAGCTGGACGGTGAGGTGATCGACCTCGCTGACCTCGAGGAGGTCGCCGAGGAGGTGGCGGCGGTGGCGAGCGCCCCGGCCACCGAAACCGCCGAAGACGAGGAGCTGCCCGAGCCGACCGACAAGGACAAGGCTTCCGGCGACTTCGTCTGGGATGAGGAGGAGTCCGAGGCACTCCGGCAGGCCCGCAAGGACGCCGAGCTCACCGCCTCCGCCGACTCGGTACGGGCCTACCTCAAGCAGATCGGCAAGGTCGCCCTCCTCAACGCAGAGGAAGAGGTTGAACTGGCCAAGCGCATCGAGGCCGGGCTTTACGCCACCCAGAAGATGACCGAACTGACCGAGGGCGGCGCGAAGCTGCCGGTCCAGCAGCGCCGCGATATGACGTGGATCTGCCGCGACGGCGATCGCGCGAAAAACCATCTGCTGGAAGCGAACCTGCGTCTGGTGGTCTCACTTGCCAAGCGCTACACCGGTCGCGGAATGGCCTTCCTGGACCTCATCCAGGAGGGCAATCTCGGCCTGATTCGCGCAGTGGAGAAGTTCGACTACACCAAGGGTTACAAGTTCTCCACATACGCGACATGGTGGATCCGGCAGGCCATCACCCGCGCGATGGCGGACCAGGCGCGGACCATCCGCATCCCGGTGCACATGGTCGAGGTGATCAACAAGCTCGGCCGCATCCAGCGCGAGCTGCTCCAGGATCTGGGCCGCGAGGCCACTCCGGAGGAGCTGGCCAAGGAAATGGACATCACGCCGGAGAAGGTGCTGGAGATCCAGCAGTACGCCCGCGAACCGATCTCACTCGATCAGACCATCGGCGACGAGGGCGACAGCCAGCTCGGTGACTTCATCGAGGACTCCGAGGCCGTGGTCGCCGTCGACGCAGTGAGCTTCACCCTGCTGCAGGATCAGCTGCAGTCGGTGCTGGAGACGCTCTCGGAGCGCGAAGCCGGCGTGGTGCGTTTGCGGTTCGGCCTGACCGACGGCCAACCGCGCACCCTTGACGAGATCGGCCAGGTGTACGGAGTCACCCGCGAACGCATCCGCCAGATCGAATCCAAGACCATGTCGAAGCTGCGCCACCCGAGCCGATCCCAGGTACTCCGCGACTACCTCGACTAATCGAGCGGTAGCGGTTCCAGGCGCAGCAGGTTGCGTCTGGGCGACTTGGTATCCAGCCCGACCAGCGGGGTGCCGTCCTCGAGGATCACCAATCCCTCGGCGTTCTCCGGGCTGCCGGCGATCCGCCAGATTGCGTCCGCCTCAACGGTGCCGCCCGCGGCATCAAGCGAATCCGGAAGGCGCGCAATCGAATTCCCCTGATCCGAGATCAGGTAGAGCCGCCCGTCCGGGCCGACGGTGGCGTCGCTGATATCGGGCAGCCAGGTGGCCAACCCCTCGCCCGGCCACCAGGTCGCCAACACTGTCATCGACGCGTCGCCGGACACCGGCGCCACCGGGCGACCGCCCCGTCTCCAACCGACCGGCGCATCCCCGGCCGGGCCGAACTCCAGGATCGCCGCAGGGTTCTTTTCCTTCATCACGATCAGATGGCCGCGATCGGTGAGAATCAGCGACTCACCGCGCGATGAGCGGTCCCCGAGCCAGGACTGCCGCAGCGGATGCCCATCCGGAACGTCGAGGTCGAACTGGCCGAGCAGTCGCGGTGCCGACAGGTCCAAGTGCAGCACCCTGGCCGGTTGCTCCTGGAGCACCAGGACCATGTGCTCGCCGGCGGAGGCCACCGCCTCGAATTGGGTACCGCCGTCGGGCAAGCTGAGGCCGGCCAGGTCGATCCCCCGCCACCGCGGCGGCCACTGACCCAACGGTGCGCTGAACACCACCGGATCGTGGTCCCCGACCGCGAGCAGATCTTCACCGTGCAGGGTCAGGCCGGAGACCTCCCGCAACGGAACGTCGGCGACGTCACGCACCGTCAGTTTCGGAGGCTTGGCCACCCGGGCACTGTAGGTGGCGGTGAGGTGGCCGGGCACGGCGATCGCGGAATGGGGGGACCCCGCGTGGCAGCCGCGCCCGGACACCGTCACCGGAAACCCGTCGGTTCTCGGGGGATGGACAACGAACGGTGTTCCCGGCCGAAACCTAACAGCGGCCACCGGATCGTGAATTCGCCTCGATCGCTAGTTGTGGATAGTCGCTAGTTGTGGATAAGGGGCGGGAACGTCCCGTCGGGACCCTCGCGGTAGTCCCGGACATCAACGACGGCATCGACCGGAAGCGGTCCGTACAGGTGCGGGAACAGCATCGCCTCCGGGTCACCCGGTACCCCCGGCTCCCAGCGCAGCGGCGAGCCGAGCCGGTCCGGGTCCAGATAGAGCAGCACCAGGTCGGTACGGCCGGCGAAGATCCGGCCGGCCGGGAGGTGGACCTGCGCCTGGGTGGACAGGTGGATGAAACCCACATCAGGTTCAGGCCGGATCTCACCCTGTGAGCGGAATGTCTCCCAGTGCTGTCGGACACACAGATGCACCAGCATTTGCGGATTCGGATGCACCCCGCCACACTGCACGAATAAGGCGGAAAAGGGAGCGTGAGACACGACAAATCGGCTCGGCGCGGGAACAAGCCCGTCAGCCAGAACGTCTGAGACAGTAGAGACACGACAGTGACACCTTGACGCTGCCGCCCAGAGCGCTCAGAAGACCGGGACCTACGGAGGAGCCATGAACGCAACGATCACCAGTCCGGAGTTGACCAGGGCTGATCGCTGCGACCGCTGCGGTGCGGCGGCGCAGGTCCGGGCCAAACTGCCCTCAGGTGCCGAACTGTTGTTCTGCCAGCACCACGCCAATGAGCACCAGGCCAAGCTCGTCGAGCTGGCCGCCGTGCTGGAAGTCAGCGCTGCCGACGCTTAATCGGTCCAACTACGGTCCGATACGGCCACGTTGCCACCTGCTGCGGCCGTGATCGGGAATGCTGGTCTGCGATGAGCGACCAGCCGGCCAAGCCCACCCGCCACCACGCGTGGCGAATCTTCAAGCGGACGTTGTCCAAAAGCTGGGATGATTCGATCTTCTCGGAGTCTGCTCAAGTCGGCTTCTGGTCGGCGCTGTCGCTGCCACCCCTGCTGCTCGGGATGCTCGGCAGCCTCGCCTACGTCGCTCCGCTGTTCGGCCCCGATACCCTGCCGACCATCCAGCGCCAGTTGATCAGCACCTCGAACACCTTCTTCTCCAAGAACATCGTCGCCGAACTGATCGAGCCGACGGTCCGAGACATCGCACAGGGCGCCCGCGGCGAAGTCGTCTCGTTGGGTTTCGTCATCAGCCTGTGGGCAGGTTCCTCGGCAATATCAGCGCTGGTGGATTCCGTGGTCGAGGCCCACGATCAGACCGCTCTGCGCCATCCGGTCCGGCAGCGTTTCTTCGCCCTCGGTCTCTACCTGGTGATGCTGGTGTTCGTGACGGTGGCCGCTCCCCTGCTCGCACTCGGTCCACGCAAGATCGGCGAGTACGTCCCGGAGAGTTGGCAGAACATACTGCAGTTCGGGTACTACCCGATGCTGTTCTTGGCGCTGGTGGTTACCTTCACCGTCCTCTACCGGGTGTCGCTGCCGAAGCCGCTGCCGACCCATCGCCTGGTGGTCGGTGCGATCCTGGCGACAGCGGTATTCGTGGTCGCAACCGGCGGTCTCCGCGTCTACCTGCAGTACATCACCCGCACCGGATACACCTACGGAGCGTTGGCGACCCCGATCGCGTTCCTGCTGTTCGCGTTCTTCTTCGGTTTCGCCATCATGATGGGGGCTGAACTCAACGCCGCAATCGAAGACGAATGGCCTGCACCCGAACCGCACTGGCACCGCTGGCGGACCCGGTGGCGCAACCGGCGCAATCCCGGTATCACCGACGAGGCCGATCGAGCAGCCGCTGCCGCGGCCGGCGACGACGCCGCGGGAACCCCCGACCGCCAACCGGCCCGCGTCAGCCCTTCTTGAGACTCTCGTAGATGCGCTTGCAATCCGGGCAGACCGGGGATCCGGGCTTGGCGGCGCGGGTGACCGGGAACACCTCGCCGCACAGCGCCACCACGTGGCTGCCCATGACGGCACTCTCGGCGATCTTGTCCTTCTTCACATAGTGGAAGACCTTGGGCCGGTCGCTGTCGTTGCCGTCGTCGACGCGTTCGTCGGTGTCGGGGCGCTCGATGGTCTGAGTGTCCATGTCGCCATTGTGCCCGCAAAGTCGCCGCAGCGGTAAGCGGGATGTAAGAAATCCGGCTCGTTGGAAACGGACCCGGTGTGGAAAAGTGAAGGCATGGTGCACGATCTGGGATTCGACGACGATGGCCGTCCCGTACTCATCACCCGTGCCGCCTATTCCTATGACGAACAGCATCGTCGCCGGGTCCGGAAATACCTGAAGCTGATGATCTGGCGGATCCCCGCATTCCTCGGCGCCGCCATCGCCTACGGCATCTGGCACAACGGCCTGCTCTCCCTGGCGATCCTGGCCGTCTCGATCCCACTGCCCTGGATGGCCGTGCTGATCGCCAACGATCGTCCGCCGCGCCGCGCCGAAGAACCGCGCCGCTACCCCGACGCACCCCGACAGACCGCGCTGTTCCCGCATCGCCAGCCGCCCGCGCTGGAGGCCGCCTTCACCGAGACCCCGCAATCACGCGCCGACTATCAGGGCGAGGAACGGTTCAACTAGGCCCCATCGGCCCGGTTTCTTAATAGATTCTCACAAACGCTCGGCATTCGTGCACGTCAGAACGTGTGAGTTCGGCGGAGCGCGGGAACTCTCCTGTCGCGTCCGTCGTTGAACCTTGTGACAGTCGGAGCCGATCAGGAGGCCATCATGGCAAACGTCACCACCAAAGCGGTTGACAGCGATCTGGACAGCCAGAGTCCCGCTGCCGACCTCGTGCGCGTGTATCTGAACGGGATCGGTAAGACCGCTCTGCTGAGCGCAGAGGACGAGGTTGAACTCGCCAAGCGCATCGAGGCCGGCTTGTACGCCCAGCACCTGCTGGACACCCGCAAGCGACTCGGCGAGGCCCGCAAGCGGGACCTCGCGGTCATCGTGCGCGACGGCCAGGCTGCCCGGCGCCATCTGCTCGAGGCGAACCTGCGCCTGGTCGTATCGCTGGCCAAGCGCTACACCGGTCGCGGCATGCCACTGCTGGATCTGATCCAGGAGGGCAACCTGGGACTGATCCGCGCGATGGAGAAGTTCGACTACACCAAGGGCTTCAAGTTCTCCACCTATGCGACCTGGTGGATCCGTCAGGCGATCACCCGTGGCATGGCCGACCAGAGCCGCACCATCCGGTTACCTGTCCACCTTGTCGAGCAGGTCAACAAGCTGTCCCGGATCAAGCGGGAGATGCACCAGAACCTCGGCCGCGAGGCCACCGATGAGGAACTGGCCGAGGAGTCGGGCATCCCGGTGGAGAAGATCACCGATCTGCTCGCCCACAGCCGCGATCCGGTCAGCCTCGACATGCCGGTGGGCGCGGACGAGGAAGCTCCGCTGGGCGACTTCATCGAAGACTCCGAGGCGATGTCGGCGGAGAACGCGGTGATCTCCGAACTGCTGCACACCGACATCCGGCGCGTGCTGGCCACCCTCGACGAGCGGGAGAAGCAAGTCATCCAACTGCGCTTCGGCCTCGACGACGGCCAGCCGCGGACGCTCGACCAGATCGGCAAGCTGTTCGGGCTGTCCCGTGAGCGGGTCCGCCAGATCGAGCGTGACGTGATGGCCAAGCTCCGTCAGGGCGATAACGCCGACAGGCTGCGCGCATACGCCAGCTGAGCGTCAGCGCCTTCCACGAGTGGGCCCCCCGGGTATCTCCGGCGGGCCCACGTGTTTGCCGGATCGCGATTTCCGGGGGGGGTAGTAGACGCA
>NZ_JBPCSX010000147.1:0-24395 GCF_051006775.1 Mycobacterium sp.
GCGAAATTGGGCGCCGCGGTCATGGTGCCCTTGTACTTGTCGATGAGCTTGGCCCACAGCAGGGTGTCGCGCAGGAAGTCCATCGGCGTGACCTTGACCAGTTCGGCGCCGAAGTACATCGGAATGGTCAGGAAGCCCACCATGCCCATGTCGTGGAAGCAGGGCAACCAGCTGACCATCACATCTTTGGTCACGTCGTAATCGGCGCCGAGGAACATCGCCTCAGCGTTGGAGTAGATGTTGCGGTGAGTGATCACCACGGCCTTCGGGGAACCGGTCGAACCGGATGTCAGCTGCATCAGCGCGACGTCATCCTCGGAGGTTTCCACCGCCTCGATCGGTTCAGCTGCCAACAGGTCCTCGACGGTCAACACAGTGATACCGCGCTCGGCGAGCACCGGGCCGGCGACCAGGAACGGTTCGGAGATCACAACCGCTTTCGCGGCGATCATCTCGATCACGTTGGTGGTGTCCGCCGCCCAATGCACCAGATCGGTGCGGGGCGTCGGCTGGTGCAGCATGGTGATGCTGGCACCGCGCATCCACAGCGCCTGGGCGGTCGGAGCGATCTCCACCGGCGCTCCGGCCAGGACACCCACCGCATCGCCGGGGCCGACCCCCGCGGCGGCCAGACCGCCGGCGATCCGGGCGGCCCGTTCATGAACCTCACGCCAGGTATGGCGAACCGGTTCGTGCGGTTCCCCGGTCACCATGCCCTTGGAACTCGTCATGGCACTGTGGATCATCTTGTCGGTAAACCGGCTCACGACGACCTCCTCGGCGTCCGGCGCAACATCCTGAGTGCCATGCTCCGCTGACCTTGGGTCCGTACCACGGCGGCACGCCCGTAGGCCAGCGCAACTTTTCGGCCTCGGACGATCTTAAACTACTCTTAAGTAGCGGGAAACTACCCTCGCCGCGATGCCACGAGGCAGTTCAGTCGGGGACATTTCAGTCGCTGACCGGAACCACCCGCGCGCCGTGCACCGGGCCGCTGGCCACCCGCACCGTCCGGCACACACCTGCGCCGGCCAGTTCGGTGCCGACATCCACCGCGCTGGCTGCGGAGGCGCAGAGGAACGCGCAGGTGGGGCCCGAACCCGACACGATTCCGGCCAGCGCCCCGGCCTCGGTACCTGCCCGCAGGGTGCGGCGCAGGTTCGGCTCCAAGCTCAGGGCAGCGGGCTGCAGATCATTACCCAGCAGCGGGGCCAGCTGGTGCGGATCCCCGGCCGACAGTGCGGTCAGCAGCGGCTCGGGGTCGGAGAGTCGCGCCGGGCCGCCGGCCTCGCGCAACCGATCGATCTCGCCGTACACCGCGGCCGTCGACAGTCCGGCGGCTCCGAAGGCCAGCACCCAGTGAAAGGTGCTGCGGGCCAGCACGGTGGTGAGCTCTTCACCGCGGCCGGTCCCCAGCGCGGTGCCACCGTGCAGCGCGAACGGCACGTCGCTGCCCAGCTTGGCGGCCATCGCATGCAGGTCGCGGCGCGGGACACCCAATTCCCAGAGCTCGTTCATCGCGACGAGCACCGCCGCGGCGTCGGCACTGCCGCCTGCCATACCGCCGGCCACCGGGATGGACTTGGCGATGGTGATCTCGACGTCGGCTGCCCGGCCGACGTGGTCGGCCATCAGCTCGGCCGCCTGCCAGGCCAGGTTGCGTTCGTCGGTGGGCACCTGGTCGGCGCCCTCACCGAACATCTGCAGCGAGAGCAGATCGGCCTCCCGCACGGTGACCTCATCGGACAGTGAGACGGCGTGGAAGACGGTGGCGAGTTCGTGGTAGCCATCGTCGCGGCGGTCACCGACACCGAGATACAGGTTGACCTTGCCGGGCACCCGCACCGTCACCGAACCGGTGGGCACCCACTCGGTCGCGGTATTTCCAGTGGTGTGGGGCACCGCAGAAGGGTAGCGAAAAAAACGGGGGGATCAGCTCAGCTGAGCAGACTGCTCCCCGGCCGCCGGAATCCTTTCGGCCGCCGGAATCGCCTTGCCGGAGCGTTGCAGTAGCCGGACGAAATCGGCGACGGTCAGCGTCTCGCCCCGCCGGGCCGGGTCGATACTGGCCGCCAGCAACATCTCGGCGGAATCGTTGCCGGAACCGGCCCACTCCAGGAAGGCGTTACGCACCGTCTTGCGGCGCTGGCCGAAGGCGGTATCGATCAGCTCGAAGACCTGCTTGCGGAAGGCGTCGTCGGTGGGCCACGGCGCGGTCTCGTGGCGGTCGATGCGCACCAGTCCGGAGTAGACCCGCGGGATCGGCCAGAACACCGTCGGCGAGACCGATCCGTAGCGCCGGACGTTGCCGAAGAAGCGGGCCTTCACACTGGGCACCCCGTACTCCTTGCCTCCGGGTTCGGCGGCAAGGCGCTCGGCCACCTCAGCCTGGACCATGACCATGACGGTGCGAATGCTCGGGAACTCCGCGAGCAGGTGCATCAGGGCCGGGACGGCGATGTTGTAGGGCAGATTGGCGACAACCGCCGTCGGCTCCTCGGTGAGGTCGACACGGGTCAGGCCGAGGATGTCGCGATTGAGCACGGTCAGTCGGTGAATCTCGCTGTGCGAGTGGTCGGCCACCGTCTTGGGCAGCCGCCCGGCGAGCACCGAATCGATCTCGACGGCGGTCACCGTGGCGCCACGATCGAGAATCGCAAGAGTCAGCGAGCCGAGGCCGGGACCGACCTCGAGCACGTGATCGTTCTTGTTGATCCCGGAGGCCGACACGATGCGGCGCAGGGTGTTGGCGTCATGGACGAAGTTCTGGCCGAGCGACTTGCGCGGCCGGAAGTCGAGTTCCTTGGCTAAGTTCCGGATCTCGGTCCGGCTCAGCAACCGGATTGTCATTACCGTCTACCTCCCGCAGACCGGCCATGCACCCCAGCCCTGCCGGGCCCGGGTCACTTCGGCGATCGCGATCTGCTCGTCTCTGGTTGCCAGATCCGCCCGGGCTGCGTATCGAAGACCGCCGTTGCGCTCCCAGGTGTTCTGGTCAAACTGCACCCCACCGTAATACCCGTTGCCGGTGTTGATGGCCCAATTGTTTCCTGACTCGCAGGCGGCGATGGAATCCCAGCGGGCACCGTTGGTCACCGGGGGCACCTCGGTGCCGGGCTTGGCACCCACCCGCAGCACCGAGTCCCGGGCCGGGGTGACGACGGTGCTGGCAACCGGCAGCCGTCCCGTCGGGGCTCCGTTGACCATCGCCACGGCGAAGGTGACGTCAGCGATCCCGGGCGTGCCCGGATCCTCGACCACCTGGCGGCTCATATTCATCGTCGGGTCCTCCACCCGCCGGGCGACCGGAGCCAGCGGTACCCGCTCGGTCACCTTCACGATGCGCATCCGGACCACCTGAATCGTCATACCGTCGACCACCGGGGACGACGCCGCGGGCACCACGCTGTCACGCTCCTGCAGGGGCGCGCCGGCGGCGGCCAGCAGCGCACCGACGTTCGGGGCGGCCAGCCGAACGGAACTGATGACGCCGCCGTCGTTGATCTGCACCGTCTTGGCGCTGACCACCGGAAGGGCCATACCGGCCAGCGGGAGCCGGCTGCCGCGCGAGGCCACCGCCGGGGCGGTGTCGGTCATCGCGAGCTGAGCCAGGGCCTCGTCGACGGTCGCGGCAGTGGTCCAGATCTGCCTGGGCTCCCGGCCGTCCAGCGAGATTTCCAGCGGGCGGCTGCGTCGCACCACGATGGTGTCGGCGTTGCGGACGGTGCGCTCCGCGGCGGGCGACACCTCGTCGCGCTCACCGAGCGTCAGGCCGCTCTCCGCCACGATGTCGGCGACCCGGGACTTCATCGTGGTCACGACGACAGGTTTGCCGTCCAGGTTCAGCGTCACGGTCTTGCGGGAGGTCAGCGCAAACACCCCGGCCGTGGCCAGCGTGACGAGCAGGGCGGCAACGATGGCGCGCAGGGCCCCGGACCGGGACTCATGGAGCTTGACCAACGAATTCACTGACAACCCTGCCTCGACACCGCGCTTACATCACAGGACGGTAACGAAGTCGGGCGCGATCCGCCACACGGTCCGACAGTTTCAGCAAACCCTTATCCGGCAGTCAGTCCAGTTCGTAAACGCGCCGGGCGTTGAGGAAGGTCTGCTCAGCAACGTCCTGGGCGGGCCGGTCCAGAAGATCGGCGAGTGCCCGAACGGTGTAGGGCAGGCAGTACGGCTCGTTGGGCGCACCCCGGAACGGGTGCGGGGTGAGGAACGGCGCGTCGGTCTCCACCAGCAACTGATCGGGCGGAATGAGGGCGGCCGCCTCCCGCAGTGCATGTGCGTTGGTGAAGCTGACGGTCCCGGACAGGCTCAGCAGCCAGCCCTGCCCGAGGCAGGTGCGGGCCATCTCCGGACCCGAGGAGAAGCAGTGAAAGATCACCCGGTCCGGCGCCCCTTCGGCGCGCAGGACGTCGAGCACCTCGGCGTCGGCCTCGCGGTTGTGGATCATCAGCGGTTTACCGGTTCGCTTGGCCAGGTCGATATGCCAGGCGAAGGCCTCGCGCTGTCGCTGCGGGGTCGCGCAGCCGTCCAGCCGGCCCGGCCAGTACAGGTCCATTCCGGTCTCGCCGATGGCCACCACCCGCGGTTGTACCGCCAGCCGCTCGATCTCGGACCGGGCGGTGTCGGTCAGGGCGTCGGCGCGGGTGGGGTGCAGGGCCACCGCGGCGTAGAGCCGGTCGTCCCAGCCGGATGCCGCGCCGACCCAGCGCGCAGAGTCGAGGTCGTCGGCGATTGTCACCACCGCCGAGACCCCTACCGCCGCGGCCCGATCCAAGATGGCGCGAACGTCGGCGGCCGTCCTGACACCGCAGGCGTCCAGGTGGGTGTGCGCGTCGATCAACGGCGCCAGCGGCTCGGGGGCCGGTGGCGGTTGACGCTCCGCACGCTTGCTGCTCACCGCCACACCCTAAGGTTATGTGCGTTATGAGCGAGCCCTTCTACGTGACCACAGCGATCGCCTACCCCAACGGCGCGCCGCACGTCGGGCATGCTTACGAGTACATCGCCACCGACGCGATCGCCCGGTTCAAGCGGCTCGACGGTTTCGACGTCCGCTTCCTCACCGGCACCGACGAACACGGCCTGAAGATGTCCCAGACCGCTGCCGTCGAGGGCATTCCCACCGCCGAACTCGCGCGCCGCAACTCCGATGCCTTCGAGCGCCTCGAGGAGTTACTCAACGTCTCCTTCGACCGGTTCATCCGCACCACCGACCCGGATCACTACGCGGCGTCCACGGCGATCTGGCAGCGGATGGCCGAGCGCGGCGATATCTACCTCGACGCCTACTCCGGTTGGTATTCGGTGCGCGACGAGAGGTTCTTCACCGAAGCCGAAACAACCCTGCACGGCGACGGCACCCGGATCGCGACCGAGACCGGCACCCCGGTCACCTGGACCGAGGAGCAGACCTACTTCTTTCGGCTCTCGGCCTACGCCGAGCCACTGCTGGCGCATTACGCGGCGAACCCGGACTTCATCGCTCCGGAGGTTCGCCGCAACGAGGTGGTCAGCTTCGTCTCCGGCGGGCTGCGGGACCTGTCGATCTCGCGGACGTCCTTCGACTGGGGCGTCCCGGTCCCCGGCGACCCTGCACATGTGATGTACGTCTGGGTCGACGCTCTGACCAACTACCTGACCGGCGCCGGCTTCCCGGACACCGATTCAGCTCTCTACCAACGGTATTGGCCGGCCGATCTGCACATGATCGGCAAGGACATCATCCGCTTCCACGCCGTGTATTGGCCGGCTTTTCTCATGTCGGCTGGAATCCCGTTGCCCCGCAGGGTTTTTGCCCACGGTTTTCTCTACAACCGCGGCGAGAAGATGAGCAAGTCGGTGGGTAACGTCGTCGACCCGGTGTCACTGGTGGAGACCTTCGGGGTGGACCCGGTGCGCTATTTCCTGCTGCGCGAGGTGCCGTTCGGACAGGACGGAAGCTACAGCGAGGACGGCATCATCGGCCGGATCAACTCGGACCTGGCCAACGAACTGGGCAACCTCG
The DNA here is from genome assembly GCF_051006775.1 of Mycobacterium sp. Classification (GTDB taxonomy): domain Bacteria; phylum Actinomycetota; class Actinomycetes; order Mycobacteriales; family Mycobacteriaceae; genus Mycobacterium. The sequence goes on from NZ_JBPCSX010000147.1 coordinate 6,020, forward strand.
CTCAGCGCTCACTGTCGATGGTGAACAAGAACCTTGACGCCCGGGTGCCCGAGCCAGGCGCGTTGCGCGCCGAGGACTCCGAACTGCTGAGTGTGGCGGACGGATTGCTGGAACGCGTACGCGCAGCCTTCGATGAGCAGGCCATGCATCTGGGCCTGGAGGCGATCTGGCTGATGCTGGGCGCGGCCAACCGGTACTTCTCCGCCCAGGAGCCATGGGTGCTGCGCAAGTCCGAGGCATCCGCCGACCAGGAGCGGTTCCGCACGGTGCTCTACGTCACCCTGGAGGCGGTACGGATCGCCGCTCTGCTGGTGCAGCCGGTGATGCCGACCTCAGCCGGCCGCCTGCTCGACCTGCTCGGCCAGCACGCGGACGGTCGCGACTTCACCTCACTGGCAACCAGACTCGCCCCGGGCACCGAACTGCCGGCACCTGTCGGGGTCTTCCCCCGCTACGAACCACCGGCCGACTAGACACCCGCCGGCCATGCACGTCGAGCTGCTCGGTGACATCGGCCCGCCCGCCGAAGTGCTGCGACGGCTGGGCGGCGCCGCACACCGCCTGAACCTGCCTCCGCCGGCCGCACTGGTCGGCGAGTGGTTCGGTTCCGGTGCGGTGATCGCCCCGAGTCTGGCCGTGCGACAGGTTGATCCGGCCGCGGTGTTCGACGTACCGGCCGGGAACCGGACCGATGCGGTTGGTGGCGGGTGGATCGGATATCTGTCCTATCCGGATGCCGGATCTGATGGAGTCCCGGCCCTGCTGCCTGAAGCGGCCGGGGGGTGGACCGACTGCGTGCTGCGCCTGGACACCGACGGCCGCTGGTGGTTCGAGAGCCTGTCCGGGGCGGCAGCATCGGACTGGGTGGTGGCGGCGTTGACCGAACGGCCATACCGGAGCGACTGCGAAATCATCTGGGCGAAGCCTGATTTCACCAACCACCAGCAGGCGGTGGCGTGCTGCCTGGAGGCGATCAGAGCCGGCGAGGTCTATCAGGCCTGCGTGTGCACTCAGTTCACCGGAACCGTCAGCGGTGCGCCGTTGGATTTCTTCGCCGACGCGGTGGCGCGCACTGCACCGGCCCGGGCGGCATATCTGGCCGGGGACTGGGGTGCGGTCGCCTCACTGTCACCGGAACTGTTCCTGCGCCGCACCGGTAGTCAGGTCAGTTCCAGCCCGATCAAGGGCACCCTGCCTCTACATGCCGAACCTGCTGAACTGCGCGCATCTGTCAAGGATGTCGCCGAGAACATCATGATCGTCGACCTGGTTCGCAACGACCTCGGTCACGTCGCGGTCACCGGCTCCGTCACGGTGCCGGAACTGTTGACGGTGCGCCAGGCACCCGGGGTCTGGCATCTGGTCTCCACGGTAGCCGCCGTCGTACCCGTCGAGGTGCCGATGTCGGCGCTGTTGGATGCCGCCTTCCCGCCGGCCTCGGTCACGGGAACACCGAAAACCAGAGCGCGGCAGCTGATCTCAGAATGGGAGTCTCGCCGGCGGGGGGTGTACTGCGGCACCGTTGGGATGGCCTCACCGGTGGCCGGATGTGAGCTCAACGTGGCCATCCGAACCGTCGAATTCGATACACACGGCCACGCGGTGCTCGGTGTCGGCGGCGGGATCACCGCAGATTCGGATCCGGTCGCGGAGTGGCAGGAATGCCTCGACAAGGCCGCCGCGATCGTCGGTCACGCGTCTGAATACCCCGAGTCGCCACGCTCCCGGCCACCGGGTCGGGAGCGCAGCACCGCGTCGTAGAGCTCCCGCCGGGACGGCGATCCCGGGTGCGCGTGCACCACCGCCGCGCAGGCGTCCTTGATCCGCATCCCGTCCTCGATGAGTGCGCCCACCGCGGTCACCATCGAGTCCATATCAGCGACCGGTGCGGCGCCGGCGAGCACCACGGTGATCTCACCGAGTACGCCGCCGATCGCCCACTCGGCGAGTTCGGCCAGCGTTCCGCGGCGGATCTCCTCGTGCACCTTCGTCAGCTCCCGGCATACGGCCGCGCGCCGGTCACCGCCCAACTCCTCGACCGCGTCCTGCAGACATTCGGCCAGCCGGCGGGGGGACTCGAAGAACACCGTGGTGCGCGGCTCGACTGCCAGCCCGGCCAGCCAGCCGCGGCGCGCCGACCGCTTACGTGGCGGGAAGCCTTCGAAGCAGAACCGGTCCGAGGGCAGGCCGGAGACCGCGAGCGCGGTGGTGACCGCCGACGGTCCGGGCAGGCAGCTGACCGTCAGCCCTGCCGCGGCGCACGCCGACACCAGCCGGTAGCCGGGATCGCTGACCAACGGCATGCCGGCGTCACTGACCACCAGGACGGTCGCGCCGGCGATGATCTCCTCGAGCAGGGCCGGGACCCGGGCCGCCTCGTTCTGGTCGAACAGGCTCACGACGCGGCCGCCGATCGTCACGTCCAGCGAGCGGGCCAGGATGCGCACCCGGCGGGTGTCCTCGGCGGCGACGACGTCGGCGGTGCGCAACGCCTCCACCAGACGTTTGGAGGCGTCATCCGGCTGCCCTAATGGGGTGGCCCCGAGGAGCAGCCGGCCGGTCACACCCCACACCCTACGATTGACCGGGTGACCATGACGGCCGACGACCTCGACGCGCCCCTGCGCGACGTGCCGGTCGTGAGTCCCGGGCCGCTGGTCCCGGCCGCAGACTTCGGGCCGACCGACCGGCTTCAGGGGTGGGCCGCGACCGCGTTGATCACCGCGCTGGCCGCGATCACCCGATTCCTGAACCTGGGCTCTCCGACCGACGCCGGCACGCCGATCTTCGACGAGAAGCACTACGCCCCGCAGGCCTGGCAGCTGCTGCACAACTACGGCGTTGAGGACAACCCCGGCTTCGGTCTGATCGTGCACCCACCAGCCGGTAAGCAGCTGATCGCACTCGGCGAGGCGCTGTTCGGCTACACCGGTCTGGGCTGGCGATTCACCGCCGCGGTGTTCGGCGTGTTGCTGGTGGCACTGGTGGTGCGCATCGTGCGGCGTATCAGCCGCTCGACGGTACTCGGGGCGATCGCCGGGTTGCTGCTGATCGCCGACGGCGTCAGCTTCGTCGCCGCCCGCACCGCCCTGCTCGACATCTTCCTCACCGTATTCGTCGTTGCCGCCTTCGGCGCACTCATGGTTGACCGCGATCAGGTCCGAGAGCGCATGCACATCGCCTTCATCGAAGGCCGTATAGCCGAAACACCCTGGGGCCCAAGGCTTGGTGTTCGGTGGTGGCGGTTCGGCGCGGGCGTGTTGCTCGGTCTGTCGATCGCGACGAAGTGGTCCGGGCTGTTCTTCATCGTGTTCTTTGGACTGATGACCCTGGGCACCGATGTCGCCGCGCGGCGGTCCTACCGGGTGCCGCGGCCGTGGCTGGGCGTGCTGCGCCGTGACCTCGGACCTCTGGCGTGGGCGTTCGGAGTGATCCCGCCGGCGATATATCTGCTGAGCTACGCACCGTGGTTCGCCTCGGAGACCGCGGTCAACCGCTACGAGGCCGGCCAGTCGATCGGTGAGCGGCGCTGGTACCAGTTTCCCGACGCGATCCGGTCGCTGTGGCACTACACCTATAAGGCGTACGACTTCCATTCCGGGCTGACCAATGCCGCGGGCAACCACCACCCGTGGGAGTCCAAACCGTGGACCTGGCCGATGTCATTGCGCCCGGTGCTCTACGCGATCGACAACGAGAACGTTCCCGGTTGCGGACAGGCCTCCTGCGTCAAGGCGGTGATGCTGGTCGGCACCCCGACGATGTGGTGGCTGGCCGTGCCGGTGTTGCTCTACGCGTTGTGGCGGGCGTTCGTCCGGCACGACTGGCGGTACGGGGTCATCCTGGTCGGCTACTGCGCGGGCTGGCTGCCGTGGTTCGCCGATATCGACCGGCAGATGTACTTCTTCTATGCCGTCACGATGGCGCCGTTCCTGGTGATGGCTATCGCGCTGATCCTCGGCGACATCCTCTATGCGCCGAGCAATCGCGACGCCGAACGTCGAACGCTGGGCGTGATCGCCGTCTGTTGCTATCTGGCGCTGGTCATCACGAATTTCGTCTGGCTCTTCCCGATCCTCACCGGGATACCGATCTCACAGGGCACCTGGAACATGGAGATGTGGCTGCCCAGTTGGCGCTGAGCCCCCGCCGCGGGTGAGGGGCTGAGATGGCGTTCGCAGGCTCAGAGCGGGTCGCGGGCGGCCGGACAGGACATGCACCGTGGCCCACCCCGGCCGGTGCCCAGTTCTGCGGCGGCAATGGGCAGCACCTCGATGCCGGCGTCCTGCAAGCGGGCATTGGTCTCGGTGTTGCGCTCGTAGGCAACGACCACACCGGGTGAGATCGCCAGTGTGTTGTTGCCGTCATCCCACTGCTCGCGTTCGGCAGTCACCGGGTCGAGCCCGGTGTCGATGACGCGAAGCTTGTCGATGCCCATCGCCTCGGCGGCGGCGCACACGAACGGCGCCTCGTCGAGAATCCTGATGCCCTCCCCAGTGCGCTTGAGGGTGAACGCCGTCAGCGTGTCCTTGATAGCCGGGTACATCACCACCGCGTCGCGGTCGACCATGGTGCACACCGTGTCCAAGTGCATCGTGGCCCGCTGCTGGGCGATCGGCACTGCGAGCACGGTGTGCGCCAGATCGTCGTCGAAAAGGCTGCGCGCCAGGGCTTCCGCACCTGCCGGGGTGGTCCGCTCCCCTACTCCGACCGCGACCACTCCGGCGGACAGCAGCAGAACGTCTCCACCCTCTACCGGGGCCGTACGCGACTCGTAGGCACGTCGCACCCCGAGAAAACGCGGGTGGTGGGCATAGATGAGATCGGTGAGCGAGGTCTCGCGGACCCGTGCCGCCAGCGCCAGCGAGGTGATGGCGACACGCGGTCCGATCCAGAACGACGAGTCGCGGGTGAACATCAGGTTCGGTAGCGGGTCGATGGCGAAATCACCGCCGCGATGCATCCGTCGCACCAGGGAGGTGTCGATCGCATCCCCCAGCGACAGCTCACCGAATGTCATTCCGGCCATCAGCACCCGCGCCAACTCGGAGGCCGCCAGAGTCCGCAGAAAGCCGGCGAGTTCCTGCGCGAGCGGCACACCGAGCCGGCGGCTGTCCACCGCGGCGGCGATGCCCTGAACACGGGCCGCGCCACTGGCGAGCGCCTCGGCCAGCAGGTCGGCGACCAGGAGCACCTCCACCCCGCGGGAACGCAGCAGGGCGGCGAAGGCGTCGTGCTCATCCTGGGCCCGGGCAACCCAGGGCACGCCGTCGAAGAGCAGCGCATCGTTATTGCGCGGGGTCAGGCGCTGCAACTCGGCATCCGGGCGATGCAGGATGACCGAGCGCAGTGCGCCGACCTCCGAGTCGACGCCCAGGGTTTCGGTCACAGCGTGAACGGTATCGCCCCGCCCGGCCGAACCGGAGGCAATCGAACGTGTGTGCGATATCCTACCGGTGTGGCTGTAGCGGTTCAGGGCTCACTGTTTGAGCACAGCGAGCGTCGCGATCTGGGCAGGGGCGCCTGGATCGAATGGCGCTCCGGCTGGGCCGGCGATCCCGACGACCTGTTCGCCGAACTGATGACGGCGGTGCCCTGGCGCGCTGAGCGACGCACGATGTACGACCGGGTGCTCGACGTGCCGCGCCTGGTGAGCTTTCACGATCTCACCGCCACCCCGCCGCCCCACCCGGCGATCGCGGGACTGCGCCGGCGCCTCAACGACATCTACGCCGGGGAGTTGGGTGAGCCGTTCACCAGTGCCGGCTTCTGCCTGTACCGGGACGGGTCGGACAGCGTGGCGTGGCACGGGGACACCATCGGACGAAGCAGCACCGAGGACACCATGGTCGCGGTGATCAGCCTCGGTGCATCCCGGATGTTCGCGTTGCGTCCACGCGGTGGCGGGCCCTCGCTGCGGTTACCGCAGCATCACGGCGACCTGTTGGTGATGGGCGGTTCCTGTCAGCGCACCTGGGAACACGCCGTGCCGAAGACCACTGTGCCGACCGGACCCAGGATCAGCGTGCAGTTTCGGCCGCGCAACGTGCGCTGAATCTACTTACGGATCGCGTTGACTCCGGCGATCAGCAAATCGCGGGCACGCTGGGTGTTAACCGGAACAACCGGTTTATCTTGCAGCACAAGGGGATTAGCCGAAACAATCACCTGGTAGTTACCGAAGTGCGCTGAGTAGTTGAAGACCTCACCGGTGCGGGGCTTGCCGTCGATCACCGTCTGCACAACCCGGTGTACGCCGATGGTCTTGGTCCCATCGATCCTGGGCACCTCCACCGCATCCACGGTTCCGCGTAGCGGTCCGCCGACGAAGGACACTTTCTGGCAATCCGGTCCGGGCTCCACTACGGGCACCGGCTCATTGGTCTCCAGGGCGATGACGACGAAGCGGTTACCCTCGCCCTCGGCGGAGACAGCGGACATATTGCCCTCGGTTCCAGCGGGCACCAGTTGCCCGGTGGCGAACGTGCCGCAGGATGCCGGCTGGAAGACGATGCCGTCCGGAAGTTTCTGACCGGCCAGGACTTTGGGGTCGATACCGGTGGGCGCGATCTCAGTGAGGCGGAACTGCGGACCGAAACTCGCTTTGATATCCGCGATCCTGCTCAGGTCTGCGGTCGGGCCACGATCCTCAGACTGTCCACCGCACCCGGCGACCACACCGGCACACACCGCCGCGACCACCACCGCCCGCATCATCATCGCGGCCAATCTACTTCATGTCGCGGACTTCACGCCGCGGCCCGATCAGCGGTTCAGCCGCCAGATGTCGGTGGATAGCACTGTGGCGAAAGAACACCACAGTGGATACGGCGCCAGAGCGGCGCCCAGCTTGGGGTCGGCGTCGGCCGCGCGGCGGACCAGATCGGCGCTGCTGGCCGTCAGAAGTGCGGCCGCGGCCGCCGACAGCGCCAGACGGTGCCTTCCGTAGAAGATCCAACTCCAGCCGGCGTTGAGCACCAGATTCGCACCGAGTGCCACGACGTAGGCCACTGCCTTTTCGTCGTCGCCATCGGCGCGGAACCGGTTGATGGCCGCCGCGGACGTGGCGGCGATATCGACGTACAGCGTTGTCCAGGCGATCGGGAAGACGACGTTGGGCGGGACGTACCGCGGTTTGCGGATCGTGGTGTACCAGCCCTCGACGCCATCCCGGCTGGTCGCACTTCCAACCGCGGCCGCTGCCGCAGTGGCCACTGCCGTTGCTATGAATGCTTTGCGCATCTCCCCAACCTACCTGCACTGCGGGACCGGGATCGATGCGTTCGGCTTCGTGCCGTAGTGGCTCTAACCCACTGCGCGCAGGACTTGTCGTGTGACAGAACGGATCTGATCGGCGATCTCCGCGTCGATACCGAACTCGGACGGCTCCGGGACATCGAACTCGGTGAGCACCACACCGGGCTCGTCACGTTCGTATTCCGCGCCGAACTTGTCGAGGATGGCGCGCATCCGCAGGTTGTCGGCGAGTAGCCGGGCGGTGAACCGCCGAACCCCGCCGACCTTCGCCGAGATGCTCAGCGCGGCCATCAGGAAATTGCCGATGCCCAGCCCCTGGTAGTCGTCGGCGACGATGAACGCGATCTCGGCGGCGCCCGAGTCGTCGACGTCGCGAACGAAGCGCACATCGGCGACCACCGGACCGTCCGCACCGTCGACGAGCACCCAAACGAAATGGTCGATGTAGTCGACCTGAAACAGGTATTCCATCAGCGCCGCACTCGGCGCGCGGGTGGACATGAAACGGCGGTAGAGGGTCTCCGTGGAGAACTGCACCGAGGGATGATTGGACCGCTCGCTGTCGCCCGGCAGCACCGGACGAAGGAGAAGTTCGGTCTCATCCTTGAACAGGACGGGGATCGGCGTCACGAATGCCGCGAGACGCTGTCTCGCGGTACGCAGCAGCCGCTCGCTGACACCGGGCAGGTCGGCCAGTGCACCGAAGGCCTTCTCATCGCCGATGTAGCCCGACAAGGTCTCGGCCGCTGTGACGGTGGCGGTGCGGGGCTTATCGCGGAGCAGGGCGATCTCGCCGACGATCACGCCGGCGGAAACCTCGTCGAGCACCACAGAGCCGTCATCGGAGGTGTGGATAACCTCGGCCCTGCCGGATTGGATCAGGATGAACGAGACCGCCTGTTCACCCTGGCGCATCAGGACCTGACCACGTTCGGCCCGCAACGGCCGCATCCGAGTTGCCAGGCTATGCAGTTGCTCGGAGGAACAATCCTCGAAGAGCGCCATCTCGGCCAGAGCCTCGGCGCGCAGCGCTACCAGTTGTGGGCTCTGTTCCAAGGATGCGGCCAGCCCGTCATCGCGTTCTGCCGTCATGGGTCTAGCTTCCCTCAGTTCGCGAGCAGGTTCACAATCCCGCTGAAAGCCTTCGGTAGTGCGTGCGCCGCCGGAACGATCAGGGAACGGACCGGTTTGAGCCCACTCGCCTCCAGCAGACCGGCGGTCAGGAACCGATAGCGACGGGACATCTGACGCCAGCTGTGATCGTAGCCGCCGGGATTGTCGGCCAGCACGGATTGGACCAATACCTCCGCCCCGCCGAAGGCGATGCCGAGCCCTTCGCCGGTAAGCGCGTCCACATACCCGGCGGCGTCACCGACGAGTAGGACCCGACCGGCAACCCGGGCGCGTACCCGCTGGCGCAACGGACCGGCAGCCCGGTCCGAACCGTGCGAGGCACCCGACAATCGCTCTTCCAGCCTCGGGAATTCGATCAGATGATCGCCGAACTTGCCCTGCTCCGAGGAGAGGATCGCGACGCCCACACAGTTGTCCGCCACCGGCGTGACATAGGCCTCGGTCCGGGTTTCCGATGACCAGTACACCTGGACGGTATCGCTCCAGGGTGCGATCTCGAAGTGCCGGCGAATCCCCCACCGGCGCCTGCCCCGACTCGGAAGGCTCAGACCCAGCGCGCGCCGGATGGGCGAGTGCAGACCGTCCGCCGCGGCCAGATACCGGGCTTGGAGACCGCCGCAGGACACCGAGGTCTCGTCCTGGGTGATCTCGCCGACGTCGCCCTCGATGATGCGCACACCGGCTGCGGTCGCGGCATCGGACAGCGCCTCGTGCAGTGCGGTGCGCCGCATGCCCAAACCGCTGCCGCCACGGAAGTCGGCCCGCACACTGCGGGTGGCATCCAGGTAGGTGATGCCGTGGAAAGCCTTGCCGTGCGGGACGACTCCAAGCGCTCGGAGATGCCCGACCGTGTGCGGCATCATGCCCTCACCGCATGCCTTGTCGATGGGGCCGCGGCGGCGGTCGATGACGACGGCCTCCAGCCCGGCCTGGGTGGCATACATCGCAGTCGCCAGGCCTGCCGGCCCGCCGCCGGCCACCAGAAGGTCGATCATGCCAGCCTCGCCAGAGCGGAGTTCTCAACGGCGATCCGCCGGTTGAGCAGAACAGCATTGAGGGCGGTGAAGACCACAGCGGTGATCCAGGCCGTGTGTACCAGTGGCAGCGCGAAACCCTCGGCGATCACCGCGACGTAGTTGGGGTGCGAGAAGAACCGGTAGGGGCCGCCGGTCACCCGAGGCGCCCCGGGTACGACGACAACGCGGGTGTTCCACTGCGTGCCGAGCGTGGTGATGCACCACCAGCGCAACAACTGTGCAGCGACGACGATCGCGAGCATCGACCAGCCGAGGACGGGCAGGAACGGACGGTTCAGCAGGTACACCTCGGCCAGACAGCCGACCAGGAATCCGGTGTGGAGCGTCACCATCGCCGGATAGTGACCGGAGCCGAACTCCACACCGCCATGCGCCCGGCTCCAGGCCAGATTGCGTTTGGCGACGACGAGTTCGACGAGCCGCTCGACGGCGACAACGCCGACGAGAAGTGTGAACCAGGCGAGCGAGGTCATCGCGAACCGCCCGTCAGTGCCACTGCAGCAGAAGCAATTCCGAGCAGAATCCGGGACCCATTGCCATCATCACGCCGGGTCCGGCCGGCGGGGTCTTGGCGATCGTGTCGTGCAGAACGTGCAGAACTGACGACGACGAGAGGTTGCCGACCTCGGCCAGCGATCGCCAGGTGAGCTCGAGGGCGTCATCGGAGAGATCGAGGCTCTCCACGATGGCCTCGATCACCTTCGGTCCACCGGGATGGCTGACCCAGGTGCCGATATCGTCGAGAGTGAGGTCGTGGTCGCCCAGCAATCCGGTGACGTCGGCACGCAGGTAGCGGCTGACGACCTCCGGGACGTCCGGTGAGAGCACCAGTTCGAAGCCCTTCGGCCCGATATCCCAGCCCATGGTGCGCTGGGTGTCCGGGTACAGGTGGCTGCGGGTGTCGATGACGGTCGGCCCGCCGGCGCGGATCTTTTCAGCGCGGCGCTCACCGACGGCGACCACCGCAGCGGCGCCATCGCCGAAGAGCGCTCCACCGACCAGACCGGCGATCTCGGCCGTCAGCGCCGGGAAGGTCAGCGAGCACAGCTCGACCGACAGCAGCACCGCCACCCCGTCGGGATCACCTTTGAGGTAGTCATGCAGACGCGCGATACCCGCCGCACCCGCGACGCAGCCGAGGCCGAACATCGGGACCCGGCGCACATCGGGCCGCAGGCCCATCCGGGCGGCGACCCGGGCTTCCAGCGAGGGCACCATGATCCCGGTGACGGTCGTCGACATCACCATGTCGACGTCCTCGGGCTCCAGTCCCGCCTCGTCGAGGGCGGCGGTCAGCGACTTGCAGGCGAGTTCAACGGCGTGCTCGATGAACAGGTCATTGGCTTCGCCGAAGTCGTTCAGGCCGGGGTAGGCCTCGATCGGCAACACCAGGTGCCGGTGGCCGACCTTGGCGGAACTGTGCAGGCTGCGCACGATCTTCTCGTGGCCGGCGAAGGCCGGGAACTTGAGGAAGGCGTCGGTGATCTCGGCCTGGCTGTAGCGGTTCGGGGGCAGGGCGCCCTGAACTCCTGCGATCACACTTTTGGGCCCGATCGGTTTCGGACCGAGTTTGCTCGACATGCTATTCATTATGCCTCGACCCCAGCGAACACACCCTTACCGTTCGCTGACGGCAGAGCTAATAGTGGCGTTCATCACTGCTTTTTCGGCCGGGGCAACCAGTAGGGCACGGTGCGGGCATAGGCCTCGAACGCGGATCCGTAGATTCGCCGGTAGCGGGCCTCCTTCAGCAGCGGAGCCGCTACGCAGTACGCCGTCAGAGTGCCGGCGAGGACCAGCTGATCGGGCGTCCAGGTCGGAACAGTCCACAGCGTCAGCGTGAAGGCGACATAGATCGGCTGGCGGGTGAACCGGAAGAGCCCGGTCACCGGCATGGGCGGGTAGACCGGCTTACGGCCACGCAGCAGGGCAACCCACCCCAGGCTGCCGGTCTGCAACCCCAGGCCGGCGTCGGCCATCGACTTACCCAGCAGCAGCCAGGAGATCCCGTAGAGGCAGGTCATCACGACCAGCACCGGTCCGCCGGCCTGCCACCAGATCGTTCCGGTCGGGGACCAGAACGCGAAGAGCAGGAACACCTGGACCGCGGCGATTGTCGCGTAGGTCGTCGTCGACAGCGTGGATCCGGCACCCCGCGGCGGCATTCGCGCCATCAGCGCCCTGCCGCGGGCGGTGAGCAACAGCGAGTGGGTGGCAGCGAACTGTGCGAGCAAAGCGGCGTTGGTAATCCAGTTCCACGGCGTGGGAACCGATCCCAGCGATCGGCTCATGCCGAAGAACATCGCCAGCATCATGGTGAGCACCCCGGCGACAAAAGACGCGTGGCAGACCACTCCGTAACACAGCGCTATGACAGTCCTACTGCCACTTACCCGAACATCGTCACGCGGCGTCATCTGTCACACCGAACCCCTGCATTGCGGCACCGACTGAGACGACGGCCCAACACGTAGCCTAGCCGCATGGGACTGAGGAAGCGGTTGCCGATGCTGCGCTGGTCGATTCTGCGTGCCGGCATCGGCATCCGGAAGTTCAATTCGACCGGCCAGTTGGGCGACGGGCGGGAGTCGGCCGCAGCCGACTACGTCGTGGACCACGCGCGCCCGGGCGATATCGACGACGTTCTGGCCGCCATCGACCGCTACTCGTACGAAAAGTCCTTCCTGGTCAACGTCGGCGATGAGAAGGGCAGGCTGCTCGCTGCGGCGGTCCGGCGGTCGAACCCGCGACTGGTGCTGGAGTTGGGCACCTACTGCGGCTACGGCGCATTGCTGATCGCCCGGTCCGCCCCTGACGCTCGGGTGTTCTCCGTGGAGTTGTCGGCCGCCAATGCTGAAGTCGCGCGGCGCATCTGGACCCACGCCGGTGTCGCGGACCGCATCACGTGTGTAGTCGGCACCATCGGCGACTCGGGACGAACACTGGACAGATTGCAGTCCGAGCACGGCTTCACCCCCGGTGCGTTGGACTTCCTCTTCATCGATCATGACAAGAACGCCTACCTGGCCGACCTGCTGACCATCGTCGATCGTGGCTGGCTGCATCCCGGCTCAGTCGTGGTCGCCGACAACGTCGGTTTCCCCGGATCCCCGAAGTATCGCGCATATATGCGCGATCACCAGGACAAGGGTTGGCGGACGAAAGAGCACCGCACCCATGTCGAGTATCAGACGCTGATGCCCGATCTCGTGCTCGAGTCCGATTACCTCGGGTAGTCCGCCTTCTGGGCCGGGCCTTCCTCGCTGATACCCAGCCGGGCATGGAGTTTCACCAACGGCTTGGGCGCCCACCAATTCCACTTGCCCATCACATGCATGAACGCGGGTACCAGAACCAGACGCACCATGGTCGCGTCCATCAGCACTGCCAGGGTCAGACCGACGCCGAACAACCGCATCACAGCCACCTTGGCGGCCGCCAGTGCGGCGAATGAGATCGCCATGATCAGGGCCGCGGCCGTGATGACGCGGCCGGTACGGGCCAGGCCCAGTGCCACACTCTCGTCATTGTCGGCGGACCCCTGCGGGGAAGCCAACCAGAACTCCCGGATCCTCGACACCAGGAAGACCTCGTAGTCCATCGACAGCCCGAATGCGATACAGAACAGCAGCACCGGCATGTTGGCAACCAGGGTTCCGGTCGGCGTGGTGCCGAGTGCGCCGAAGTGTCCTTCCTGGAAGATCCACACCATCGCGCCGAACGCGGCGCTCAGCGAGAGCATGTTGAGTATCAGTGCCTTGACCGGCAGCACCACGCTGCCGGTGAGCAGGAACAACAGCACCAGCATGATGGCCGCGATCAGGCCCAGCACCAGGGGCAGCCGGGAGACGATGGCGTCAACGCTGTCGCGGTTGGTCTGCGCCAGCCCGGCGAACTCCACCGCGCGCCCACCCGGTGTGGCGATCGCGTGCAGCCGGTCGAGTTGGGTTTCGGAGGGTGTGGAGAACAGCGCCGCGGTGCTGCTGACCGTGACCAGAGCGCTGCCATCGGCGATCCCGGTTGCGGCGATCGGCGGTCCGACGGGCTTTCCGTTGATATACGCACCCGTCGGCCCCGACACTGATGACACATCGGCCACCCGGGAGAGTTCGGCGGCGTAGCGGCCGATCTCTTCGGGACTCAGGCCGGTGGCATCCGGAATGACGATCGGCACGGCACTATCGGAGTCGTTGGCGAATTCGGTGCGCAGCAGATCGCCGACCTGATGGGCCGACGCCGACTTGGGCAGCACCCGGTCATCGGGAAAACCGGGGCGAACACCGAAGAACGGCGCACCGAGCACACCGAGCACGACCACGGTGGCGAGACCGATCGGAACGGCATGGCGCATCACGAATTTCGCTGTGCGATACCAGAATTCCTCATGCCAGGGACGCGCCGCCGGTTCGGGCCGACCGAGCATCTTTCGCAGCAGGCGCCGGACGTTGAGCGCGTCGATGCGATCACCGAGCAACATGATGGCCGCCGGCGTGACTAGAACGGCGGCACCGGCCGCGAAGGCGACGGTGGCAACACCGGCGTAGGCGAACGATCGCAGGAAGTTCATCGGGAACAGCACCATCACAGCCATCGACAACGCGACGGTGACGGCTGAGAACAGCACGGTGCGGCCGGCCGTCGCCATCATCGTGATGACGGCCTGTTCGCGCTGCGCCCCGCCGGCCAATTCGTCGCGGTAGCGGCTGATCATCAGCAGGGTGTAGTCGATCGCCAGTGCCAAACCCATTGCGGTGGTCAGGTTCAGCGCGAAGATCGAGACATCGGTGAAGAAGGTGACGGTGCGCAGCACGGCCAGCGAGCCGAGGATCGCCATGACACCCACGCCGATCGGCAGCGCGGCGGTCAGCGCCCCGCCGAACACCCAGATCAGCACCAGGAAGCTCAGCGGTACCACGATCGCCTCCAGCATCAACAGATCGCGCTGTGACTGCTGGGTGACCTGCAGGTTGACCATCGCCGTACCGCCGGCGCGGACCTCGATGCCGTTCCGGTCGCCGACGACGGAGTCGGTCAGCTCCCGGGTGTAGGTCTGCTGCTGCGCCTCGGTGCCCACGATGCCGGTGGCGATCAGACCGGACTTGCGGTCGCTGCTCACCAGCGCCGAGGCGGCCTCACGTGGGGACGTCCATGCGGAGCTGATGGTGGCGACGTGGCCGGAACGCTTCAACTCATCGATGACACCGGTTGCCACCGCGCGCGCCGCGGGGCTGTCGAAACGATCCGGCGCTGTGACGACGATGACCAGCGGCACGTCACCCTGACCGAATTTCTTGGTCAGCACTTCGGCGGCGCGGGAGGACTGCGCCGTGGGGTCTCCGAACCCGCTCGGTGAAAGGTGTTGGGCCACCGGGACACCGAAAACGCCGATGGCTGCCGCCAGAAAAGCGGCGATAAGCAGCACCCGGCGGGGTGCGGCAATGGCGATCTCGGCGATGCGGCGCAACATGGGCGTCAGGCGGCCGCGGTCCGGACTGAGACCTGCGTAGGGCCGCCAGGCAACCCCGAGGCGGGGGCAGCCGGGGCGGTCTGCTGTTTGCGCGCCATTTGCTGAGACTACCTGCGTCCGTCCTTGAGATGTTCACCCCGGGGGACGCTCCATACCGGCCCGACGCGGGCACCTGCGGTGCGATACTCGCTCCACCAAGGCTGTCGGGGATGGCCGGATTTCATACATCGGGGAAATACACATGAGTGATGTCATCAACACGCCGGCCCAGCGGGCCGCAGCGGAGGACACCCGGACCGGGATGAGTGCCGAGGCGCTGCGTCAGGCGATCGAGGACCACCTCCGCTACACCCTGGGACGCCCGGCCGCACTGCTGGAGCCCAAGCACTACTACCACGCACTGGCGCTGGCGGTACGGGACCGGATGCAGGACCGGTGGGCCGCAACCACCCAGACCTACGTCGACCTCAGCCGGAAGGTGACGGCCTACCTCTCGGCGGAGTTCCTGCTCGGGCCGCATCTGGGCAACAACCTGCTCAACCTACAGATCGAGGACCAGGCCCGCACGGCACTGGCCGCCCTGGGCCAGGACATCGACGAGGTCCTGGCCTGCGAGCAGGAACCGGGGCTCGGTAATGGCGGGCTCGGCCGGTTGGCGGCCTGCTACCTGGATTCGCTGGCCACCCTCGAGCGGCCCGCCGTCGGTTACGGGATTCGCTACGAGTTCGGCATCTTCGATCAGGAGATCCATGATGGCTGGCAGGTGGAGAAGACCGATAACTGGCTCGCCGAACCCAATCCGTGGGAGATCGCCAAACCGGAGATCAACTATCAGGTGGGCTGGGGCGGCCGCACCGAGCGTCACATCGATGCCCAGGGCCGCGAGCGTGTCCGGTGGATTCCCGAACGAATCGCCAAGGGGCTGCACTACGGCACGCCGATCCAGGGCTACGGCGTCAACACGTGCAACACCCTGATCCTGTGGAGTGCGACCGCGATCCAGTCCCTGGTGCTCGACGCCTTCAACGCGGGCGACTACTACAACGCGGTACGCGAGGAGGTCGTCTCCTCGACCATCACCAAGGTGCTCTACCCGAACGATCAGCCGGAGGTGGGCAAGCAGTTGCGGCTGGCCCAGCAGTACTTCTTCGTGTCCTGCTCACTGCAGGACATCCTGCACCTACTCGAAGACCTGGCCGGCCTGGACGTAGACGAGCTCCCCAACCGGGTCGCCGTGCAGCTCAACGACACCCACCCGTCGATCGCGGTCGCCGAGCTGATGCGACTGCTCATCGACGAACGCGGACTGGAATGGGACAAGGCCTGGGGCATCACCGTGGCAACCATGGCCTACACCAATCACACGCTGCTGCCCGAAGCACTCGAAACCTGGCCCCTGTCGATGTTCGCCCAGTTCCTACCGCGACACCTGGAGATCATCTACGAGATCAATCGCCGGTTCCTCGACGAGGTTCGCGCGGCATTCCCCGGTGACGCCGATCGCGTACGGCGGATGTCGCTGATCGGCGAGGACGGCACCAAGTGCGTCCGGATGGCACATCTGGCCACCGTCGGCAGCCACGCCATCAACGGGGTCGCAGCACTGCACTCCGAGTTACTCAAAGACACTGTGCTCAAAGACTTCTACGAGCTGTGGCCTGAGCGATTCAGCAACAAGACCAACGGTGTCACACCCCGTCGCTTCGTTGGTCTGGCCAATCCCGGTCTGCGCCAACTGCTTGACGAGACCATCGGAACCGGCTGGCTGACCGACCTTAATCGGCTCCGCGCGCTGGAACCGCTGGCCGATGACCCCGGTTTCCAGCGCAAGTGGCGGGCAGTGAAGCGGGAGAACAAGGCTCGGCTCGCCCGCTATGTCGCTGAGCAGACCGGCATCGAACTGAACCCGGACTGGCTCTTCGACGTTCAGGTCAAGCGTATTCACGAGTACAAGCGCCAGCATCTCAACGTCCTGCACATCATCAGCGTTTACCACCGGCTCAAGCAGAATCCCGGTCTCGATATCCCCCCGCGCGCTTGGGTTTTCGGCGGCAAAGCCGCCCCGGGCTATCACATGGCAAAACTCATGATCAAGCTGATCAACTCGGTCGGCGAGACGGTCAACGCCGATCCGGACGTCAACGACCGGATGCGGGTCGCGTTTGTTCCCAACTTCAACGTGCAGAACGGTCAGCTGATCTACCCCGCAGCTGATCTCTCCGAGCAGATCTCCACCGCCGGAAAGGAAGCCTCCGGCACCGGCAACATGAAGTTCATGATCAACGGCGCGCTCACCATCGGCACCCTCGACGGGGCCAATGTCGAGATGCGCGAGGAAGCCGGCCCGGAGAACTTCTTCCTGTTCGGCTTGACCGTCGACGATGTCGACGAGCTCTACAAGAGCTACCGGCCCCGCGACTACATCGAACGCAATGCCGAACTCGCCGCGGTCCTCGGCCTGATCGCCGACGGCACGTTCTCACATGGGGACACCGACGTGTTTGCCCCGCTGGTGGGGAACCTGACCAACCATGACCACTTCCTGGTGCTCGCCGACTACGCCGACTACATCCGCTGCCAGCATGAGGTCAGCGCCGCCTGGCAGGACACCGAGTTGTGGACCCGGATGTCGATCCTCAACAGCGCACGCAGCGGCAAGTTCTCCTCTGACCGCTCGATCGCCGAGTACTGCGACGACATCTGGGATGTCGAACCGGTATCCATCGACATCAAGGATTAGGCCACCGCAACCTCTGGTACCGGCCCGGATGAGCCCGCGGACTGCGGCGATAGCGCTCGAGTAGAGGACCCGGCGAAGGGCCCTTAGGATCGCGAACATGGGACAGCGTAAGACCGCAACGGAACCGGGCGACATGCTGACCCCTAAACTGCGGTATCGCACCATCCACGGCTACCGTCGGGCCTTCCGGATTGCCGGTTCGGGGCCGGCCCTTCTGCTGATTCACGGTATCGGCGACAACTCCACGACATGGGAACCGGTGCACAGTGAACTGGCGAAGCGGTTCACCGTGATCGCTCCAGATCTGTTGGGGCACGGTAAATCCGACAAGCCTCGGGCCGATTACTCGGTGGCCGCCTACGCCAACGGTATGCGCGACCTGCTCAGTGTGCTCGACATCGACAGAGTCACGGTGGTCGGGCATTCACTCGGTGGTGGCGTGGCCATGCAATTCGCCTACCAGTTCCCGCAATTGGTGGAGCGGATGATCCTGGTGGGGGCCGGCGGCGTCACCAGGGACGTGAACATCGCGCTGCGATTTGCCGCGCTGCCGATCGGCGGCGAAGCGCTGGCGCTGTTGCGCCTGCCGTTGGTGCTGCCCGCCCTGCAGGTGGCCGGACACCTGGTTGGGGCGATGTTCGGATCGACCAGATTCGGCCGCGACATTCCCAATATGCTGCGCATCCTGGCCGATCTCCCCGAGCCCACAGCGTCGGCGGCCTTCACCCGCACGCTGCGCGC